>DASPZL010000306.1:0-20022 GCA_035636295.1 Paraburkholderia sp.
ACGCTGGTCGATAGCCGCATCCAGTCGCTCGACGCGCCGGATGAGGACCGCTTCGTCACGTCCGACAAAACCGACCTGCTGGCCAATCCGGTCGTCAAATACCGCGTGACCGATCCGCTGAAGCTGATCGCCGAAACAAAGGGCGACGTGCAAAGTCTGCCGGACCGGCTCGCGCTGGTGTCGCGCAGCGCGCTCGGCGATGCTTTCGCCAGATACACGCTGACCGATGCGCTGGCCAGGCAGCAGGCCGTCGCCGACGAAGCACGCGGCGCGATGGACAAGGTCGCGGCCTCGCTCGGCGTTTCGGTGCTCGACGTGCAGTTGACGCGCGTCGATTTCCCGGCGTCGATGGCCGACTCGGTCTACAAGCGAATGATCGCCGCACGCCAGCAGATCGCAGCCGACGAGCGCGCGAAAGGCGCTGCCGAGGCCGGTCAGATCAAGGCGGACGCGATCGTCAAGCAGCAGGCGATTCTCGCTGACGGCTACCGCCAGGCGCAGACCATCAAGGGCGACGGCGACGCGAAGGCAGCGGAAATCGCCGCCGCCGCGTACGGCAGCGACCCGCAGTTCTACCAGTTCTATCAAAGCATGCAGGCATACCGGAACACCTTCAAGCCAGGCGACGTGATCGTGGTCGACCCGAGCAGCGAGTTCTTCCGCTTCATGCGTAGCCCGACCGGCGGCGCCGCCCCGGACGCTTCCGCGGCCTCGCGCAAACCCTGATAACCGGAACGCCGCGGCATCCGCATCGCGGCCCCTTCATTCGCATGGATATAGCCGGCTCGTTACTGCTCGCGATCGCATTGATGCTGATTATCGAGGGAATGTTCCCGTTCGTTTTTCCGAGCGCCTGGCGCGACACGTTCCGTAAAATAGCGGAACGGCCGCAGCATCAGATTCGCATGGGCGGGCTGATCGTGATGGTGCTCGGGCTGATTCTGCTGTTCATCGTGACCTGAGGCGCGCCGCGCTCACGGCCCGACGGCGCGCGCGGTTGCATCAGAGCAGCGAGCGTGACGGCGCCAGTCGCGATTGACGCGCGTTGGCCGAAGAGGGCGATGCTGGTGCCCGCGGACCTCCGCCGAGGTTTTCCGGAGTCCTCGGTAACCGCCAGAATCGAGCCGCCGTCCGCCATTCACACTCACTTACCGGCGCACCCAGCCGCCGTGTTCAACGTCGTAGGACTGCATCGATGTCGATTTGGTTACTTCCCGAGAATATCGCCGACGTGCTGCCGTCGGAAGCCCGCAAGATCGAAGAGTTGCGGCGCCATTTGCTGGATCGTTTCCGCTCGTACGGCTACGAGATGGTGATGCCGCCGCTGCTCGAGTACATCGAGTCGCTGCTCACCGGCGGCGGACACGATCTGGATCTGCGCACCTTCAAGCTCGTCGATCAGCTCTCCGGGCGCACGCTCGGTCTGCGGGCCGACATCACGCCGCAGGTCGCGCGTATCGATGCGCACTTGCTGAACCGTCAGGGCGTGACGCGTCTGTGTTACGCGGGCAACGTGGCGCATACGCGCCCGCGCGGCTTGCACGCCACGCGTGAGCAGATCCAGATCGGCGCGGAAATCTACGGTCATGCCGGCCTTGAAGCGGACCTGGAAATCCAGCAGCTGATGCTCGACGCGCTGCGTCTGGCCGGCCTCGCGAAAGTGCGGCTCGATCTGTGCCACGCAGGCGTGCTCGCTGCGCTGATCGAAGGCGAACCGGCCGCGGCCGAACTGGGCCAGGCGCTCTACGACGCCTTGGCAGGCAAGGACGTGCCGCGTCTTGCCGAATTGACCGCCGGTCTCACGCCGGTCACACGCGACGCATTGCGCGCGCTGCCCACGCTGTACGGCGACGCCTCGGTGCTCGAGGAAGCCCGTGCCCGTTTGCCGAACGCGCCGGCCATCGCCCGCGCGCTCGACGACCTCGCGTTCCTCGCGAGCCAGGTGGAGGGCGCCGAAGTGATGATCGACCTCGCCGATTTGCGCGGCTACACGTACCACAGCGGTGTGATGTTCTCGGCGTATGTCGACGGCGTGCCGAACGCGGTGGCGCGCGGTGGCCGTTACGACCACGTGGGCCAGGCCTACGGCCGCGCACGCGCGGCAACGGGCTTTTCGCTCGATCTGCGCGAAGTGGCGCGCATCTCGCCGGTTGAAGCTCGCAGCAGCGCGATTCTTGCGCCGTGGCAGCACGACGACGCATTGCGCGTGAGCGTCGCCGCGCTGCGCGATGCGGGCGAAGTCGTGATTCAGGCGCTGCCCGGCCACGAGCACGATCTGGACGAATTCGCTTTCGACCGCGTGTTGGTCGAGCGCAACGGTGCATGGGTCGTCGAACCGCGCGCTTAAGTGCGTTCCGTTCGATCCGCACGAGGACCATCCTCAGGGCATTTCAGCAGGCGTCCGTAGCGTCGCCGGACCCGGCGCGGTCCTTGGGCCGTGCTACTTTCGCTATCCCCCCATAACGTGCATACCGTTGAGCGGAAACGGAAAAATTCGGAAGGTTCCGCGAAGATAGGTAGAATACGTTTTTAACCAGCTTACGAAACAACATGTCTGCCAG
This sequence comes from Paraburkholderia sp., assembly GCA_035636295.1. GTDB lineage: Bacteria > Pseudomonadota > Gammaproteobacteria > Burkholderiales > Burkholderiaceae > Paraburkholderia. The sequence continues at coordinate 2,562 of DASPZL010000306.1, forward strand.
CGCAGTGAATCTGAACCCCGGGCGCAACGTCGTCGTCGTGGGAACCCAGTGGGGTGATGAGGGCAAGGGCAAGATCGTCGACTGGCTGACGGACCACGCTCAAGGCGTTGTTCGCTTCCAGGGCGGTCACAATGCCGGCCACACGCTTATCATCGGCGGCAAGAAAACCATCTTGCGTCTGATTCCGTCGGGCATCATGCATCCCGGCGTCGCGTGCTACATCGGCAATGGCGTCGTGTTGTCGCCGGAAGCGCTGTTCAAGGAAATCGGCGAGCTCGAAGCCGCTGGCGTCGACGTTCAGAAGCGCCTCTTCATTTCCGAAGCCACCACCCTGATTCTGCCGTACCACATTGCCATCGACCAGGGCCGCGAAGCGCGCCGTGGCGCGAGCAAGATCGGCACCACCGGCCGCGGCATCGGCCCGGCTTATGAAGACAAGGTGGCGCGCCGCGGCTTGCGCGTGCAGGACCTGTTCGAGCCGGAAACTTTCGCCGAACGTCTGCGTGAAAACCTCGATTACCACAACTTCGTGCTCACGCAATACCTGGGTGTCGCCGCTGTCGACTTCCAGCAAACGCTCGACACGATGCTGAGTTATGCCGACCGTCTGAAGCCGATGGTGACCGACGTGTCGCGCCGTCTCTACGACGAAAACGCGGCCGGCAACAATCTGCTGTTCGAAGGCGCGCAAGGCACGCTGCTCGACATCGACCACGGCACCTATCCGTTCGTCACGTCGAGCAACTGCGTGGCCGGTGCGGCCACCGCGGGCGCGGGCGTTGGTCCGCAAAAGCTGCACTACATTCTCGGCATCACCAAGGCGTATTGCACACGCGTCGGCTCGGGCCCGTTCCCGAGCGAACTGTACGACGCGGACAACGCCGCCCGTCAGGAAGCGATCGGCCTCGAACTCGCCACCGTCGGCAAGGAATTCGGCTCGGTCACCGGCCGTCCGCGCCGCACCGGCTGGCTCGACGTCGCCGCGCTGCGCCGCTCGATCCAGATCAACGGCGTATCGGGTCTATGCATGACCAAGCTCGACGTGCTCGACGGCCTCGACGAAGTGAAGCTGTGCGTCGGCTACACGGTCGACGGCAAGCACGTCGATCTGCTGCCGCGCGGCGCATCGGAAGTCGCGCGTTGCGAGCCGGTGTACGAAACCTTCGTGGGCTGGAAGGAAAGCACGGTCGGCATCAAGGAATGGGACAAGCTGCCCGCCAATGCGCGTGCGTATCTGTCGCGCGTGCAGGAAGTTGCGGGCATTCCGATCGACATGGTGTCGACCGGTCCGGATCGCGACGAGACCATTCTGTTGCGTCATCCGTTCAAGGTTTAAGCGATGGTGCAAGGTGTACCCATGATTGCGATGAAAGATCCGCGCAACGACGACAAGAACCTGTGGGTCGGCTGGGACGAGTATCACCGGCTGATCGAACTGCTGGCGCTGGCCGTGCACGAGTCGGGCTGGAAGTTCGACAAGATCTTGTGTCTCGCGCGCGGCGGTTTGCGCGTCGGCGATCAGCTCTCACGCATCTACGATCTGCCGCTCGCGATTCTCGCCACCAGTTCGTACCGTGAAGCGGCCGGCACGGAGCAGGGCGAACTCGACATCGCGCAATACATCACGATGACGCGCGGCGAACTGCACGGCAATGTGCTGCTGGTCGACGACCTGGTCGATTCCGGCGTGACGCTGGCGCGCGTGCAGCAGCATCTGAAGGAGCGTTATCCGGCGATCACCGCAGTGCGTTCGGCGGTGCTCTGGTACAAGGGCTGCTCGAAAGTGAAGCCCGACTATCACGTGCAGTATCTGCCCACCAATCCGTGGATTCATCAGCCGTTCGAGGAGTGGGACACGGTTCGTCCGCACAACCTCGGCGCGTGGATCAAGCGAGGCACTGCGCAAGCACAGGAGTCGCCGGGGGCGTGATGCGCACTTCGGCGTCGTACGCATCGGGTCGTACCCAGAAAACGGAGTCCGGTTGGGCTCCGTTTTTTTGTGCGCGCCGTGCGCGTATCACCGCCTGGCGCTTCGCGAACGGCGCAATGGCAGGCGCCGCCGACGATACGCCTGGCCCGGCAGACGCGCCCATATCGCAGTGCTACACTGCGCGGACCATCCACGTGGTGTATCCACAACAAGCCGGGCGGCGCTAAGCGGGCAGTTTAGAATAGCGGTCGTTTTTTCCGCTCAGGGAACGGATTTCCTCGCCTCTATGACAGATAACAATCACGTGCACAAACAGCCTCTGCCTTCGCTCGCGATTGCAGCGATCGGAGTGGTGTTCGGCGATATCGGCACGAGCCCGCTGTACGCGCTGAAAGAGGCGTTCAGCCCGTCACACGGTATTCCTCTCACCGAGCAATCGATCCTCGGCGTGATATCGCTGATGTTCTGGGCGATTGTGATCGTCGTCGGCGTCAAGTATGTGTGGTTCGTGATGCGTGCCGACAACAACGGCGAAGGCGGCGTCCTCGCTCTAATGGCGCTGGCGCTGCGCTCTCTCGAAGATAAATCGAAAATGGCCGGCTTGCTGATGATGCTCGGCATCTTCGGCGCCTGCATGTTCTATGGCGACGCGGTGATCACGCCGGCGATTTCGGTGATGTCGGCGGTGGAGGGCCTCGAGATCGCCGCGCCTCACCTGTCGCATCTGGTGGTGCCGCTGACCATCGTGATCCTTGTGCTGCTGTTCTGGATCCAGCGGCACGGCACGGCCATGGTCGGGCGTCTGTTCGGCCCGATCATGCTGGTATGGTTCGCGGTGCTCGCGGTGCTCGGCCTCTGGCACATCATGCAATCTCCGAACGTGATTCGCGCACTGAATCCGTACTACGCCTACACGTTCATGGCTACGCACGTGTTGCAGGCCTATGTGGTGCTCGGCTCGGTCGTGCTGGTGCTGACCGGCGCCGAAGCGCTGTACGCCGATATGGGCCATTTCGGCGCGAAGCCGATCCGCATGGCCTGGTATGCGTTGGTGATGCCGTCGCTGGTGCTCAATTATTTCGGCCAGGGCGCGCTGCTGATGCACGACCCGAAGGCCATCGAAAACCCATTCTTTCTGCTCGCACCGGATTGGGCCGTGCTGCCGCTCGTCGTGCTGTCGACGGTGGCGACCGTGATCGCCTCGCAAGCGGTGATTTCCGGCGCCTATTCGTTGACGAGCCAGGCGATCCAGCTCGGCTACGTGCCGCGCATGAAGATCCTGCACACGTCGGAACTGGCGATCGGTCAGATCTATGTGCCGGTGGTGAACTGGATGCTGCTGTTCATCATTTTGTGCATCGTGATTGCGTTCAAGAGTTCGGACAATCTTGCCGCCGCATATGGCATCGCGGTGACGGCGACGATGGTGATCACGACGATCCTCGCGTGCGTCGTGATGGTGAATGTGTGGAACTGGAACAAGTTCCTCGTGGCGTTGATCATCGGCGTGTTCATGGTGGTCGATTTAGGCTTTTTCGGCGCCAATCTGCTGAAGGTCGAGGAGGGCGGCTGGCTGCCGCTCGGTATCGGCGCGTTGCTGTTCTTCCTGCTGATGACCTGGTTCAAGGGCAGGATGATCGTCAAGGAGCGCACAGCCGCCGACGGTATTCCGCTCATGCCGTTCCTGCAAGGGCTGCTCGCGCATCCGCCGCACCGCGTCTCGGGTACGGCGATCTATCTGACCGGCAGCGATACGCTCGTGCCCGTGAGCTTGCTGCACAACCTGAAGCACAACAAGGTGCTGCACGAACGCACCATCTTCCTGACGTTCGTGACGCGCGACATTCCGTATGTGAACGACGCGGAGCGCGTGACGGTCAGGGATATCGAGGGTGGCCTGTATCTCGTGAAGGCGGCGTATGGCTTCAATGAAACGCCCGATGTGAAGGCGGTGCTGCTCGAAGTGGGCCGCACGCACGACATGACCTTCGAGATGATGGACACGTCGTTCTTCCTCGCGCGTGAAACGGTGGTGCCGACGCAATTGCCGGGCATGTCGGTGTGGCGCGAACGTGTGTTCGCATGGATGCACCAGAACGCCGCGAAGCCGACCGACTTCTTCAGCATTCCGGCCAATCGGGTGGTGGAGTTGGGTACGAAGATCGAGATCTGACAGCGGAGTTGCCGCTGGATCGTGAGCGCCTCGCATGCCGAGGGGCGCGAAGAAAAGCCCACGCAAATATGCGTGGGCTTTTTGTTGTGTACTCGGTTTCGTGGCTCGGTTCGCCGCTTTATCTGGCTAACGTTCAACACATGAACATCAGCGCACGAACGCATTCAGCGCGTGAGCGAATCACGCACCGAACGCGCGAACTTACTTCTGCTTGAGCTTGGCGAAAGCCGCGGCCATCGCGCCGCCCGTTTCCGGCTCACGCGAGCGCGGTTGCTGCGCGCCGCGCCCGCCGCCGCCCGAGCGGCCAGAGCCGCCGCGGTCCTGCTGCGCGCCGCCACCGCTGCGCGGCGCCGCTGCGGCGCCGAACTCGTCGGCGAGGCGCATGGTGAGCGCGATCCGCTGACGCTTCACGTCCACCTCGAGCACTTTCACCTTGACGATCTGCCCGGCCTTGACGACTTCATGCGGGTCCTTGATGAACTTCGCCGACATGGCCGATACGTGTACCAGACCGTCCTGATGCACGCCCACGTCGACGAACGCGCCGAAGGCCGCCACGTTCGTCACGACGCCTTCGAGTACCATGCCCGGCGTCAGATCGCTGACCTTCTCGACGCCTTCGCGGAACGTCGCGGTCTTGAACTCGGGACGCGGGTCGCGGCCCGGCTTTTCAAGTTCGAGCAGAATGTCGCGCACGGTTGGCAGGCCGAAACGCTCGTCGACGAATTCGGTCGGCGACAGGCCGCGCAGCGCCTCGCGATTGCCCAGCACTTCACCGACATGCCTGTTGATTTTCGCGAGCATCCGTTCGACGACCGGATACGCTTCCGGGTGAACCGACGAGCGGTCGAGCGGATTCTCGCCGTTGTTGATGCGCAGGAAGCCTGCCGCTTGCTCGAAGGTCTTGTCGCCCAGACGCGGCACCTTGCGCAGATGTTCACGCGACGGGAACGGACCATTCGCATCGCGATAGTCGACGATGTTGCGCGCCAGCGTTGCGTTCAGACCCGACACGCGGGCAAGCAGCGCGACGGAGGCGGTATTCGCATCCACGCCGACCGCGTTCACGCAATCCTCGACCACCGCGTCGAGCGAGCGGGCCAGTTCGCGCTGATTCACGTCGTGCTGATACTGGCCGACGCCGATCGCCTTCGGCTCGATCTTCACCAGTTCCGCGAGCGGATCCTGCAGGCGGCGCGCAATCGACACCGCGCCGCGCAGCGACACGTCCATGTCGGGGAATTCCTTCGCCGCGAGTTCGGAGGCCGAGTACACCGACGCGCCGGCTTCGGACACGACGATCTTCTGCAGCTTGAACTCCGGATGACGCGCGATCAGTTCGCTCGCGAGCTTGTCCGTTTCACGCGACGCCGTGCCGTTGCCGATGCTGATCAGCTCGGCCTGCGTCTGCGCGCAGATGCGCGCGAGTTTCGCGATCGAGCCGTCCCAATCGCGGCGCGGCTCGTGCGGGTAGATCGTGTCCGTGGCGAGCACCTTGCCGGTGCGGTCGACCACTGCCACCTTCACGCCGGTACGCAGGCCCGGATCGAGGCCGATCACGGCCTTGGGTCCTGCGGGCGCGGCCAGCAGCAGATCCTTCAGATTGCGCGCGAACACGCGAATCGCTTCGTGCTCGGCTTCGTCGCGCAAATTGGTCAGCAGTTCGTTTTCGAGATGCGGCTGCACCTTCACGCGCCAGCACCAGCGGCACACGTCGGAGAGCCATTTGTCGGCCGGACGATTCTGATTGGCGATGCCGAAATGGCGCGCGATCAGCGCCTCGCCCGGATGCGGCACCTGCGCGTCCAATTCCTCGCCGAGGCCCAGCTTGACCATCAGCACGCCCGCATTGCGGCCGCGGAACAGCGCCAGCGCGCGATGCGACGGCACGGTCTTGATGGTTTCGGCGTAATCGTAGTAATCGCGGAATTTTTCTTCTTCCGCGTTTTCCTTGCCCTCGACCACTTTCGACGACACCACGCCCTGGTTGAACAGGTAATCGCGCAGCTTGCCGAGCAGGTCGGCGGTTTCGCCGAACTGTTCCGAGAGGATGTCGCGCGCGCCGTCGAGCGCGGCCTTCACGTCGGCGACGCCTTTTTCGGCGTCCACGTAGGCGGCGGCCTCGGTTTGCGGGTCGAGCAGGGGATTGGCGAGCAGAGCGTCGGCGAGCGGCTGCAGGCCGGCTTCGCGGGCGATCTGCGCGCGCGTGCGGCGCTTCGGCTTATACGGGAGATACAGGTCTTCCAGCACCTGCTTGCTGTCCGCGCCTTCGATCGCGGTGCGCAGCTCGTCGGTGAGCTTGCCCTGTTCGTCGATGCTGGCGATGATCGCGGCGCGCCGGTCTTCCAGCTCGCGCAGATACAGCAGGCGTTCCTCGAGGTTGCGCAGTTGAGTGTCGTCGAGATTGTCGGTCACTTCCTTACGGTAGCGGGCGATGAACGGAACAGTCGCTCCTTCGTCGAGAAGTTGCACCGCGGCCGCGACCTGGCGCGGCTGGACGGACAGTTCGGCGGCGATGCGCTGTACGATCTTGAGTGCTACGGTTTCCGTCATAAGGTCTTGATGTTCCTGCGGACTCAGTCAAAGGCCGCACGCTAATGGCAAATGCGGGCACGTGGAGGGCACGTCGGGGCTGCGCGCTGCGACCAGGTTGCTAGAGCGGGGCATTTTGCCATAAATGCCGGAGGGCTCAACCGCGGGGTGATAGAATTTCGGGCATGTTCCGTTGACCTTCTACGACGTTGCCGATCTCCTTGTCCCTCAACCGTCTGGGCTCCCGCTTGGTCTCTCGCTTGTCACAACTGCCGCCGCGCTTGTTGCCGAATTTGTCGCCGCTTTTGGCGCGTTCGCCGCTCAGCACGCTCATGTCGGCGTCGCGGTCCGTGTTCAAGTCCGGGTTCGTTTCCAGTGGAGTGTTTTCCGCATCGTGCGCGTCGTGCGCATCGTGCATGATGGCAGCAGTGCTCGCCATGTCCGCGCCCGCTATGGCGCAATCCGCAGCGCAACCAGCAGCGCCGCTCGGCAGCAGCGCGACGCTGCCGGCGGGCGCTCCTGCTCCGGCCGCAGCATCGGGCGCGCAGGCTAAGGGCGCGACAGACGGCACGGGCATCGCCGGCGCGGCCAATGGCGCAGATGCGGCATCCGACACCGCATCGCTGCACAGCGCATTCGAGGCGCGGCAACGGGTTCTCGATCAGCGCTCCGAGGAAAACAACTACCGCTATGCCGTTGCCGAACACGACTGCTACAGCAAGTTCTTCGTCAACCACTGCCTGAACAAGGCACGCGACAGCATGCGTTCGGTGCAGGCCGACATTCGTAAGGAACAACTCGCGCTCGACGGCGAACAACGCACGTTGCGCGCCCGCGAGCGTGACGAACGGGCGGCGCTCAAGCGTGCTCAGGACGAAGCAGGCGCGCCCCAGCGCGCCGCGCAAGACGCGCGCAACGCGCAGGCGTACGAAGAGAAGCAGCGTCAGCACCAGCTCGACCAGGCCCAGCGCAACGCGGAGGCGCCGCAGCGCAGCGCCAACGAGCAGGCGTATCAGGAGAAGCAGCGTCAGCATGCGCTGGATCAGGCGCAGCGCGGCATCAGCCCGTCGCAAGCCGCAACCAACCAGAAGGCGTACGACCAGAAGCAGAGCGACTTCCAGCGCAAACTCGAAGAGGCGCGTCAGCAGGGCGCGCAAAAGGCTCAGGAGCGCGTCCAGAAACAGCAGAGCTTCGAGAAGAAGCAGGCCGATGCCACGCAGCACAAGGCCGATGTCGAGGCACGCCAGAAGCAGGCGGCCGAGAAAGCCGAGCAGAAGCGTCAGGAGCAGTTGAAAGAGCAGCAGGAACTTGAGCAGCAGAAAAAGCAACAGCAACAACAGCAGTAAGCGTGCTGTAGTGGAGCGTAGTAGGCTCTCGCAAGGTTGTAGCGGGGCCGCAGCCGTCGTAACGCGTTTTAAGCCGGACAGCAACCTCAGGCATCGGGCCGCACACGCAGCCCGTGCCGCAGACGAGAGGAGGCGAGCATGCGCGATCAACATCACGTCATCAACGCGGACACACTTCGCGACCGTATTTTGCAACTGGAATCGGAGCACAGTGGGCTCGATCGTTTGATCGACCGAATGTCGGATGAGCCCGGCATCGACGACTTCGAGTTGCAGCGCCTGAAAAAGCGCAAACTTAAAGTCAAGGACACCATCATCTTGCTGCAATTGCAGCTCGAACCGGACGCACGCGCCTGAGTTCGCGGCCTGGCAGGCGCCGGGCGCGCGCCGCGCGAGCCGGACTTTGCAGGAAACGCTTGCCTTGAATTCACCGCTTGAAACTTCATCCCGTGCCACGGGCGTCGATACGCCGGGCGTCGACACGCCGGGCGTCGATACGCCGCAAGCCGGCGTGCCGGCGGCGCGTCCTGCCGCGTCTGCATTGAGCGCGGCATTGAATCCGCGCCGCGTCGCCGAACTGGACGAGATCTTCGCCGAAAACGGCTTGCTCGCCCGTCAGATCGACGGCTATCGTTCGCGCGCGTCGCAGATCGAAATGTCGCGCGCCGTCGCCGCCGCGATGGAGGCATCGGGCCGCGCGATGCCCGAGCCCGCGATGTTCGAGGCGCAAAAGCGTCCGGCGCGGCGTCTGCAATCCCAGGCCGCCGATGCGGCAGCCGACACCGCTGCACACGACGAATCGAACGCACTCGACGGCAGCGAAAACACGCTGATCGTCGAGGCGGGTACGGGCACCGGCAAGACCTATGCATATCTGGTGCCGGCCATGCTGTGGGGCGGCAAGGTAATCGTCTCCACCGGCACCAAGCACTTGCAGGATCAGCTCTTTCAGCGCGACATTCCGACGGTGCGCGACGCGCTCGCGGTGCCGGTGTCGGTGGCGATGCTCAAGGGGCGCGCGAACTACCTGTGCCATTACTATCTGCAGCGCACCGCGGATAACGGCCGTCTGCCGTCGCGCCAGGAAACCTCGTATCTGCAGGACATCGTTCGCTTCGCCAAGATCACGCGCACCGGCGATAAGGCCGAGCTCGCGAGCGTGCCCGAAACGGCAGCGGTATGGTCGATGGTCACGTCGACGCGCGAAAACTGTCTCGGCCAGGAGTGCCCGCATTACAAGGACTGCTTTGTAATGCAGGCGCGCCGCGAGGCGCAGCAGGCCGATATCGTGGTGGTCAATCACCATCTGTTTTTCGCCGACATCATGTTGCGTGATACCGGCATGGCTGAATTGCTGCCCACGGCCAACACCATCGTCTTCGACGAAGCGCATCAACTGCCGGAAACCGCCACGCTGTTTTTCGGCGAGACGCTTTCCACCGCGCAGTTCCTTGAACTCGCCCGCGATTCGGTGGCCGAAGGCTTGAGCCACGCGCGCGAAGCAGTCGACTGGGTCAAGCTCGGCTCGACGCTCGAGCGTGCCGCGCGCGACGTGCGGCTCGCCTTCAAGGAAGACTCGGTGCGTTTGTCGATCGGCCAGTTGCCCGACGATCATCCGCTATTTCTTGCGCTCGAAACGCTCGAAACCGAACTCGATGCCTTGACGTCCGCGCTGGCGAGCCAGGCCGAGCGCGCCGAATCGATCGGCGCCTGTTTGCGCCGCGCGCGCGAGTTGCAAGGCGTGCTCGCGGGCTGGACCACGCCGCCCACCGAGAGCGAGCGCGAAGCCGCTGACGCCGCCTCGGCGGACAGCAAGGCCGAACGCGCCGACCCGAATGAAAAGGTGCGCTGGATCGAAGTCTTCGCGCATACCGTGCAGTTGCATGAAACACCGCTGTCCGTCGCGCCGATTTTTGCGAAGCAGCGCGCCGGCGTGCCGCGCGCGTGGATCTTCACGTCGGCCACGCTGTCGGTGCGCGGCGATTTCACGCACTACGCCGCGCAAATGGGCCTGAACGCCAAACGTTCGATGACGCTGCCGAGTCCCTTCGACTACCCGGCGCAAGGGCTCCTGTACGTGCCGCGCAACATGCCGCAGCCGTCATCGCCGATATTCACTGACGCCGTATTCGACGCCGCGTTACCCGCGATCGAAGCATCGGGCGGCGGCGTGTTCATGTTGTGCACGACGCTGCGTGCAGTGGATCGCATCTCGGCGAAGTTGCGCGACACCATTGAGGCGCGCGGCTGGAACTATCCGCTGCTCGTGCAGGGCGACGCGAGCCGCACCGAGTTGCTCGAACGCTTCCGGGCGTACGGCAATGCGATTCTGGTGGGCAGCCAGAGCTTCTGGGAAGGCGTGGACGTGCGGGGCGATGCGCTGTCGCTGGTGGTGATCGACAAGCTGCCGTTCGCGCCGCCTGACGATCCGGTTTTGTCGGCGCGTCTCGATGCGCTTACCAAGAAGGGTTTGAGCCCGTTCGCCGTCCATCAACTGCCGCAGGCCGTGATTACGCTGAAGCAGGGCGCAGGCCGTCTGATTCGCGCCGAGACCGACCGCGGCGTGCTGATGATCTGCGACACGCGCCTCGTCGACAAACCGTACGGGCGCCGCATATGGCAGAGCCTGCCGCCATTCAAACGCACGCGTGAGATCGAGGTCGTGCGCGAGTTTTTCGAAGTGAATGAAGAGAACGCGACGCCGGATCGATAAGCCATTCTGCATTGAGTGAATGCCGTTGTAAAAAACGGCGCTTAAATGACAAAACGCCACGGATGTGAATCCGTGGCGTTTTGCTTTACCGCCCGGGAAATCGAGCTGATTTCCCGATGCGGTTTTCGCCCAGAGGCGAACCCTATGCGACAGCTTACTGGCTTGCGCCCGAAGCCGGAGCAGCAGCCGAAGCAGCAGCGCCTGCATCCGAAGCAGCGCCCGTAGCCGAAGCAGCAGCGTCGCTCGCAGCAGCAGCCGCACCCGACGCAGCAGCAGCAGCGTCCGAAGCTGCAGCAGCCGGTGCCGAAGCAGCAGCTGCGTCGCTAGCCGGGGCAGCGGCTTGGTCGTTGCTCTTGTTGCATGCAGCCAGTGCCACGGCTGCCAACAGGGATGCTACGAGGAGGGATTTCTTCATGATCACGTCCTTTTATGGTTAAAGGTAAGCAACAGCGCAAAATAATACCGGTAATGTGCTCCAACACCGACCTGGGCCGCTGGTGGAGACGCTCTTTTGACGAGCTGGAATCTTCCCTACGGCTTGGGCGGAAATTATATGCACTTTCGTACTGACAATCCATAAATCCGGGGTCAATACGTTGTCTTTCTCATACAAAATTTCAACAGTACGGTATAGCAGGCAGGCGGAGTTACGCAAGCTCGCCCACTTGTATCCAGCCCGCACAATACCACTCGTGTAGCAGTGCTGTCACCGACGAATCGTGCGAGAGTGTTACAAAGCGTTTCGCACTCAGACAGCGGCGGTCTGCGAGGTCAAACAGCCATTTTTTCGCGCCATCGAATGCGGTTTCCTCTCCATTTACGAAGAAAAAACGGCGGTTGTACAACAAATTAGTCTTGCGGTCCAGCCTGACGCCGAACTTCGATGCCTGACCGATGAAACGTGCTTCGTTGAGCGGCCTTTGCGGCGGATCAAAGACGACACTCGGCTTCGGTTCGCTGAGATACGTGCCAAGGAACGATGCGATGTCCTGCTCATTCCATCTGACGTGCGCAAGGATCGCGCCAACTCTTTCGACCAACGCCTCGGGCAACGCCGCCGGACGGTCGACGGCGGGTTGCCTGGGATCGCGATACAGCGCTCCCGCGCGCCCCGTGGATTCGCCGCGCTCGGCCAGATGATAGAGGAATTGCGCGGTCAACTCGCTCGCCGAAGGCGCGCGAAAACCAATCGAACACGTCATGCATTCGCCTTCGGCGACACCGTCATGAGCGATGTGCGGCGGCAGATACAGCATGTCGCCTGGCTCGAGCAGCCATTCCTCTTCCGGTTGGAAGTTCTGTAAAACTTTCAAGGGCAAACCGGCTTGCAGTGTCAGATCTTTCTGCGCGCCGATCCGCCAGCGGCGCTTGCCTTTTACTTGCAAAAGAAACACATCGTAGGAATCGAAGTGCGGGCCCACGCCGCCGCCGTCGGTCGCATATGAAATCATCAGGTCGTCAAGACGCGCGTCGGGCACGAAGCGGAAGCGGTCGAGCAACGCGCGTGCGCGATCGTCGTAGAGATTCACGCCTTGCACGAGGAGCGTCCATGCGCGCTGTTTCACCGACGGCAGTTCGTCGGCCGCGAACGGTCCGTGTTCCAGCTGCCATTTGTTGCGAAAGTGGGTGATCAGGCGCGCTTCGGCTTCGTCGTGATCCGCCAGTTCGAAAAACGCCTCGCGCGAGAGCGGCGCCTCGACGTTCGGGATCGCCTGGCGGATCAGGAAAGGTTTCTTTTGCCAGTACCGGCGCATGAATTGCGACGGAGTCAGATTGCCGAGCAGCGGGGTTGGCGTGTCGGGCGAGGGCGGGAGAACAGGAAGCGCCGGCTTTGAAGTCGATGACGAATTCCGTGCCGAAGCAGCATCGGCAGGGTGGTCAGTGGGCCGCTTGGGCATCGTATAATGTGAGTTGTATTCTGGAGAGTCGAATGAAAATCGCAAAGAACACCGTCGTGTCGGTCGCTTACAAGCTGTCGGATGCGCAGGGCAACCTGATCGAAGAAAGCGACGAGCCGATGGTCTATCTGCACGGCGGCTATGATGGCACGTTCCCCAAGATCGAGGAAGAGCTCGACGGCCACGAGGCCGGCTTCGAGACCCAGATCCAGCTCGAGCCGCAAGACGCATTCGGTGAGTACGATCCTGATCTCGTGAAGATCGAGCCGCGCAATCGCTTCCCGGAACCGCTCGAAGTCGGCATGCAATTCGAGGGCACGCCCGAAGAGGGCGACGAGGATCTCGATTCGCTCGTCTACGTGGTGACCGACGTCGCGGAAGACAAGGTCGTGCTCGACGGCAACCATCCGCTCGCCGGCATGGCGCTGCGTTTCGCGCTGACGGTGAAGGACGTGCGTCCGGCTACCGAAGACGAAATCCAGCACGAACACGCGCATGGCGCCGACGGCCTCGAAGTCCTCGATGAAGACGACGACGAAGCCGACGAAGGCAAGTCAGGGCCCACGCTGCACTGAGCTTGCCGGCATGCCGGGCATGCCTGAAGAGGCGGCGCCCGGTGTGCGCGGCAACGTGGCGGAGGCGGGCGGTACTGACGTCGCGGGCCCGTACTCGCCGCCGCCTTGATCGTCCGGTATGCGTGGCTGCTGGTCCAGTTGCTGCTGGTCCGGTTGGGGTTGCCCGGGCGTCTGAAAGAGCGGCGGCAATTCCGAGGCGGGACCGAGTGCCGGCACAGCCGGCATCGAGGCTGCCGGCTCGTCGCGCGGCAAGACAGGCTGTGCGGTAGGCATCGGCATTTGCCTCGGCACGTCGCGCACACTTACGCGGAACGGCGGCTTCCTGCCGAGATCCGCTTCAATCTGAATCCACTGGTTATGACGATCATGCGGCGCGAGCGCCACACGCGTGAGATTCGTCACCAGCATTCCCTTGTCGTTGCGTAGCGGCTGATCGATCACGAAGCTGGCGCTCGCGCGCTCGTCGTCGCAATGAATCACCAGCACCGGTCCGCGGAAAATCTGCGCGAGTTTGACGAGGCTGCGTTTGAATTCCAGAAAACCGTCGCGGCGCGTGTTGCGCGTAAAACGCAGCCATGCGAAACGATCGGGCCGTTCGTAACGTTCCGGGTCCGGGTCGCCTTGAATGAGCACGACGATCGCGCGGGCGTCGCGGCGCTTTGCGAATTCACCGGCGTGTTCGAGCCAGAACGCATTGGCGATCACGCGATCTTCGAATTCGCCGTTGCGGCCGCCCGCGGTCAAATAATGATTGTTCGGACTCGGCGCATTCAGGCCGACGAACACCGTATCGCCCACTTGCCAGCGCACGTTCTCGCGATACGGACGAAAGCGTAACACTTCACTTTCGCGCGTCAGCGCAATCGGATTCTGGCCCATCGACGTGGCGTCGGAGAAGAACGTTTGACGCAGCTGGTCGAGCCGTTCGACCGGATCGAAGCCGCCGGCTTCAGCGGTGCCGCAGTCGGCCCAGTCATGCTGGCCTGGAATGAAGAAGAGGGCGGGCCGCGAGGTTTCGAGGAGCGCGTGGCGCCGCTCGTACAACGCATCGCGGCAGGCTTCCTTCGCGCCCTTCAGATTGCCGTCGTAGACGATGAACGACACCTCGCGCTCACGACCGATTGCATCGATCAGGCGTTGTGTGGGGGCTTCGTCGGCCGGGCTTTGCATCGTGCCCGCGATGACCGCGAACGAGTAGCGTGGCGCTTCGGCATGCGCGGGCGCGGCGCATGCGAACAGTGCGCAGAGCGCGGCCGGCGGCACGAGGCCACCCCATAGCGAGAGGGCGAAGCTCAGCGCCGCGCGAGGTTTGCGCGGGCGCTGCCGGCGGCTGTGTGCGTCAATGATCAGCATCCGGCGCGGCGGCCAGCTCGTGCAGTTCGTACAGCAGATCGAGCGCTTCGCGCGGGCGCAGGTCGTTCGGGTCGATTGCGCGCAAACGTTCGACGAGCGCCTCTATGGCGAGCGATGCGCTCGCCGCGTCAGGCTTGGCGTCGCGTTCGTCGTCGGCGTCTTCGACCAGCATCGGCATGGGTGCGGCGAACAGATCGAGTTGCGGCGCGGGTTGCGCCGCCGATTGCTGTTCGAGATGCGCGAGATGCTTGCGCGCCGCGCGAATCACCGCGTTCGGCACACCGGCGAGCTGCGCGACTTGCAAACCGTAGCTCTGATTCGCCGGGCCCTCGTTGACCGCGTGCAGGAACACGATGCCATGCCCATGCTCGACCGCCGACAAGTGAACATTGGCCGCGCTCGGAAACTCGGCGGGCAACTGCGTCAATTCGAAGTAATGCGTGGCGAACAGCGTATGGCAATTGTTGTGCGCCAGCAGATGCCGCGCGATGGCCCAGGCGAGCGCGAGGCCGTCGAAGGTCGACGTGCCGCGGCCGATTTCATCCATCAGCACGAGGCTTTGCGGTGTCGCGTCGTTCAGGATCGCGGCGGCTTCCGTCATCTCGACCATGAAGGTCGAGCGGCCGCCGGCCAGATCGTCGGCCGCGCCGATTCGCGTGAAAATGCGGTCGATAGGTCCGAATGCCGCGCGCCGCGCCGGCACATAGCTGCCGACATACGCGAGCAAGGCGATCAGCGCGGTCTGACGCATGAAGGTCGATTTACCGCCCATGTTCGGGCCGGTGATCAGCAGCAGTTTGCGCTCGGGCGTGAGTGTGCAGTCGTTGGCGATGAACTGCTCGACCTGCGCCTCGACAACGGGGTGTCGCCCCTGTTCGATTTCGATGCCGGCGTCCGGCGAGAATGTTGGCGCGACCCAGTCGAGCGCGCGAGCGCGTTCGGCGAACGCCGCCAGCAGATCGAGTTCGGCGAGCGCGGCGGCGACGCGCTGGCAATCCGGAATGAAAGGCAGCAGCGCCTGCAGCAACGCGTCGTAAAGCGAGCGCTCGCGAGCCAGTGCCCGTTCCTGCGCGGACAGCGCTTTGTCCTCGAAGGTTTTCAGCTCCGGCGTGATGTAGCGCTCGGCGTTCTTCAGCGTCTGACGGCGGCGATAGTCGTCGGGCACCTTGTCGGTCTGGCCGCGCGTGACTTCGATATAGAAGCCGTGCACCTTGTTGTATTCGACGCGCAGATTGCCGATGCCCGTACGCGCCCGTTCGCGTGTTTCGAGGTCGATCAGGAACTGCCCGCAGTTCTCCGAAATATCCCGGAGTTCGTCGAGTTCCGCATCGTAGCCGCGTGCGATCACGCCGCCGTCGCGCACCATTGCCGACGGCTCCTGCGCCACCGCGCGCCGAAGCAGTTCGACACACGCTTGCGGCGGCTCCAGCGACGCGTCGATGCGCGCGAGCGAATCCGCGTTGGACGAAACGGCCGCGAGTTGCGTGCGCAACTCGGGCAACGCGATGAACGTATCGCGCAGGCTCGACAAATCGCGCGGCCGCGCCGACAGCAGCGCGAGACGCCCCGTGATCCGCTCGATGTCGGAAATCTGCCGCAACGCGCCGCGCAGCGAATCGACGCCCGCGCCGGGCGGCGCGTCGAGCAATGCGCCGATCGCCTGCTGACGCGCCTGCGCGACGGCGGATTCGCGCGGCGGATGATGCAGCCAGTGACGCAGCAGGCGGCTGCCCATGGTCGTGCAGCACGTATCGAGCAGCGAACACAGCGTGGGCGATTCCGTGCCGCGCAGCGTTTCAGTGAGTTCGAGGTTGCGGCGCGTGGCGGGGTCGAGCCCAATATATTCGGACTCGTATTCGACCTTCAGGCTGCGCACGTGGCGCAACTGCTGGCCTTGCGTGGCCGCCGCATACAGTAGCAGCGCGCCCGCCGCGCCGCATGCGCAGGTCAGCGAATGGGCGCCGAAACCGTCGAGGCCCGCTACTTCCAGCTGGTCGCACAGGCGCTGCGTGCCCGACGCGATGTCGAAGTGCCAGACCGGCACGCGGGTGAGGGCGCCCGCATTGACGGGCGGCGTCCAGCTTGCCGAATCGGTGGGCGTGTCGGCCACCAGGATTTCCGCAGGACGGATCCGTTCGAGCGCGGCCGCCACCTGGTCGGGCGCGACTTCCGCGAGGCGCAACGCGCCGCTCGCCAGATTCAGCCACGCAAGCCCGACGCTCGTCGCGACGCCGCGGCGATTGTGCGCGACGCACAGCGCCATCAGGTAAACATCGCTCTTATCGGACAGCAGCGCGGCGTCCGTCAGCGTGCCGGGCGTGACCACGCGCACCACTTTGCGCTCGACCGGACCTTTCGACGTAGCCGGGTCGCCGATCTGTTCGCAAATGGCGACGGATTCGCCGAGCTTCACGAGTTTAGCCAGATACTGCTCGACCGCGTGATGCGGCACGCCCGCCATCTTGATCGGATTGCCCGCCGACGCGCCGCGCTGCGTAAGCGTCAGATCGAGCAGGCGCGCGGCTTTTTCCGCGTCTTCGAAAAAGAGTTCGTAGAAGTCGCCCATCCGGTAGAACACCAGCGTGCCCGGATGCTCCGCCTTGATGCGCAAGTACTGCTGCATCATCGGCGTGTGCTGTGCGACGTCGTTCGCTGCTGCGGTTTGAATACCCATCCTGGATGTCTTTTTGCGTTAGCTGTTCAGGGCGTGAGTTTAACCTGCCGACGCCGCGAGCGGACCCTGGCCTGACGGCCAATCCGCAAAGCAGACCCTGTGCCGAGGCGTAAATTGCCGTGCACGCTCAGCGGTATTCGCATCCCCGCCGCGGCGCCGTCACTCTTCCACCAGCGCCCGCATATCCACCGTGCGCTCGTTCGTCGCGCTGCGCCGTTTGGCTAGCCACATCATCAGCGTGATGAAGCTGCCGAACACCACGATGAT
>DASPZL010000307.1:0-2034 GCA_035636295.1 Paraburkholderia sp.
CCATTTCGGGCGCACGCTGATCGATCACTCGGAGCACGGCCTGCCAGCGCTCGGCTACGTGCTGCGTTATGGCTCGATCGTCCACGCGCTCGACGAAAACGTGCGCTCGACGCCCATCAACTGGTTCAAATCGACGAAAGCACAGGCACCGCAGCAACTCGAAGACGACGGCGTGCTGCTGCCGATCGAAAGCGCGCACGTCACGCGCACGCTGCGCACGCGCATTCTGGTGAACGCCGAAGGCGGCCTGTTCGGCGAACAGCAGGCAGGTTCGGGCGAAACGCGCGATTACGGACAAACCGCGCTGGTCGGCACTGTGACGCTGTCGTCGCCGCAGCCGCATGTCGCGTGGGAACGCTTCACGTCGCAAGGTCCGATTGCGCTCCTGCCGACGGGCGGCGTACGCGGCGCGGACTACGCGCTCGTCTGGTGCTGCGCGCCGGAACAAGCGGCGCGCCGCGCGCAATTGCCGGACGAAGACTTTCTGCGCGAACTCGGCGCCGAGTTCGGCGACCGGATGGGCCGCTTCGTGCAGATCAAGGGACGCTCGGCGTTCCCGCTCGGGCTGAACACCGTCGATACGCTCGTCAAGGGCAACGTCGTCGCGATCGGCAATGCGGCGCAGACGCTGCATCCCGTCGCCGGCCAGGGGCTGAATCTCGGTTTGCGCGATGCGCACGCGCTCGCCGACGCGCTCTCGCACTACGGCGCGACGCGCGGCGCGCTGATCGCGTTTGCGCAGCGCCGCGCGCTCGACCGCCGCATGACGATTGGCGCCACCGACACGCTCGCGCGCCTCTTCACGATCGACTTTCCGCCGCTCGCGGCGCTGCGCGGTCTCGCCCTCACCGCGCTCGAATTCGTGCCGCCCGTGAAGACGGCGCTCGCCCGCCAGATGATGTTCGGCCAACGCCGCTAGCGCGTTGCGACATCGCGTAAAAGTGGCCGCCGTTCTATGAGCGCGGCCACTTTCATAGAAGATTTAATGAGTTACCTCAGACGCGGTTCGATCTGGGTCAGCGCGTTAACGCTAAAATAGCGGTTTTCCCTCGTATTTTGCGGTACGTGCGGTGCGCGATTTCCAAGGTTTCGGCGCACCCTTCGCTCGCCGCCGATGTCCGCTATGCCCACTCTCGGCTCCCACACTCTGCGCAACAACCTGTTCGTCGCCCCTATGGCGGGCGTAACCGACCGGCCGTTCCGCCAGCTCTGCAAGCGCATGGGCGCGGGCTATGCCGTGTCGGAGATGGTCGCGTCGAACGCGCAGTTGTGGAAAAGCGAAAAGACGATGCGCCGCGCCAACCACACGGGCGAGGTCGAGCCGATCGCCGTGCAGATCGCGGGCGCCGACCCGCAGATGATGGCCGAGGCCGCGCGCTACAACGTCGCGAACGGCGCGCAGATCATCGACATCAACATGGGCTGCCCGGCCAAGAAGGTCTGCAACGTCGCGGCCGGTTCGGCGCTGTTGCAGAACGAACCGCTCGTGCAGCGGATCGTCGAAGCCGTGGTGAATGCCGTTGGCGTCGGTCCGGATGCCGTGCCCGTCACGCTGAAAATCCGCACCGGCTGGGACCGCGACAACAAGAACGCACTGACCATCGCGCGCCTCGCCGAAGACGCCGGCATTTCGATGCTGACCGTGCACGGCCGCACGCGCGCCGACCTGTATCACGGCGAAGCGGAGTACGAAACGATTGCCGCCGTGAAGGCCGCGGTGAAGATTCCTGTGGTGGCGAACGGCGACATTACGTCGCCGCACAAAGCGCGTGAAGTGCTCGCCGCGACGGGCGCGGATGCCATCATGATCGGCCGCGCCGCGCAGGGGCGCCCGTGGCTCTTCCGGGAGATCGAACATTTCCTGATGACGGGCGCGCTGATGGAAGCGCCGCGCATCGATGAGATCCAGCAGGTGATGAACGAGCATCTGGAGGATCACTACGCGTTCTACGGCGAATTTACAGGCGTTCGCACTGCGCGCAAGCACATCGGCTGGTACACTCGCGGCCTTTCTGGCGCCAACGTGTTCCGCCA
>DASPZL010000308.1:0-3814 GCA_035636295.1 Paraburkholderia sp.
CAGCATCCGTACACGCAAACGCTGGTTTCCTCGGTTCTGCCGGTTTGAGGCTCACAATGCGATCCATTGAAACAGGCACGCACTCACGCGCATTCATCGACAACCACGCGCTGATGCTGCGCGCCGTCGGCATCGGCAAGACCTTCACGCTGCACGGCCAGGGCGGCGTGCGGATCGAAGCGCTCGCGGGCGTGTCGCTCGACGTCGAGCGCGGCGAATGCGTGGTGCTGGTCGGACCTTCCGGCGCGGGCAAGAGTACGCTGCTCCGGTGTCTATACGGCAATTACCTCGCAAGCAGCGGATCGATTGCGATTCGCGACGCGGCGAATGATGGACAGCCGGTGTCGATTACCGGCGCCGAACCGCACGACGTGTTGCGCCTGCGCCGCGCCGTGGTGGGCTATGTAAGCCAGTTTCTGCGCGTGATTCCGCGCGTGCCGACACTCACGCTGGTCGCGGAGCCGCTGCTCTCGCGCGGCGTGGCCGAAGACGAGGCCAGCGCGCGCGCCGCTGCCCTGCTCGCCAGGCTGAACGTGCCCGAGCGGCTGTGGACGCTCGCGCCCGCCACCTTCTCGGGCGGCGAACAGCAGCGCGTGAACATCGCACGCGGTTTGATCGCGGAGCATCCGTTGCTGTTGCTCGACGAACCGACCGCCTCGCTCGACGCGGAGAATCGCGACGTGGTCGCGGATCTGATCGTCGAGGCGCGCGAGCGTGGCGCGGCGATCGTCGGCATCTTTCACGACGAGGATACGCGCAACAAGGTTGCCACGCGCCGTCTCGAACTGAAGCCGCCGCGGCGTCACTGAACGACACGAAACCGCACTAAACTGACGCAATACGCTGAAGTACACAGCAGCCACATTCAAGACCGACTGACCACGGAGCAACTCGATGTTGATCAGAAACGCTCGCATCGTGACGCGAGACGAAGTTTTCACCGGCACGATCCGCGTCGAGCACGGCGTGATTCGCGAAGTCGAACGCGGCACGACTGCTGCGCTCGAAGCGGAAGACTGGGACGGCGATTATCTGTTGCCGGGCTTGATCGAACTGCACACGGACAACCTCGAAAAGCATCTCGCGCCGCGTCCGGGCGTGCAATGGAATACCGATGCCGCCTTCGTGATCCACGACGCGCAAGTGGCGGCCGCCGGCATCACCACCGTGTTCGACGCACTCGCCATCGGTTCGCGCTCGAATGTCGGGCTGCGTGGCCGCGATCTGCAAACGCAATGCGCCGAGGCGCTCACACGCTTTTCCGAGCGCAAGCTGCTGCGCGCCGAACACTTTCTGCATCTGCGCTGCGAAATCGCCACCGCCGACGTAGTGGAAGTGTTCGATTCGTTGTGCGCGCATCCGCTGCTGCGGCTCGCCTCGGTGATGGATCACACGCCCGGTCAACGTCAGTGGCACGACCGCGAGCAATGGCGCCGCTTTCAGGAACGCAACGGCAAGCTGAGCGACGAACACGTCGCAACAGCGCTCGTTGAACTGTCAGTCGAGCAGGAGCGCTATGCCGATGCGCACCGCCGCGAGATCGTCAAGCGCTGCAAGCAGCTCGGCATTCCGGTCGCGAGCCACGACGACACGTTGATCGAGCACATCGAACAGGCCAAGGCGGAAGGCATCGTGCTTGCCGAATTCCCGACCACGCGCATCGCCGCCGAAGCGGCGCGCGAGCACGGTATTTCGACCATCATGGGCGCGCCGAATATCGTGCGCGGCGGCTCGCATTCGGGCAACGTGTCGGCGCTCGAGCTGGCGAAAGCCGGCTTGCTCGACATCCTTTCGTCGGATTACGTGCCGTCCAGTTTGATGACCGCCGTGTTCGAGCTCGTCGACAAAGCCGGCTGGAGCTTGCCGCGCGCGATGGCGACGGTGTCCGCCGAACCGGCGCGCACCGCCGGGTTGCATGATCGTGGCGCGATCGAACCGGGTTTGCGCGCGGACTTCGTGCGCGTGACGATGCTCGACGCGTTGCCGGTGCCGCGCGCGACTTATCGCGCCGGAGCACGGATCGTTTAACGCGTTGGAGTATGAAGCGCGGCGCTGCGGCGTGCCGCTTCTGATCACGCTTCTGATCACGCTTTTGATCAAACCGACAGCGGCACGCGCTCGGGTTCATCCGCTTCGAACCACGCGGGATTGCGTTCGGCAATCGGCCCGAGCGACACCAGAATCTCGCGCAGATGGCGGCGCATCGCGTCCTCAGCCGCGCTCGGATCGTGCGCGCGCAGACCCGCCAGAATTTTCGCGTGCTGCTTGATCAGCAGATCGAGCGGCGACACATCGGGCAAGCTCAGATAGCGCACCCGGTCCATTTGCGCCTTGATGTCCTGAATCGTTTCCCACGCAGCCGTGCAGTCGATGGCCTGGGCGATCGCGTAATGAAACGCCTCGTCGAGCGCAAGGAAAGCGGCTGTGTCGTTCGATTTCGCGGCGAGCTTCTGGTCGCGCAGATTGTCGGCGAGCGCCTGCAACTGCTCGTCGGTGATCGACACGGCGGCTTTGCGCACCACCGCGGTCTCGATCGCTTCGCGAATGAAGCGGCCTTCGCGCACCTGGCGCGGCGAAATACGCTTAACGAAGGTGCCGCGTTGCGGCAGCACTTGCAGCACGCCGGCTTCGACCAGTTTGATGAACGCCTCCCGCACCGGCTGCCGTGACACCTGAAACATGTCGGACACTTCCTTCTCCGAAAGCGGCGTTCCCGGCACCATCTGTCCGACGAAAATCGCCTGCCGCAGCGCGCGGAAAATCTGCTTGCCGATCGGCTCGTGCGAATCGAATGAAACGTCGGCGGTCAGATCAGGCAGGGTGGCACGCGCGCCTGCCTGCACGCTCGCGCGGCGTCGCGTGCGAGGCGCAACGACAAGCGTTGCATCGGCGGAAACGGAAGGCCCGGCGGCATGGAAGTTCTTGGTCGGCATGGCAAAGCAGCGAATAGCGGCGTATGAATTGCGAGGGAACGTTGCGCACTGCGGAGACTCCCGCCAACGCGCTGCACCATACTACCATGCACGTTTCATGCGCAACGTACTGGCGCGCGGCTCGCGAATCCACACCAGCGAACACAGCGCGCCGAGCACCGCGATCGCGCCCGCCAGCACGAACGCGCTGCCATAAGCGCCGTGCGTCGCCTCGACGATAAAGCCGGTCACCGCGGGCCCGATCACGCCGGCCAGATTCGCCAGCAGATGCACGAAGCCGCCCACGCCGCCCACGTGTTCGCGCGGCACGGTGTCCTGAATCACGGCCCAATACACCGCTCCGGTCACATACAGGAAGAAGATCGATACCGACATCAGCGCAACCGCGCTCTGCGTGCTGGCGACGCGCCCGGCCAGCGCGACGCACACCGCCGCCGCACCGAGACAGGTGCTCAGCACGAGCTTGCGCGAGAGCAGCGGCTTGCCGGTCAGGCGCAGGATGAAGTCCGAGATGAAACCGCCGGCCGCAAGCCCAACGCTGCCGAGCACCCACGGAATCACCGTCGCGAAACTCATGTCGCGCAGGCTCAGGTGATGCGCCTCGGTCAGATACGTAGGAAACCACGACAGAAAGAAAAACAGCACGTAGTTGTACGAGAAGAACGCGAAGGCGGTCGCGAGAATGATCGGCTTGCGCAGGAAGTGGCCGAGGCCGAGTTTCTCGCCGTCGGCCGAATGCGCGATCACGTGTTCGTCCGCCTGGCCCGCGCGAATGAGTTCGGCCTCGCGAGGCGTGACGCGCGCGTTTTCATGCGGATGCTCGGTGGTCGTCGCGGCCCACACGACGAGCCACGCAAGCCCCAGCAGCATGATCGCGACGA
>DASPZL010000309.1:0-12867 GCA_035636295.1 Paraburkholderia sp.
ATGCGAAACATCTCGTCTTTCAGCTGCTGCCAGTTGGTCAGATTGCCATTGTGCGCGAGGATGATGCCGAACGGCGCGTTCACGTAGAACGGCTGGGCTTCCTCTTCGCTCGACGCAGACCCCGCCGTCGGGTAACGCACCTGGCCGATGCCGCTGTTGCCGGGCAGGCTGCGCATGTTGCGCGTGCGGAACACGTCGCGCACCATGCCGTTGGCCTTATGCATGTGGAAATTGTTGCCGTTCGCGGTAGCGATGCCGGCCGCGTCCTGACCGCGGTGCTGCAGGAGCAGCAGGCTGTCATAGAGGAGCTGGTTGACGGGTGACTGGGAAACTACGCCTACGATGCCGCACATGGCATGTCCTTCAAAGGTACGAAATTCGTCATGGCCGCCGGATGCCCGCGATGTTACGCAATGGTACGCGCCGGTACTTAGGACAACCGGTTTGCGCCGGAGTCCTGCCGCGTTCCCTTAACCGCTCGCCTGGTCGTCAAACACGGACGTAAGCAGCGAGCGTCTCCGGAAGCAGCGGTTTCATTACGTGCACGCCCTCGACCGCATAAGGTCGAAGCAAGGCGTTGCGCCAGAATTCCTGTTGGGGCAGTTCGGTCAAGCCTGCAAGGGCGACCAGAATCACCACCAGAACGACCCCGCGCGCGAGGCCGAACATCAAACCGAGCGAGCGGTCCACGCCGCTCAAGCCGGTTGCCTGCACGATGCGGCTCAGCAGCGCATTCAGCACGCTCGCCACCAGCACCACACCGATCGCCACCAGCGCAAAGGCCAGCAGCCACTGGGTCAACGCGCCGCCCGGCCAGTTGGACGGGATGTACGGCACGACATAACCGACAAAGCGGCAAGCAATGAAAAATGCCGCGATCCAGCCGATCAGCCCGAAAATCTCGGACAAAAACCCGCGCCACGTGCCGCGCAAGGCCGACAAACCGATCACCGCCATTACAGCGTAGTCGAAGGCAGTGAACATCGCTCGCTTACTGTGCAGCGCCGCTGTTCGCACCCGACGTCAAGCCGACCTCGCGAACTTTTGCAATCGCAGCGCTGGCCGCTGCACGGTCGGCGAACGGGCCGGCGCGCAATAGCGTCAGCGTCGTACCGTCGGCCTGTTTTCGATGTTCGGTATATGCGGGCACACCCGCCGCTTTCAACCTGGTTGCCCAATTACGGGCGCTGGCGTCGTTCGCAAATGCGCCCAGCTGGACGGCGAAACGGCTGCCCGGCGGCGATGCCGGCGTGCCGGAATTGGCGTCCGCGCTGGCGGCGGTGGTATTCGAGTCTTCCACGCCCGGGGCCGGAGCGTTTGCGGCGCCGTGCGCGGCGGGTGGTTTGGCCGCCGGCTTGGCGGGCGACGGCGCTACCGGTGCCACAGGCGCAACGTTGGCGGCAACAGCCGGAGCCTGCGGCTTCGCTGACGGCTTGACGGGCGGTTTCGCTGCGGACGCCGCGTTCGTTTCCGCGCTCTGCTCGCTCTGTTGCCTCGCCGCGCCAGACTGCTGGCGTTGCGCGGCTGCCGTTGCCGGCGCGAGGCCGGAAGCGGCAACTGCCGCGTCGGGCGTCGGGTTATCGGGTGCTACGCCGGCCTGCGTGTCTTCGTCGGTCTTGGCGGCCTTCGGCGCCGGACGGCTAGGAATGTCGATGGAAATGTCGTCGGTGACGGGCTTAGGATGCGAGTCCAGCACCATCGGCAGGATGACCACCGCCGCCACGACCATTGCGATCGCGCCGACGAGCCGGCGCCGCGCACGCTGCTTTTCCGGCAACGTGGGGTCGAGCAGCATCGCATCGGCATCCACGGTGCGCTCCGTGCGGCGGGTTCGCCGCTCCACGCGCTCGCCTCGAGCCGCACGAGTGGAACTGGTGTTTGCGCCGCGCCGGCTGGGCGCGTCGTCTTTCTTGCCGAACGAGAAAATTCCCATGAATCGCTTGGTTCGAGCCTGGCGCCCGTTCAGTGTTGCTGCGATTTACGGTAGGACATGACGCCAGCTACCGTATAGAAACTGCCGAAAACCACGATTCTATCATTCTCTGACGCTCGTTTTAGCGCGTCTTGGAAAGCCTCTGCCGGTGTCGCGTAGCGAGTCACGCTGCTGTCGGCGCCGTCGCTCACGCCCTGCTCACGCAAGGCCGCTTCGAGTTCTTCAGCCGACGCCGCGCGCGGCGTCGGCAGATCGGTCACGCACCAATGGTCGATCTCGCCTTTCAGGTGCGCCAGGATGCCGGCGATGTCCTTGTCGCGCATGGCGCCGAACACCGCGTAGGTATAGGGAAAGAAGCCCATGTTGCCGAGATTTTGCGTGAGCACCGCGGCCGCATGCGGATTGTGGCCGACGTCCAGCACGATGGCCGGCTTGCCGGGCAACACCTGGAAGCGCCCCGGCAACTCGACATTGGCAAGACCGAGCCGGATGTCCTGCGCCGAAACCGGCAAGCGGCCGCGCAGCGCCTCGAGACCGGCCAGCGCCGCCGACGTGTTGATCAACTGATTCGCGCCGCGCAACGCCGGATAGGCAAGCGCCGAGCGGCGCATGGTCGGGCCGACGTAGCTCCATTGCTGACGCTCGCTGCCGGCTTGTCCTTCGTAGCGGAAATCGCGGCCGAACAGCCACAATTCGGCGCCGATCTTTTCGGCATGATCGATCAGCGTTTGCGGCGGCACCGGGTCCGCGCAGATCGCCGGCTTGCCTGGACGGAAAATGCCGGCTTTTTCGAAAGCGATTTTCTCGCGCGTGTCGCCGAGATAATCCGCGTGATCGATGTCGATGCTGGTGATGATCGCGCAGTCCGTGTCGATGATGTTGACCGCGTCGAGGCGTCCGCCCAGGCCGACCTCGAAAATCACCGCATCCAGTCCGCGCGAGGCGAACAGGCTCATGATCGCCAGCGTCGTGAATTCGAAGTAAGTCAGCGAGACCGGTTCGGCAAGGCTCAGGCGCGCGGCCTCGACGGCCTCGAAGTGCGGGAGCAGATCGGCGTCGCTCGCCATTTCGCCGTTCACTCGCGCCCGCTCGTTGAACGACAGCAAATGCGGCGACATATGGCAGCCGACGGTGAAGCCCGCGCGCAGCAAAATCGATTCGAGGATCGCGCACGTGGAACCCTTGCCGTTCGTGCCGCCGACCGTGATGACCGGGCACGCAAACGACAACTGCATCGCGTCGCGAACCTGGCTGATGCGCGCCAATCCCATGTCGATGCCGACCGGATGCGCGGATTCAAGGTGCGTGAGCCACGCGTCGAGGGTGGGGAATGTGGTCATCGAGTGAATCGCGAGTGAATCGGTTAGGCAGTGTGGCGAATGTGCGCGGGTCGGTCTTTGCGGCTGCGGGCTGCATCGCTCCCACGCGCACTTTATGCGCAGAAAACTGCGTCTGGCGGTGCGGGCAACCCGGCGCTGTGCTGCGAGACCGTAATTATCGCGGAAATGACAGCGCGCCGCTTGATCACTCACGCGGCGCGCTATTTTTGACTGCTTTTCCGACGGCGGCCGCGCTTGGAAGAGCGCGGCGGTCAACGGCTATCGGCGGCTTACGCGACGGCGTCCGCCGGCTGATGGCTCAACAACGCCATCAATTGCGCGAGTTCCTCACGCAGCTTGCGACGGTCGACGATCATGTCGATCGCGCCCTTCGTCAGCAGGAACTCGGCGCGCTGGAAGCCTTCCGGCAACTTTTCACGCACGGTTTGCTCGATCACGCGCGGGCCGGCAAAGCCGATCAGCGCCTTCGGCTCCGCGATCACCACGTCGCCGAGGAATGCAAAACTCGCCGACACGCCGCCCATGGTCGGATCGGTCAGCACGGAGATGAACGGCAGCTTGGCTTCGGCGAGCTTGGTGAGCATGGCCGTGGTTTTCGCCATTTGCATCAGCGACAACAGGCTTTCCTGCATGCGCGCGCCGCCCGAGGCGGTGAAGCAGATGAACGGCACTTTCTGTTCGAGCGCGTTCTGCGCGCCGCGCACGAAACGCTCGCCGACCACCGAACCCATCGAGCCGCCCATGAACGAGAACTCGAAGCATGCGACCACCACCGGCAGCGTGTGGATCGCGCCGCCCATCACAACCATTGCGTCGGTTTCGTCGGTGTCGTCCATCGCCTCTTTCAGGCGGTCCGGGTACTTGCGGCTGTCCTTGAACTTGAGCGCGTCGACCGGGACGATCTCCTGGCCGATTTCGTAGCGGCCTTCGGCATCGAGCAGGCCATCGAGCCGCTCACGCGCGCCGATGCGCATGTGATGGTCGCACTTCGGGCAAACGTGCAGATTGGCCTCGACATCGTTGCGATACAGCACGGCTTCGCACGACGGGCACTTGATCCACAGGCCTTCCGGAATCCCCTTGCGGTTCTTCGGGTCGGTTTGTTTGATTTTCGGCGGCAGCAGCTTATCGAGCCAGCTCATATTGAATCCTTCTCGGGTCAACGGTTGCGCAAACGGCGGGACGAACCCGCCGTTCACACTACAGACGACAAAAAATGACTGTTATCGGGCAGTCGCGACGCTATCGAGCGCCTCGCGCACTTCAGCGACGAAACGCGTGAGCGTCTCGGCGGCGGCTTCGGGGGCCGCTTGTTCGAGCAATTGCACGATACGGCTGCCGATCACGACGGCATCGGAAATTTCCGCCACCAAACGCGCAGTTTGCGCGTCGCGGATGCCGAAACCGACGCCCACCGGCAGGGGGATGCGCGACTTGATGGCCGGGATTTTACTCGCGATGCTGGAAACGTCCAGATTTGCCGCTCCGGTCACGCCTTTCAGCGATACATAGTAGACGTAGCCGCTCGCGATTTTGCCGACTTCCGCGATACGTTCATCCGTCGACGTGGGCGCGAGCAAAAAGATCGGATCAATGCCTGCGGATCGCATCTGTTCGCCGAATTTGGCGCACTCTTCAGGCGGGTAGTCGACCACCAGCACGCCGTCAACGCCGGCTTCCTTCGCCGCCTCGGCAAAAGCTTCGGTGCCCAT
This sequence comes from Paraburkholderia sp., assembly GCA_035636295.1. Taxonomy (GTDB): domain Bacteria; phylum Pseudomonadota; class Gammaproteobacteria; order Burkholderiales; family Burkholderiaceae; genus Paraburkholderia. The sequence continues at coordinate 4,986 of DASPZL010000309.1, forward strand.
GCGCTCGATCGGATTGGCGTAGCCCATCAGCACGACAGGTGTTTTGTCGTTGGTCTCGCGGAAGCGCTTGACGTCGGCGATCACGTGGCGCAGCGAGACGCCCTGCGCCAACGCGCGTTCGGACGATTGCTGGATCACTGGACCGTCGGCCATCGGGTCGGAAAACGGCACGCCAAGTTCGATCACGTCCGCGCCGCCGGCGGCGAGCGCGTGCATGAATTCGACCGTGCGAGCCGGGTCCGGATCGCCGGCCGTCATGAACGGAATCAGGCCTTTCTTGCCTTGGGCGGACAGCGCGGCAAACGTATTCTTGATACGGGACATGGAAATATTCTCGGTTTTTAGCTACTGCGCTTACTGCACTTCGCTCATTGCACTTCAGTCTGCCGTTGAACTTTGGCTTTAACCGATCGAGCCACGGAAGGAGCGGTCGCGGCAGCACTGACGCGTTCACGCGCTATCGCGCAGTAACTTTCATTGATCTCATAGCCGACGAATTCGCGCTGCTGACGGGCGCAAGCGACTGCGGTAGTGCCGCTGCCCATGAACGGGTCGAGCACGCGCCCGCCCTTCGGACAACTTGCGAGCACCATCCGCTCGACAATTTCCAGAGGCTTCTGGGTGGGGTGATCGACACGCTCGGCATGTTGCCGATGCAGCCGCGATACCGACCAGACGTCCTTAGGATTATAGCCAAGCTCCAGCCACTTACTCCCCTCGAACAACTTGCGCGAACGCGCCTTCTTCGTGACGGCATCGTACGGGATGCGGACGGGATCGAGATCGAAGTAATAATCCTTCGACACCGCGAAAAAGCCGATGTTGTCATGCACCGAAGTAAATCGGCGCACCGTACCGCCCATGCTCGGCACACGCCGGTCCCAGATGATTTCGTTGATCATCGTGAGTTTTGTCTTCAGGAAGCTGAAGATTTCCGGCGCGTACTGCCATGTGCAGAAAATATAGAGCGAACCCGACGGCTTGAGCTTCGGAATAGCCAGCTCCAGCCAGCCACGCGTCCAGACGAGAAAGTCGTCGCCGGAACGCATGTCGGAGTCGTTGCCATAATCCTTGCCGAGTCCGTAAGGCGGATCGCATAGGATCAGGTCGATCGACCCGTCGGGAATGTTCGCCACATCGGTCAGAAAATCGCGGTTCAACAGCTGAATGCCGGCAGGCACCTGCGGCAGCAAGGATGCAGGCACCTCGGCCGCCAGTGCTCCGGCGGCCGGCGTGGTTTCAAGCGCAGGCTGCGGCTCGTCGAACTCGTCGCGCATCGTCGTGGCGCTCAGAACTGAATGCCCGATCGCTCGGCGACCGTATGCATGTCCTTGTCGCCGCGGCCCGACAGATTGACCAGCAGGACCTTATCCTTCGGCAGCGTCGGAGCGAGTTTCGCGGCATAGGCCAACGCATGGCTGGATTCCAGCGCCGGGATGATGCCTTCGATTCGACAGCAATCGTGGAACGCCTTGAGCGCTTCTTCGTCGGTGATGCCGACGTATTGCGCGCGATTGCTCTCTTTTAGCCAGGCATGCTCGGGACCCACGCCCGGATAGTCGAGGCCCGCCGACACCGAATGCGTCTCGATGATCTGACCATTCTCGTCTTGCAGAAGATAGGTGCGATTGCCGTGCAGCACGCCGGGGCTGCCGCCGATCAGCGAGGCGGCATGACGGCCGGTTTCGAGGCCGTCGCCGGCCGCTTCGACGCCGATCAGTTGCACCGAAGTGTCGTCAATGTATGGATAAAAGATACCCATTGCATTCGAACCTCCGCCAACACACGCAATCACGACATCCGGCTGGCGACCGACCAGTTCGGGCATTTGCACCTTGCATTCGTCGCCGATCACCCGCTGAAAGTCGCGGACCATCATCGGATACGGATGCGGTCCCGCCACCGTGCCGATGATGTAGAACGTGTTTTCGACGTTCGTGACCCAGTCGCGCATCGCTTCATTCAGCGCGTCCTTCAAGGTACGCGAGCCCGACTCGACCGGCACGACGGTAGCGCCGAGCAGCTTCATGCGGTACACGTTGGCGGCCTGGCGGCGGACGTCTTCCGCGCCCATGTAGACCACACATTCCATGCCGAAGCGCGCCGCGATGGTGGCCGTCGCCACGCCGTGCTGTCCCGCGCCGGTCTCCGCGATCACGCGCGGCTTGCCCATGCGCCTGGCGAGCAGCGCCTGGCCGATCACGTTGTTGATCTTGTGAGCGCCGGTGTGGTTCAGGTCTTCACGCTTGAGGAAAACCTGCGCGCCCCCCAGCATTTCGCTCCAGCGCTGCGCATGATAAATCGGCGACGGACGGCCCACGAAATACTTCAACTCGCGCTCGTACTCAGCGACGAATTCCGGGTCTTTCTGATATTTCTCGTATGCGGCACGCAGCTCGTCGAGCGCGTGTACCAGCGTTTCAGCGACGAACACGCCACCAAATTGGCCGAAATGGCCTCTTTCGTCAGGCAAGTTATACATGGTGATCACTCTTCTCAGTGTGGCGCGCGGCTTCAACATGAGAAAACCGCGCCGCCAGAACTATTCGGCATCCGCCGCGCGCACCGCGCGCACAAATGCCGCCATCCGGGCGTGATCCTTCACGCCCTTGGCGCCCGGCACTTCGATGCCGCTCGAGACATCGACCGCGTACGGGCGCACGCGATGGATCGCATCACTGACGTTTTGCGCGTTCAACCCACCACTCAAAACGGCCCGACGCGCGAGCTCTGCTGGAATAAGTGACCAATCGAAAACCTTCCCGCCGCCGCCATAACCTTCGACATGGGTGTCGAACAGAAGGCCGCTGGCTGCTGAATAGTTAAGAGCCGATTCTATCAAATCGGCCGGCTGAGTATCCGCCGCAACGCGCAACGCACGCAACCAAGGCAAACCCGCAACGCCCGCGAGCGATTCGCACTGCTCCGCGGTCTCGTCGCCGTGAAATTGCAGCAGCGTCAGCCCAACGTTGCTCACGACTTCGCGGACCCAGTCGGGCGTGGCATTAACGAATAAGCCGACCACCGACACGAACGGCGGCACGTCATGCACCAGTTCGACCGCCTGTGCGACGCTCACCGAACGCGGACTCGGCGGGTAGAAGACGAGGCCGATCGCATCGGCGCCGAGGTCGATCGCCCGGGTCACGTCTTCCGGCTTGGACAGCCCGCACAGCTTGATGCGCGTGCGATGCGGCACGGCGAACTGCTGTGGCTCGCCGATATTGGCTTCGTCCGGTAGTTTGTCGGTTGAGTTCATGTCTTCGGTTGTTCGGTCCATACGGTACTCCACGGCACGCTGCCCGTCTGCGGCGCGGGCACGGCGAATTGCTCAGGATAGCCCACCTGCGCCAGGTACAAGCCGTCCGGCATGAAGGTCGGCGCGGCGTAATCGCGGTCGCGGCTCGCCAGAACCTCGGCCATCCATTCAACCGGGCGACGGCCGCGGCCGATGTAGACCAGACAGCCCATCAGGTTGCGCACCATATGATGCAGGAATGCGTTCGCCCGGAAGCGAAAATGGATGAAGTCGCCCTGTTGCACGACGTCGATCTGATACAGATGCTTGAACGGCGTCTTCGACTGACATTGTGACGAACGGAACGCCGAAAAGTCGTGCTCGCCGATCAGATGCGCGGCGGCGGCCCGCATCGCGTCGACGTCGAGCGGCGTGTGCACCCAGCCGGCCCGCGTCGCCAGCATCGGCGAGCGTACCGGATGGACGTAAAGAACATAGTAATAGGTGCGCTCGAACGCCGAGAAACGCGCGTGGAATTCGTCGGGCATCGGCTTGACCCACTGAACCGCGATCGTCTTCGGCAAAAACGAATTGGTGCCGCGAACCCAGGAAACATCCGCGCGATCGAGTTCGGTATCGAAATGCACGACCTGGCCGAGACCGTGCACGCCCGTGTCCGTGCGACCCGCGACAATCGTTTGCACGCGCGTCTGCGCGAACTCGCGCAGCGCCCGTTCGAGTTCGTCCTGCACGGTCTGGCCGTGCGGCTGCGACTGCCAGCCGCAGAACGCCGAACCGTCGTACTGGACGCCTAGTGCAATACGCTTCACGACAACGGTGCGAGCGTCGAGAGCAGCGCGCGGGCCTCGGTGCGCGTGGCCGGATCGTTCGCCTCGATCACTTCATTGATGAGCACGCGCGCGCCGGACAGATCGCCGAGTTCGATGTATTCGGCGGCAAGGTCGAGCTTGTTGCGGGCGATGCGGACGAGATCGGCCTGCGTGAACGCCGGCAACGGCTGAGCCGGGCTGGGCGGCAACTCCAGGTCGAAATCGAGCTTCAACGCACCGAAGCCGGCCGCGCCGAGACCCGCGACGGCCGCGCGACTCGCGGTGCCAGCGGCGATTTCGCCGGCGATATGCGGTGCGTCGTCCTCGTCGTGCGGCGCGGCGGGTCGTTGCGCGGCCGCTTCCGTCGATGCAGCGGCACGCACGCTCTCTGCTGTCGATTCGACCCGCGGCGGCAACGGCATGTCGAGACTGCCGAATGCATCGGCGGCGTCGCGCGGGAATTCGGTCGGCATGGCCGGCGCGGGTTGAGCTTGCGCCGCGGACTCGAAGCCCGGCGTGCCGCCAGGCGTCGCGGTTTGCGTCGGCGGTTGCTGCTCGTAAGACGGCTGATACGACGGTTCAACGCGCGCTGTTTCCTGATGCGCTGCCGGCTTGGCGGTCTCGGGCAGCGGATGCGCTGAGGTGTCGCTGTACGGCTGGCCGGACGGCGAAGTCGTATATGGCTCGACTTGTTGCTGTGCGAAACCGGTCGCCGGTGACGGTGCGTTCAAAGGGTTCTGCGGCTCGGTCGACGATTGTGGTTCCTGAAACGCGGCCGGTCCACTCGGTGTGTGTTCATCCTCCCATTGCAGACGGTGCGCAGGCTGCTCTTGCTGGATGGCTTCGTTGACCGGCTCCAGCGGCGTGCGCGGCAAGGCTTCAGCACCGAGTTCGGCGGCGGCGGCAAGGCTCGCAGCGGTGGTCGCCCCGTCGAGATTTTGCGGATGCACAGCCGGAAGAGGTTCGGATGGGAAGCCGCTTTGGGTGGCAGGCACGATGTCCGCGTTCGGTTGCGTTGGCTCGAAGGGTTCGGAGGGCGCGTGGTGCTCTTGCGAGAAGGGCTGCGACGCGTTGAGATCTTGGACGTGAAATGCTGCAGGAGGTTGGCGGGTGGCGGCTTCGCGTTCTGCTGCTTGTACGGCTGCTGTGCGTTCGGCTGTTGCTTGCTCTGCTGCTGCGCGTTCTGCTGCTGCGCGCTCGGCTGCTGCTTGCTCAGTCGCTGCACGTTCCGCTGCCGCCTGTTCTGCCGCAACACGCTCCGCCGCCGCGTGTTCCGCCGCTGCCCGCTCCGCCAGTGCACGTTCCGTTGCCTCACGCTCCGTCGCTGCCTGCTCCGCTAGCGCACGTTCCGCCGCTGCACGTTCCGCCGCCGCCTGCTCCGCCGTCGCTGCTTGTTCTACCAACGCCGCCGCAGCGGCAAGGCGCTCCGCCTCCGCCCGTTCCGCAGCCTCACGAGCCGCCGCCTCCCGCGAAGCCGCCTGGCGAATTTCCGCCTCGCGCTCCGCTGCGATCCGCTCCGCCATTTCCCGCGCCGCCGCCTCGCCCTCAGCAGCTTCGCGTTCAGCGGCGGCAAGCACCGCCGCCCGCCGCACCGCCTCGTCGTCGCTTACGTCCGATGCCTCACGCCCCGGAGTCTGCTCATAGGCCGCCCCGGCTTGCCGCGAATCCACGCTCTCCGCCGGTGCGGGCGCAGGGGCTTCGCCATCCGCCGACGCAGCTTCGGCTGCGGCAAGCCGCTCGCGCTTAGCCCGCCGCAGACGCAAAGCCGCCAGCAGCGCAACCAGCGCCGCGCCAACCGTCGCCGCCACACTCAAACTCGTTTGCGACATGCCGGCTTCGTTCGACGCCGGAATCGCCGCGCCGTCATGGCTCGAGACGGCCGCCGCGGACGAGGCGCCAGCCGCCGCTTGCACGCCGCTCGTCGGCGCAGTCCCCGTGGTTGCCGGCGCACCGCCAATGCCATGCTTCTGCAACTCCATCAGCACACGGTTTTTCAGCGCAAGCAATTGCTGCAAGCTGGACACCTGCGCACGCGGCTGCGACGCGGGCTGCACGGCGGACGCCGCCGGGGCCGCCCCTGTGATGGACGCCGACGCGCCTTCGGCAGCCTCGCTGGCCGAAGGCTGGATCAATCCCGACCAGACATGTGCGCCGCCGGCGGCCGATGCTGCCGCCTGCGAACCTGCCAGCGGCGCCGGCGAAACCGCTCCGCCCACCGCCGCGCTGCCCGGCGCCGCCGGACTTGCCTCGCTTGCCGCATTGCCCGTCCCTGAAACCGCGGGCATGGCCGGCGCCGCAGCGGCATTGACCTGCGAAGCGCCGCTCGCCGCGCCAGCCGCCACCGCCGCATTCGGCGCGGAAGCAGCCGCAACCGCCGGGGCCGGGGCAGCGGACGCCGCCGCAGCCGTAGCGGCAGACGCGCCAGAGCCCGCAACCGCCGCGGAAGCCGCCAGCGCACCGGACGCATCCAGCGCCGGCACCGTCAGCACCGCACCCACGCGCATCCGGCTCGGGTCGTGGCCCATGAAAGCGCTCGGATTCGCGTCGAACAACGCGCGCGACGCGCGGGCGAGCGTCGCCCGGTCGCGCGACTGGGTGACGGCGATTGCCACGTCGTTCAACGACTGTCCGGGCTTCACCGTGTATTGGCCGCCGGCCGCGTACGAAACGGAAGCCGCGTCCGGCGCGCTCGCGGCCTCGGCCGGCGCCGCGACCGCGCTGCCGACACCGGCGCCGGTCAGCACAAAAGCCAAAGCGGCGGCAGCCGCCAATCGGCCAGTAAATCGGCCCGTAACTTGATGAATGAACATAGCCCGAAGGGAAGAGAGTCGAAGGTTCATCGGGACTCCTGGCGCGTCAGCGCGCAGCCCTTTTTTGCGGTTGGAAAGAGACAAGATAATCGGAGCACACAATGAAAAAAGCGCCGCGCAAGCGCGACGCTTCTTGAGTTTTCTACGCGTCGTGAGCGCGTAGTTTACTTTACTTGTCGAGCACAATGCGAAGCATGCGACGCAGCGGTTCCGCCGCGCCCCACAACAGCTGGTCGCCGACCGTGAACGCCGACAGGTATTCGCCGCCCATCGCCAGTTTGCGCACGCGGCCGACCGGCACCGTCAGCGTGCCCGTCACCACTGCGGGGGACAGATCCCGCATCGACGCCTCGCGTTCGTTCGGCACGACCTTGACCCAGCCGTTGCCCGACGCGAGGATGCTGTTCACTTCGTCCAGCGGCACGTCCTTGTTCAGCTTGATGGTCAGCGCCTGCGAGTGGCAGCGCATCGCGCCGATCCGCACGCACAGACCGTCCACCGGAATCGAACCCGGCGTGCCTATGGCCGGCTTGCCGAGAATCTTGTTGGTTTCCGCGCCGCCCTTCCACTCTTCCTTCGACATGCCGTTGCCGAGATCCTTGTCGATCCACGGAATCAGCGAGCCGGCGAGCGGCACGCCGAAGTTGTCGGTCGGCATGCGGTCACTGTTCATCGCGCTCAGCACGCGGCGGTCGATTTCGAGAATCGCCGACGACGGATCCGCCAGATCTTCCTTGGCCGCGCCATACAGCGTGCCCATCTGCTGCAGCAATTCGCGCATGTTTTGCGCGCCCGCGCCCGATGCGGCCTGATACGTCATGGCCGTCATCCAGTCGACGAGGTTTTCGCGGAACAGGCCGCCCAGCGCCATCAGCATCAGGCTGACCGTGCAGTTGCCACCGATGAAATTCTTCTGGCCCTTGACCAGCGCGTTCTTGATCACGTCGAGGTTGACCGGATCGAGAATGATGACCGCGTCATCCTTCATGCGCAGCGACGAAGCC
>DASPZL010000310.1:0-39208 GCA_035636295.1 Paraburkholderia sp.
GGGCGGTGGTGCTCATGGGCTGGGTGGCGGCGAGAATGAAGGGGCGGTGAGTGCAGGTCGTACGATAACAAACCTCCCCGTTGCGCAAAGCGATGACCCCACCGCCCACGCGTGCTTCGTTCTCCGCCGCGAGCAATTTCACGGACTTAACAACACCTACGTCATACTAATTTCTTACCGTTCCCGTTTCGCGCTAAGGTTCAGCCACATGCGTTTCGTCGGGTTATTCGTACGGGGGCGTCAGATGCGGTGCAAGGCTCCGGTACGGACAGTGCGCGGGATGAGTTGATTCGCGCCGCCAAAGCAGACGAATCGTATCCGCAACAAGCGGAACCCGTACGAGGAGACGGTATGAGAAACGTAACGAGGTGGACGGCGATCGTGGTGCCGGCGGCGCTGGCGTCATTGGGCTGGCAGATGGCACACGCTCAGTCCAGCGTGACGCTGTATGGCGTGGTCGACGAAAGCGTGCGTTATCTGACCCATGCCAACAAGGCCGGCGATTCGTCGATCGGGCTCGGCGCCGGCGGTATGACCGAGAGCCGCTGGGGGCTCAAGGGCGTCGAGGATCTGGGCGGCGGCTGGTCGACTTTCTTCAAGCTCGAAAACCGTTTCTATATCAACGGTGGACAAAGCGATCCCACCTTGCCGTTCTTCAACGAAGCACAAGTGGGCATCCGCTCGAATTCTTATGGCCAGGTGATTGTCGGCCGTCAGTACAACCTGATGATCGAAGGCATCTCGGTGGCCGGGTACGGCAGCAATCTCTGGATACCCTACGATTTCAGCTTTCAGCCGGAAGTGACGATGACCGGCGGTATCTGGACCAGCAACCAGGTGCAGTATCAGGCGAGATATAACGGCTTCAATTTCGCCGCAGGCTATGCGTTCGGCGGCAACGCAGGCAATTCGTACGGCAGCCAGATCGGCGCGGCCGCGGCTTATACGCCGGCGGGCGGTCCGTTCAGCATCGGCGGCGCATATGAAGTGTCGAAGGATTCGGTCAACGGATCGGCTGCGACGGCATGGACCTTCGGCGGCTCGTACACGTGGGACAAGACACGCTTTTCGGCGGGCTACATCGTCAATCAGAGCGACGCCGGCTTTTCGAATTTCGCCAACGGGCCGTTCACCGCAGCCGCGCTCGCGGCGCTCAAGTACACGGATTTTTCGCGACGTCGCATGATCATGGGCGGCATCACGCAGCAGGTCGGCAATGCGTGGCACTTTGCCGCGAACGTGTGGCGCACGCTGCAGGACGGCAAGACCGCCGCTCAGGACGGCTCGGCATGGCAGTATCAACTGGTCGCCGATTACAACCTGTCGAAGCGTACCGATGTCTATCTGGAAGGCGATTACTCGCTCTACCGGGGCGGTTTGATCGGCGCGCAACTGCAGGGCGTGAACGGCGTGGGGCTTGCGCAGAAGGGAACGCAGATCGGCTTGATGGCGGGCGTGCGGCATCAGTTCTGAGCGCTGCAGCGCCGCGTGATTCCGGGTACATTGACGGTCTCGACACCACGCAACAGGGAGTACACGATGCGCCTGCTTCACACCATGCTCCGGGTCGGCGACCTGGACCGTTCCATTGCTTTTTATACCGAACTGCTCGGCATGAAACTGCTGCGCCGCGAAGACTATCCGGACGGCAAATTCACGCTCGCTTTCGTCGGCTACACGGACGAGCGCGACGGCACTGTCATCGAACTGACGCACAACTGGGGCACGCCGTCGTACGACCTCGGCAGCGGCTTCGGGCATCTGGCCGTCGAAGTTGAAGACGCATATGCCGCATGCGAGAAGATCAAGGCCCAGGGCGGCAACGTCGTGCGCGAAGCGGGTCCGATGAAACACGGCACCACGGTGATCGCGTTCGTGACGGACCCGGACGGCTACAAGATCGAGTTCATCCAGAAGAAGAAATGACGTAGGACCTAAGTCCCAGGCCGAGATCAGGCAATGAATAACAGCAATCCCTACTTCAAAGAACTCGACAACATCCACGTCGAAATCCAGGCGCTGTTCGACGGCTCAGCGGATGACGGCGCGCTCGAGCGCATCATGGCGCGTTTCGCTGAGCAATTCACTCTGGTCATGCCGTCCGGTGCCGCACTGGATCACGCCGCGTTGCGCGAGACGTTCGCGAAGCTGCGCGGCGCGCGTCCCGGCTCGCGGATCAGTATCCGCGATATGCAGATCGTCGCCGACTATCCGTCCGGCGCGGTGGTGAAGTATCGTGAGTATCAGCGCGACAACGCGGGCAATGCGAACGTGCGGCGCTCCACGGCGGTGATGGACCTCGACGCGCACGGCAAGGTGACGTGGCGTCATCTGCAGGAAACGTTCTGCACGGAGTGAGCCGCGTGTTTGGGAAGGCCGGCGCTTCAGACCGAAGCGCCGGTTTTAGAACTCGGGCGCGTTAAAGCTTTAAAGCGTCGGCAGCAATTCCGGCGGATGCGACTTCAACGTTTGCCGCGCTTCGCGGAACTCAGGAAAAATCGATTCGACCGTTTGCCAGAAGCGCGGACTGTGGTTCATCTCACGCAGATGCGCGAGCTCATGCGCGACAACGTAATCGATGATCGAAAGCGGGAAATGGATCAGCCGCCAGTTCAGGCGAATCTTGCCGTCGCTCGAACAACTGCCCCAGCGCGTGGCCGCTGAAGAGAGCGCATAAGCGCGATAGTTGACGCCCAGCTTCTCCGCGTAAATCGCGAGACGCTCGCCGAACAGGCGCTTCGCTTCGCCTTGCAGCCAGCCTTGCACGCGATCCTTGATCTGCTGCGGATCCGCTTGCAACGGCAGCGGCACTTGCAGCGCCGCTTCGTCCGCGTTGAACGCCAGCGTGCCTTGCGGCGAACCGAGTTTCACGCGCACCGGCTGGCCGAGATACGGCACTTCCGCACCATCTTTCCAATCGACCTTCGGCAACGCGCGATGCTCGACACGCGTCTGCCATTCGATCAGTTTCGTGAAAATCCAGCGCTGCTTTTCGGTGATCGCGGTTTCGATATCAGCGAGCGTGACCCAGCGCGGCGCGGTGATCGTGAGACCCGTGCTGTCGATCGCAAAGCCGATCGAGCGGCGCGCCGAACGCTTGAGCACGTAGTGGAGCGTGCGTGAGCCGAGGGCGAGGCTGCGCAGTTTGGTGCCGTCCGGCGCGAGCGGCACGGCAGGCTGTTGCCCGCCTTGCGAGCCCGCTGAAGAGCCGGGCGAAGGCGCGGACGGTGACGGGGACGACGACGTCGACCCCGGCTCTGCGAAGAGCGGGAGATCGAGCTGCCGGTTATCGAGCGCCGCAGCGGGCTGCGGCGTAGGAGACTTCTGCATCGGATTCGGCTTCGCGCAAATACGCCTTCGAGGGCGTGGGCGCGTCAGATTGGTGCGGCGGCGGAACTGCTTTCCGCCGCGCGGTACGCGGTAGGATCGATGCGACGCATTTCAGCTTCGATCCACTTTTCGACGCGCGTGTTCACTTCATCGGGCGTGAGCCCCGTCGTCTCAATCGGCTTGCCGATCGACACTGTGACTATACCCGCATATTTGAGAAACGAGTTGCGAGGCCACACGCGTCCCGCGTTGTGCGCGATCGGCACGACGGGTGCGCCGGTGGCGATCGCAAAACGCGCGCCGCCGGTTTTGTACTTGCCTTGCTTGCCGGTCGGCGTGCGCGTGCCTTCCGGAAACATGATGACCCAGGCACCTTCGGCCATGCGCGCCTTGCCTTGCCTGATGACCGATCCGAACGCGTACTTGCCTTCCTTGCGGTCGATGTGAACCATCTTCAGCATGCCGAGCGCCCAGCCGAAGAACGGCACATACAGCAGTTCGCGCTTGAACACGTAGCACAGCGGCCGCGGCATCAACGCCGGAAACGCCAGCGTTTCCCATGCCGATTGATGCTTGGACAGCAGCACGGCCGGACCGTCGGGCAGATTCTCATAGCCTTCGATCCTGTAGCGGATGCCGTTCAGCCAGCGCACCGTGTTGAGCGTGGCACGGCACCAGCCGGCCGCCATCCAGTAGCGATTGTCGGCGCGCATGAACGGGAACGCGATGAAGCACGCGGTTGCGTACGGCACCGTGAACAGAACGAAGTAGATCAGCAGCAGGAAAGAACGAATGAAGCGCATCGGCGTGGTCAGTGAGGGTTGGGGACGCGCGTGGCGCGCGTCACTCTTGAGCGTCGGCGAGGAAGTCGAGCGCGAACGCGCGCAGATCGTCGTGCACGCGCGTGCCTTCGGGCAGGCCGCCGGCCGCGAGCGTCTTGCGGCCCTTGCCGGTCAGCACGAGATGGGTCGGACAGCCGAGCGCGGCGCCCGCTTGCAGATCGCGCATCGCGTCGCCGACCGTCGGCGTATCTTCCGGATCGACGTCGAAGCGCTCGACGATCATCTGCAGCATGCCGGGCTTCGGTTTGCGGCATTCGCAGTGGTCGTCCGCCGTGTGCGGGCAGAAGAACACCGCGTCGATGCGCCCGCCGACCGCCGCCGCCATGCGATGCATTTTCAGATGCATCGCATTAAGCGCGTTCATGTCGAAGAGACCGCGGCCGATACCCGACTGGTTGGTCGCGATCGCGACGCGATAACCGGCCTGGCTCAGCCGCGCGATGGCTTCGAGCGAACCGGGCAGCGCGACCCATTCGTCCGGCGACTTGATGAACGCGTCGGAATCGACGTTGATCACGCCGTCGCGGTCGAGGATCACCACTTTTTTGGTCGGCATGGCGCGGGCTCAGGCGGCGAGTCGGGAAATGTCGGCGACGCAATTCATCTGCTGATGCAGCGCGCTGAGCAAGGCCAAACGGTTGGCGCGCAACGCCGCATCTTCGGCGTTGACCATCACGTCGTTGAAGAACGTGTCGACCGGTTCGCGCAACGCGGCGAGCGCGGTCAGCGCGCCCGTGTAGTCGCGTGCGGCAAGTTGCGATTGCACGCGCGGCGCGACCTGTTCGAGCTGCACATGCAAGGCTTTTTCCGCTGTTTCGACGAATAGCGCGGCCTGCACGCCGGTCGCCGCGCCTTCCGACTTCTTCAGGATGTTCGAAATGCGCTTGTTGGCCGCCGCGAGCGATGCCGCTTCGGCGAGTGTCGCGAATTCGCGCACCGCATCCAGACGCGCGACGATGTCGTCGAGGCGCGTGGGATTCAGCGCCAGCACCGCGTCGATTTCGCCCGGCGCATAGCCGCGTTCACGCAGCAGACCGCGCAGACGGTCCATGCAGAATTCGTAGATCGCCTGCGTCGAATCGACGACGTTCGGCACCGCGGCGAATTGCGCGTAAGCGGTGCGCAGCAGTTCGACCACGTCGACCGGCAGTTGCTTCTCGACCAGAATCCGCAGCACGCCGAGCGCATGACGGCGCAGCGCGAACGGATCTTTCTCGCCGGTGGGTTGCAGGCCGATTCCCCAGATGCCGACCAGCGTTTCGAGCTTGTCGGCCAGCGCGACGACGGTGCCGGTCGCGGTAGCCGGCAACGCGTCGCCGGAGAAGCGCGGCTGATAGTGTTCCGAGCACGCGAGCGCGACTTCTTCAGGCTCGCCGTCGTGGCGCGCGTAGTACGTGCCCATCGTGCCTTGCAGCTCGGGGAATTCGCCGACCATGTCGGTGATCAGATCGGCCTTCGCAAGACGCGCGGCGCGTCTGGCGAGCGCCACGTCCGCGCCGATCAGCCCCGCAATCGCGCCGGCCAGCGCTTCGACGCGCTCGACGCGTTGCAGCGCGGAACCCAGCTTGTTGTGATAGACGACGTTGGCGAGCAGCGGCACGCGGTCGGCGAGCGGCTTCTTCTTGTCCTGCTCGAAGAAGAATTTCGCATCAGCCAGACGCGGCCGCACCACACGCTCGTTACCTTCGACGATGTCGCCCGGCGTGGCCGTTTCGATGTTCGACACGATCAGGAAGCGCGAGCGCAGCTTGCCGTTCGCATCCGTCAGCGCGAAGTATTTCTGGTTCGTCTGCATCGTCAGGATCAGGCATTCCTGCGGCACTTGCAGGAACTCGTCCTCGAAACGGCACGCGTAGACCACAGGCCATTCGACCAGCGACGTGACTTCATCCAGCAGCGCTTCCGGCATCACCACCTGATCGCCGTTGGCTTGCGCGAGCAGGTGCGTGCGGATGGTTTCCTTGCGGTCGGAGAAATTCGCGACCACGTGGCCCTTGTGCATCAGCGTGTCGGCGTAGGCATCCGCGTGCTGGATCTGCACGAAGCCTTCGGACAGGAAGCGGTGGCCGAGCGTGGTGTCGTCGGCGTCGATGCCGAGCGCGCTGACCGGCACGATCTGATCGCTGTGCAGCGCGGTGAGACGATGCGCCGGACGCACGAATTGCACGTTGCTGCCGTCCGGGCGCTGATACGTCATGAACTTCGGGGTAGGCAGCTTGGCGAGCGTTTCGTCGAGCGCGCTTTGCAGGCCTTCGGCGAGCGTGGCGCCGGGCGCCGCGTAGCGTAGGAAGAAGGCTTCCGCCTTACCGTCTTGCGCGCGCTCCAGGTCGTTCACCGAAAAATCGGGGAAGCCGAGTGCGGCGAGCTTCTTGGCGAGCGGCGCGGTGGGCTGACCGTCTTTATCCAGCGCGACGGAAACCGGCAGCACTTTTTCGCGCACGTGTTTTTCCGGCGCGACCGAGCGCACGTTCTTGATGGTGACGGCGAGACGGCGCGGTGTCGCATAACGTTCGAACGACAGTTCGCCCTCGATCAGGTCGCGCGCCGCGAGGCGCTGCGCAATGCCTTCGGCGAAGGCGTCGCCGAGACGCGCGAGCGCTTTGGGCGGCAGTTCTTCGGTCAGCAGCTCGACGAGCAGGGTAGCTTGATGGGGATGAGTCATTTCTTGGTGTTCTCGTCAGTCCTGATCGATCTTGCGTTCGACTTTGAGCGGCGGCGCCCATGCGGGCATCGCGGCATCTTGCGCGTCGGTGGTGAGGCCGGGCACGCCATGCACCGGATTGCCGAGCATCGGGAAGCCGAGTTTTTCGCGCGAATCATAGTAAGCCTGCGCGACCAGACGCGACAGCGCGCGAATCCGGCCGATGTATGCCGCGCGTTCCGTGACCGAAATCGCGCCACGCGCGTCGAGCAGATTGAACGTGTGACCGGCCTTCAGCACCAGTTCATAGGCGGGCAGCGCGATCCGCGCTTCGATCATGCGCCTGGCTTCCGCTTCGTAGCTGTTGAAGAACGTGAACAGCAGATCGACGTTCGCATGTTCGAAGTTATACGTGGACTGTTCGACTTCGTTCTGGTGGTACACGTCGCCGTACGTCAGACGGCGGACTTCCGGGCCGTTCGGGCCTTGTTCTTCCCACTCGGTCCAGACGAGGTCGTAGACGTTCTCGACCTTCTGCAGATACATCGCGAGGCGTTCGAGACCGTAGGTGATTTCGCCGAGCACCGGCTTGCAATCCAGGCCGCCCACTTGCTGGAAGTAGGTGAACTGGGTCACTTCCATGCCGTTCAGCCACACTTCCCAGCCGAGGCCCCATGCGCCGAGCGTGGGGTTTTCCCAGTCGTCTTCGACGAAACGCACGTCGTTCTGCTGCAGGTCGAAGCCGAGCGCTTCGAGCGAACCGAGGTACAGATCGAGGATGTTTTCCGGCGCCGGCTTGAGCACCACCTGGTACTGGTAGTAATGCTGCAGGCGGTTCGGGTTCTCGCCGTAGCGGCCGTCTTTCGGACGGCGCGACGGCTGCACGTAGGCGGCGCGCCACGGTTCCGGACCGATCGCGCGCAGGAACGTATGGACGTGGGACGTGCCCGCGCCGACTTCCATGTCGATCGGCTGGAGCAACGCGCAACCCTGCTTGTCCCAGTAGGACTGCAGTGTCAGGATGATTTGCTGAAACGTGAGCATGAAGTGCCTTTCGGGCATAGGGCCGCGCCGCGAGCGCCGAAGCGCGCGGGGCGGCCGTGGAGCGAAGTGCTAAACCGTAGATTTTAACGGAAAGGAAGGGGGGTGTCCGTTTTGCGGGGTCGGACGGAATCTGAATCAAGCCACCGCCAGTTCCACCTTCGGCGTAAACGAATCGCTTTGCGCCACCGGCCACCACTTCTCATACAGCGAATAGCGATACGTGCCGTTCAGCAGATCGTTCGGCTCGAGATACTTCAACAACTCCGACATCAACCGCACCTCATGCGACGACACACGCCGTACGATGTGATGCGCGCGCAATTCGGCCGGATGCTTCAAGCCCGCGGCCTGAATGATTTCCTTCAACGCATGCAGCGTGTTGTGATGGAAGCTGAACACACGATCGGCCTTATCCGGCACGACGAGCGCGCGCTGGCGCACCGGATCCTGGGTCGCGACGCCGGTCGGGCAGCGCCCGGTGTGGCAGGTCTGCGCCTGAATGCAGCCGACCGCGAACATGAAGCCGCGCGCCGCGTTGACCCAGTCGGCGCCGATCGCGAGCGTCCTCGTGATGTCGAACGCGGTGATCATCTTGCCGCTCGCGCCGATGCGGATGCGTTGCCGCAAGCCGATACCGACCAGCGTGTTGTGCACGAGCAGCAGCCCTTCCTGCAACGGCACACCCACGTGATCGGTGAATTCCAGCGGCGCGGCGCCCGTGCCGCCTTCCGCGCCATCCACGACGATGAAGTCGGGCAGGATGCCGGTCTCCAGCATCGCCTTGGCAATGCCGAAAAATTCCCACGGATGCCCGATGCACAGCTTGAAACCGGTCGGCTTGCCGCCGGACAGCGTGCGCAAACGGTCGACGAATTCGAGCAGGCCGCGCGGTGTCGAGAACTCGGAGTGGGTGGCGGGCGAAATGCAATCGCGGCCCATCGGCACGCCGCGCGTTTCCGCGATCTCGGGCGTGATCTTGGCGGCCGGCAGCACGCCGCCGTGACCGGGCTTCGCGCCTTGCGAGAGTTTCACCTCGATCATCTTCACTTGCGGCTCGGCGGCCTGCTTCGCGAATTTCTCCGCGCTGAACGTGCCGTCGTCGTTGCGGCAGCCGAAATAGCCCGACGCGATTTCCCAGATGATGTCGCCGCCATGCTCGCGGTGATACTTGGACATCGAACCTTCGCCCGTGTCGTGCGCGAAGTTGCCTTTCTTCGCGCCGAGGTTCAGCGCCATGATGGCGTTCGCCGACAGCGAGCCGAAGCTCATCGCGGAGACGTTGAAGATCGACATCGAGTAAGGCTGCGCGCGCTCCGCTCCGACGACGATTCGGAAGTCGTGGTTATCGAGCGTGGTCGGCGCGAGCGAGTGGCTGATCCACTCGTGCGCGACGGCTTTGACGTCGAGTTCGGTGCCGTACGGGCGGCTGTCCACGTCGTTCTTCGCGCGCTGATAGACGATGCTGCGCTGAGCGCGCGAGAACGGCTTCTCGTCGGTATCGTTTTCAACGAAATATTGGCGGATTTCCGGGCGGATGAATTCGAACAGGAAGCGCAAGTGCCCCCACAGCGGATAGTTGCGCAGAATCGCGTGGCGCTGCTGCGTCAGGTCGAACACGCCGAGCCCGACGAGCGCCACCGGCACGATGATCCAGAACCACGAAATGTGATGCGTCGCGGCGAGCGCCGCGCAAACGGCGAGCAGCGCGGCTGCGCACCACATGGCCAGATAACGTCGAGAAAACATGGGGACTCCAGTGCAGTGAGGATCGTCACGGCGGGATCACCGGCACCGTCGGCACCGACGGAATCCGCCGCGAGGAAAAACGAACGACTGCTTCTTATGGTGAAGCCGGCTGCGCCTTGATGAAACGCACGCGTGAAGCGCGCAGGGTCAATCCTGAAGACGAAGCGTGAACTTGAAGCGTGAAGATGAAGCGCGTGCGGCGATGGTGAACGTTGCCGCACGGTAGAACGCAGGGCTTAGCGAGCGGTCAGCAGCGCGGCCGTTTGCGGCTGACGCGCCGCCGGCTGCCCGGTCACCGCGTGTTCGATGATGCCGCCGCCGAGACACACGTCGCCATCGTAGAGCACGGCCGATTGCCCCGGTGTGACAGCCCATTGCGCCGTGTCGAAATTCAGCTCGAAGAGGCCTCCGCCCGTGCCCGCCGCGTTAAGCGACCCACTAGCCGCCGCACTGAACGTGCAGCGCGCATCCGCTTGCCGGTAACGGGTTTTCGCGCCGCCCGCGAAGCCGTCCGCGGGCGGCGCGCCGGCGACCCAGCTCGTATTGCCGGCGGTGAGCGTATGGCTCAGAAGCCACGGATGATCGTGACCCTGCGCGACGTACAGCGTATTCGACGGAATGTCCTTGCCGGCGACGAACCACGGCTCGCCGCTGCCGTCCTTGCTGCCGCCGAGGCCGATGCCCTTGCGCTGACCGAACGTGTAGAAAGCGAGGCCGATGTGTTCGCCGACCACTTTGCCGTCGGTGGTTTTCATCGGGCCGGGCCTGGTCGGCAGATAGCGGTTCAGAAAATCGCGGAACGGCCGTTCGCCGATGAAGCAGATGCCCGTCGAGTCTTTTTTCTTCGCGTTCGGCAGGGCGATCTGTTCGGCGATCTCGCGCACCTTGGTTTTCGGAATCTCGCCCAACGGAAACAGCGTCTTCGACAACTGCGCCTGATTCAGCCGATGCAGGAAGTACGACTGATCCTTCGTATGGTCGAATGCCTTCAGCAGTTCGAAGCGGCCGTTGTTCTCGCGCACGCGCGCATAGTGGCCGGTCGCGATGGTTTCCGCGCCGAGCGACATCGCGTGGTCGAGGAAGGCCTTGAACTTGATTTCGGCGTTGCACAGCACGTCCGGGTTCGGCGTGCGGCCGGCCGAATATTCGCGCAGGAATTCGGCGAACACGCGGTCCTTGTATTCCGACGCGAAGTTGACCGCTTCCACGTCGATGCCGATCAGGTCCGCCACCGACACGACGTCGATCCAGTCCTGCCGTGTCGAGCAGTATTCGCTGTCGTCGTCGTCTTCCCAGTTTTTCATGAACAGGCCGACCACGTCGTAGCCTTGTTCCTTCAGCAGCCACGCGGTGACCGACGAATCGACGCCGCCCGACATGCCTACTACGACTTTTTGCTTGCTCATAAGGTGCTCACTGCGTGCTGCCTGACTTCATTGATCGGTCATTGACCGCGTTTGTGGACTGATTAGGCCCGACCGAATGCGTGTGCACGAAGTCGAGCGGGAAACGCCGGCCCGCGAGGTAATCGTCGAGACATTGCATGACGAGCGGCGTGCGATGCCGTTCGGCAGAGGCGCGCAATTCGCCGGCGCTCATCCACAACGTGCGGACGATGTCGGGATCGAGCGCTCGCTCCGCGTCCGCTTCGCCGCCCGTGCCGCAATAGGTGAAGCGCAGGTACGTCACGCCCTCACTTCCTGGCCGCTCGAAATGCGTCATGTACATGCCGACCAGCGCCTCGGGTTCGAACGGATGAGCGGTTTCCTCGAGCGTTTCGCGGATCACCGCTTGCAGAAGCGTTTCGCCCGCCTCCAGGTGGCCGGCGGGCTGATTCAGGCGCAAGCCATCGGCGGTATGTTCCTCGACCACGAGAAAGCGCCCGTCGCGCTCGACAATGGCCGCGACGGTGACGTGCGGCAACCAGGTTTCCGGTTTCATGGCTGCGCATTTTACCGTTTATGGGCCTGGGCTGCCGGAAAGCGGGCGACCGGCAGCGGCTTCGTGGTCGGCGGCAGGCGCATGGACCGGTGAGCCGGCAAGTGTACGCACCGCTGCAGCCCGTAGGCCGGCCACCCGGCCATGACCCCCGGATTGTCCCCGATTTCGGCGCACCCCCATGTTTCGGTTAAAGTGAGGCGTTAGCCGTTGCACTTGCAAGCCGGCGTGCCTTGTCGGCGATCTGTCGTAAAACAGGAAGTCGAGGAGGAAAAACGATGCACATCGGAGTGCCAGCCGAGACGCGCGCGCATGAAACCCGCGTCGCCGCGACGCCCGAAACGGTCAGGAAGTATGTGACCCAGGGCCACCGGGTCACGATCCAGAGCGGCGCCGGCACCGGCGCGAGCTTCCCTGACGATGCCTTTACTGCCGCCGGCGCGGAAATCGTCGACGCGGCCACGGCGTTCGGCGCCGATCTCGTCCTTAAAGTCCAGTCTCCGACCGATGCTGAATTGCCGCTCCTCAAACGCGGCGCGACGCTGATCGGCATGCTCGATCCGTTCAACGCTGAAAACGCGTTGAAACTTGCGGCAGCGGGTGTGACCGCGTTCGCGCTCGAAGCCGCGCCGCGCACCACGCGCGCGCAGAGTCTCGACGTGCTGTCGTCGCAGGCGAACATCGCCGGATATAAGGCCGTGTTGCTGGCGGCGACGCTCTATCCGCGCTTCATGCCGATGCTGATGACGGCGGCGGGCACCGTGAAAGCGGCGCGCGTGCTGATTCTCGGCGCGGGCGTGGCGGGTTTGCAGGCGATCGCGACCGCCAAGCGTCTCGGTGCCGTAATCGAAGCGTCCGACGTGCGTCCGGCGGTGAAAGAGCAGATCGAATCGCTCGGCGCCAAGTTTCTCGACGTGCCTTACGAAACCGACGAGGAGCGCGAAGCCGCGCAGGGCGTCGGCGGCTATGCGCGGCCGATGCCGCCGGGCTGGCTGCAACGCCAGTCGGCGCTGGTCCACGAGCGGGCGAGGCAGGCCGACGTGGTGATCTCCACCGCGTTGATTCCAGGCCGCGCCGCGCCGACGCTGATCTCGGTCGAAACCGTGCAGGCGATGAAACCCGGCTCCGTGCTGGTGGACCTCGCGGCAGGACGCGGCGCGGAATACGAGGGCCGGCGCGGCGGCAATTGTCCGCTGACCGAGGTGGACCAGGTCGTGACGAAGCACGGCGTGACGATCGTCGGCTATACGAATCTGGCCTCGATGGTGCCCGCCGACGCATCGTCCTTATATGCACGCAACCTGCTCGACTTCCTCAAGCTGATCATCACGAAGGAAGGCGCCCTGAACATCGATCTCGCGGACGACATCGTCGCGGCCACGCTCCTGGCCCGCAACGGCGAAGTCACGCGCAAGGCCTAGCAACGATGTTGCATGGGACGGGAGTAAGCGCTAAAGCGCCAACTCCCGTCGACAAAGGAGAAGGGAATGGAAGTCATTAATCACACCGTCATCAATCTGATCATTTTCGTGCTGGCGATTTACGTCGGCTACCACGTGGTCTGGAACGTCACGCCCGCGCTGCACACGCCGCTCATGGCGGTGACCAACGCGATTTCGGCGATCGTGATCGTCGGCGCGATGCTGGCGGCGGGGCTCACGTTGGGCGCTCCGGGCAAGTTCTTCGGCACGTTCGCCGTCGCGCTGGCAGCGGTCAACGTGTTCGGCGGCTTTCTCGTCACGCGGCGAATGCTGGAGATGTTCCGCAAGAAAGAGCCGAAGAAACTCACCGCTGAGAACACGGCCAAAAGCACGGCCAAGGAGAACGCGTAATGAGTCTGAACCTCGTCACGCTGCTTTATCTGGTCGCGTCGGTCTGCTTCATTCAGGCGCTCAAGGGGCTGTCGAATCCGAAGACGGCGCGCATCGGCAATACCTTCGGCATGGTTGGGATGGCGATTGCGATCCTCACGACCATCGCGCTGATCGCCAAACAGGCCGCCGCGCTCGGCTCGAATCTCGGCCTGGGGCTCGGCTTGCTGCTGGTCGCGCTCGTGATCGGCGGCGCGGTTGGCGCGTTCGTCGCGGCGCGCGTCGAGATGACCAAGATGCCCGAACTGGTCGCGGCGATGCACTCGCTGATCGGTCTTGCCGCCGTCTGCATCGCGTATGCGGTGGTGTCGGAGCCGTCGGCGTTCGGTTTGATCGATCCCGAGAATCCGGTGCCGGGCTTTCTGCCGTATGGCAATCGCGTCGAGTTGTTCATCGGCACGTTCGTCGGCGCGATCACGTTCTCCGGTTCGGTGATCGCGTTCGGCAAACTGTCGGGCAAGTACAAGTTCCGGCTCTTCCAGGGCGCGCCGGTCGTGTACGGCGGCCAGCATCTGATCAACCTGATGCTCGCGATCGGCATGCTCGGCTTCGGCGTGATCTTCTTTCTCACGCAGTCGTGGCTGCCGTTCATCATCATGACGATGATCGCGTTCGTGCTCGGCGTGCTGATCATTATCCCGATCGGCGGCGCGGATATGCCGGTGGTCGTGTCCATGCTCAATTCGTATTCGGGCTGGGCGGCGGCGGGCATCGGCTTCTCGCTGAACAATCCGATGCTGATCATCGCGGGCTCACTGGTGGGATCGTCGGGCGCGATTCTGTCGTACATCATGTGCCGCGCGATGAACCGCTCGTTCTTCAACGTGATTCTCGGCGGTTTCGGCAACGAGCCGGGCGCGGTGGCGGCAGGCGGCGCCGCGGAGCAGCGTCCGGTGAAATCCGGTTCGGCTGATGACGCGTCGTTCATGCTCGGCAACGCCGAAACCGTGGTGATCGTGCCGGGTTATGGTCTGGCCGTGGCGCGCGCGCAGCATGCGCTGAAGGAACTCACCGACAAGCTGGTCGAGAAGGGCATCGAGGTGAAGTACGCGATTCATCCGGTGGCTGGTCGCATGCCGGGTCACATGAACGTGCTGCTCGCCGAAGCGGAAGTGCCGTACGACATGGTCTTCGAAATGGACGACATCAACGGCGAGTTCGGCCAGGTGGATGTGGTGCTCGTGCTCGGCGCGAACGACGTGGTGAATCCGGCGGCGAAGAACGATCCGAAGTCGCCGATCGCGGGCATGCCGATCATCGAGGCTTATAAGGCGCGCACGGTCATCGTGAATAAACGCTCGATGGCGGCAGGTTACGCGGGCCTCGACAACGACCTGTTCTACATGGACAAGACGATGATGGTGTTCGGCGACGCGAAGAAGGTGATCGAGGATATGGTGAAGGCGGTGGAATAAACGTGTGTTGGCGATTCGCGGTCCGCCTGGAGGCGGGCCGCGATTTCTACTTCGGCTTCGCGTTCACATGCCGCAGCAAGTCCGCGAGCCGCCTGCCTTCCTGATCCGGATATTGTTCGAGCACCTGAAGATTCTGGATCTTCTCCAGCCCGAAATTGCGGAAGTCGCTCCGCAATTCACACCACGCGCCAAGTGTCCAGCGCGCGCCCCAATAGGCGAGCGCCAGCGGCCAGACACGCCGCTCGGTCGCCGCGCCGTTCGCATCGGTATAGGCAAAGCTCACCACATGCCTTACATCGATCGCGCGATGCAACGTGTCCAGTTGCGCGGAGAAATCGCTCTTGATGTGAAACGACGGCGCGAAGATCGCCAGGCGTTCGAGCGTCGCGCGCTTGTCGGCGGGCATCGCCGATGCGATCTTGGCGAGCGCCCCGCGCGCGCCGCTCGCAAAGCCGGCGCCGCCCCACGATTCGAGCATTCGTGCGCCTGCCGCGAGCGCGGCCAGTTCGTCGGCGGTGAAAGTGAGCGGCGGCAGACTCGCCGCGCGGCTTAACCGGTAGCCGATGCCGGCTTCGCCTTCGATCGGCACGCCCGACAGTTGCAGATCGCGCACGTCGCGATAGACGGTGCGCAGCGAGATGTTCAGCCAGTCGGCGAGTTGTTGCGCGGTGGTCAGACGCCGTCCGCGCAGCAGTTCGGCGATCTGGAACAGGCGGTCGGCGCGGCGCGTCATCGTGGGCGTCTTGTAGAAAAGGACGGGGACAGTTCCACGATGATAGCGCCGCATGCCGCGCTCCGGTCCGCGTTTCGGTCTGCATTTCGCGCGGTGCTTGCGCGGGCCCACACGCTGCCGTGCGTGGGCGCCGCGTTGCGTTGCGCTTAACCGTTGGTCCGCGAATGCAGGCCGAGGCGGTTGCCTTCCGTATCCGTGAAGAATGCAATGTAGCCGATGTCCTGCGGCAGTTTGATCACCGGTCCATCGGTCTTGCCGCCGGCCTGTTCGACGCGGGCGAGCGTGGCGTCGACGGTCGGCTGCGCGTTCAGATAGACGAGCACGCCGTCGCCGGTGGGCGTCATCGACGGGCTGTGGACGATCGCGCCGCCGGTGGCCGGCTCCTCGTAGCCAAAGATCGCGATCGGCTGGCCGCCGATTTCCTGGCGATTCAGTTCGACGTCGAGCGCGGCTTCGTAAAAGCGAACAGCGCGATCGAAGTCGACCGACGGAATCTCGAACCATGCAACAACTTTGGATGATGCGGACATGACACTCTCCTGTGGATGGCGGGTAAGCCGTGCAAAGCGCCGGATGGCGTGAGGAGGAGTGTGCGGGGGTGCTGCTGACAGCGTGGTGTCAGTAGGGTGTGGGGGCGGCCATCTGTTTTTATGAGTTCGGCCCGCCTCCGGGCTTGGCGGTCATCCATCCGCGCGAGCTTCAGTCCGGCATTCCGTTATGGTCCCCGAGCGGCCTGCTGGGCCAGTCCACCCAGCGGTCCGCGCGCGTTAATTCGTGCGCTTCATTGAGCGGATAACGGATGCGGTTGTCGTCACGCGGACGTTCGCCGATCACCATCAGCCTGACTTCGTCCTTCGTATTGTTGATGAAGGTGTGGCAGATTCCAGTGCCTGCCGGAAACGCGACGGAATCACCTTCAACAACGGGATGAAGCACGCCGTCGATCCAGACATCGGGCTTGCCTTCGAGCACGTACACAAACTCCTGCTCGGTACTTTCGGCGTGCGGATATGACGTCCGCCGGCCGGGCAGAAGCCTCACATGATGAATGCCGATACGCGTAATGCCGAGCGCGGCGGAAAGCGGCGCGTCGAACGCCATCGGCTCCGGATCGCCGCGATAGGAATGCGCATCCGGTTCTTCGAGTTCAGTCCAGTGTTTGATGAAATCTGGTCGGCTCATCGGTTGTTCTCCTTTAGGACGAACATCGATGATAGCGGTTTAGGAGCGGACATTAGCCGTGACGCGTAGACCGGCGGGGCTTGTTCACCGACCCGTGGGGCGGCGTCACTGCGCACATCGGCGGATATGCCTATGAGCTGCACTAGCCCGTCGCCTCCATCGGATTCGCCCCGGCAGCAATGGCAGGGCTCCCGAGATCGAAAGCGAGGCCATAACCAACATACCGGCGAAAAAAAACGCGGACCTGAGTCCGCGTTCTTCGATCCTGCGTGCAATACGACGCGTCATTCCGCCGGCGTATCGCTCTGCGGCCTCTGCCGCACGCTGCCCGCGATCAGATCGAAGCGGAACAGCCGGCATTCGAGCGCGCCGTTAAAGAGCGGCGTCTTGGTCGATTCACGCAGACGCAATTGCCCAGGCAGCTTGCGATCCGACGTCAGGATGAACGCATGCCAGCCGGTGAAGCGCTGCTTCAGCGCGTCGCCGAGCGACTGGAAAAATTCGCTGTCCGGCGCTTCTTCCTGGGCGCGGCGGAAACCGTCGTCTTCACGATTCTCGCGATTGCCGCGGCCTTCGCGGATTTCGCCACGGGCGTTGCGGCCGCGCACTTCGATCCGCTCGCCATACGGCGGATTCGCAACGAGAATGCCGGGCTCAGCGCTCGGCGGCGTCATGCCGCGCGCGTCGACCTGTTTGAGCGGAATCGTCGGCAAACCGGCGCGCTGGAAGTTCGCGCGCGCCTTGTCGAGCATGTCGCCGGAAATATCGCTGCCGTAGATCTGGATATCGGCGCGCGAGTTGCGGGCCGCGTGCTTCGCGTCGAGCGCGGCGGCCTTCAGCGTTTGCCAGGTCCTGGCGTCGTACTGCTTGAGCTTCTCGAAGCCGAAGCGGCGTTCCGCGCCCGGCGCGATGTTCAGCGCCACTTGCGCGGCTTCCGCGAGGAAGGTGCCGCTGCCGCACATCGGGTCATACAGCGGTGTGCCGGAAGTCCAACCTGTCAAGCGCAGGATGCCCGCCGCCAGATTTTCGCGCAGCGGCGCCGCGCCCTTGTCGAGACGCCAGCCGCGCTTGAACAGCGGGTCGCCCGAGGTGTCGAGGTAGAGCGTGCAATCGGTGGCCGTTAGGAACGCGAACACGCGCACGTCGGGCATGCCGGTGTCGATGCTCGGACGCGCGCCGCTGACTTCACGCAGACGGTCGCAAATCGCGTCCTTGACGCGCAGCGTCGTGAATTCGAGGCTGCGCAGCGGCGATTTGATCGCGGTGACGTCCACGCGCAGCGTTTCGTTCGCGGAGAACCACTGCTCCCAACGCTGTTCGACGGCAAGCGCATACACGTCCTGCTCGCTGCGATAGGGTCGATGCGCGATCTTCAGCAGCACGCGGCTCGCGATGCGCGAATGCAGGTTGGCGGCCATGCCGGCAGCCCAGCCGCCGCGGAAATGAACGCCGCCCGGCACTTGCGCGCCGGCCGTGAACGGCGCGCCGTTCAGGTGTTGCGCGGCAATTTCGGCGAGTTCGGTCGCGAGCGAGGCTTCAAGGCCGCGTGGACAAGGGAGGAAGAAATCGAAGGACATTGAGGTTGCCGGAAGGCGTTGGATAAGGCGCTATTGTACGCGGTCGGGATGGGAGGCAAGGCGGGGCGGTTTGCCTGTCCATCGTGACGCCGCGCCGGCCTACCGTAAGGAACGCGCGGCAAAAAAACTCAACCCCCAGCCGCCGTAGCACTAACCCCCGAAGGACAAGCCGGCACAGCCGCAACAGCACCCTTTCTCGGCGGAGCAACAGAAGCCATCGCCTGCACAGCAGCCCCAATCTGCAAGGAAATCTGCTGCAACGCCTGCCGATGCCCCTTCACCAGCGAATCATACCCACTGCCAACCGGCTCGCTAACCACACTCCGGCAAGTCATCACCACCGTACTCCGCACGGCCCGCACACTCCACACAGCATCGATCAACGCATGCGACCCAGGCCACGATTCGAACCGCTGCACGTTCATGCTCACTCGATAAACAGGCGTCGCATCCGGATAAGCCGTGCCATACACATCGATCGTGTTGAGCTGCTGCGTGAGACTCGTCGACAAAGCCCGGCGAATCTCGTCGCCCGGCAACGACGCCCAACGCTCCTGTTCGAGCACGTTGACCTGCGTCGGCGCTGTCTGCACCACCAACTGATTTTTCGCCACTTGCGGCGGCACGTCGATCGGCGCGACTTCGATCAGCCATGCCGGTGCAGCCGCGCTCCGTGCGCTGACCGGCGCTGCGGCCCCAGTCGCGCCGCCGTCGCTCAGCGTATAAAAGCGGCTCGAAGGCGATGAACAGGCCGCCATCGCCAACAATCCGGCCAGAGCGCCGACATAAGCGGCGCCGCGCACGAGCCCGCGCGGCGGGCGGGGGAGCCGGGCAAACATCATGGTTTATCTCCTGATTTACCGCGCAACAGCGATTCGGGATGACGCTCCAGATAATCCGACAGCGCGTTCAACGACTGCAATGTGCGCGTGAGTTCCTGCAACGCCTGATGAACGTCCGACTGCAACGGCGAGTCCTGCTGCAACGTCGCCTCGGCCGAGCCGAAGGTCTGCTTCGCCGCCGCGAGCGTGTCGCGGGCCTGCGGCACGACCTCCTTGTCGAGTCGTGTGAAGAGCTGATCGGCGTTCTTCAGCGCGCTGTTCAGGTTCGTGCCGATCTGGTCGAACGGCACCTTGTCGAGCTTCTTCGCGATGTCGGCGACCTGCAGCTGCAATTCGTCGAGCGTGTTCGGAATCGTCGGCAATTCGAGCGGATCGCTCGCCACGTCGACGGTTGCCGGCGGCGCCTTCGGGAAGATATCCAGCGCCACGTACAACTGGCTCGTGATCAGATTGCCGGTGCGCAGCTGGCCGCGCAGGCCATGCTTGACGAGCTGCTGCAGCATGGTCTGACCCGCGATGCTGCCCGGCACCGGCGCCGTTTCGCGGAAGCGCTTGCCAAGGCGGTCGGGATACAGGTTCATCGTCACCGGCATGGTGAAGCTGCGCTTTTTCGGATCGTAATCGATGCCGATGTTGGTCACCTGGCCCAGCACGATGCCGCGGAAATCGACCGGCGCGCCGACCGACAAACCACGCAGCGACTGGTTGAAGTTCATCACCACGCGCAGCGGCACGCCGTCCGGTTCGCGCATCGCATCGGCTTCATCGGAGCCGAGGCGGAACGTCATGTTGTTCGGCGCCTGCGCGCCCACGCCCTGGCCGGGCGGCGACTGGAACGACAAGCCGCCGACGATCACCGTCGCGAGCGACTGCGTATTCAGCTTGAAGCCGCTCGAGTCGAGCCGCAGATCGACGCCGCTCGCATGCCACCAGCGTGAATTGGTGCCGACGTACTGATCGAACGGCGCGGACACGAACACCTGCATGGTGACGCCCGTGCCGTCCCTGTCGAGCGAGAAGCGGACCACCTGGCCGACCTGCACGCGCCGGTAGAAGATCGGCGAGCCGATGTCGATCGAGCCGAGCGAATCGCCGTGCAGCACGAACTGGTGACCCTTCTGGTCGCCGGTAATCGGCGGCGGCGTTTCGAGGCCGGTGAAGTTTTTTTCGCTCTCCGACGAATGGCCCGCGTCCGCGCCGATGTACGCGCCCGAGAGCAGCGTGGTGAGACCCGAGACACCGCTCGCGCCGACGCGCGGGCGTACCACCCAGAAGCGCGAATCCTTGACCGCGAAGTCCTCGCCTTCCTTGGTCAGCTGCACCTGAACCAGAACGTGCGAGAGATCCTTCGACAGCGTGATGGTCTTCACCGAACCGACGTCGACGTCCTTGTACTTGACCTTGGTCTTGCCCGGCTCGAGGCCCTCGGCGCTGGTGAAGCTGATCGAGATCGTGGGGCCTTTCTCGGTTACCGACCTGATTACGAGCGCGATCCCGATCAGCGCGGCGATCAGCGGAATCACCCAGACGAGCGAAGGCAGCCAGCGGCTGCGGGGCTCGATCTCGGGGTCTGGCAGTTGGGGCGGCAGCGTGGGTCCGTTCGAATCGTTGCGCGGCGCGTCGGAGGCGGGCGTCGGTCCTTGCGGGCTAGTCATGGTCGAGGTCCTGAGGTTTTTTAGTACTGCCTTCCACGTGGTCCCAGATGAGCCGTGGATCGAATTGCATGGAGGCCATCATCGTCAGAATCACCACTGAACCGAAGGCGATCGCCCCCGGCCCGGCGGTGATGACGGCAAGCGATTTGAAGCGCACCAGCGCGACGGTCAGCGTGACGACGAAAACATCGAGCATCGACCAGCGCCCGATCCGTTCGACCATCCGGTAAAGCGTGGTGCGCTGCTCCGGCCGCCAGCGCGAGCGGCGCTGCACCGTGACGGTGAGCAGCACCAGCACGCTCAGCTTGAGCATGGGCACCATGATGCTGGCGATGAACACGATCACGGCGAGCGGCCAGTCGCCCGAGGTCCAGAAATAGACGACGCCGCTCATGATGGTGTCGTCTTCGGAACCGAGCAGCGACGAGGTGTGCATCACCGGCAGCAGGTTGGCGGGAATATACAGCAGGGCCGCGGCGATCAGCAGCGCCCACGTGCGCATCAGGCTGTCGGGATTGCGCGAATGAAGGCGCGCGCCGCACCGCCCGCAATGCTGTGGCGTGACCGAGCGGATGCGCGGTTCGACGCGTCCGCAGGCATGGCAGGCGACGAGACCCGCGCGCTTCGCGGTGACGTATTTCATCGTGCGCTCATCCCTGATGCGGCTCCGGCGGCACGCCGGGCGGCAACGCGGGGCGCGCCGGGGTTTGTGCCGCACTTTGCACCGCGTTTTGCACGCCGGGCGGCGCGGGTGGTCCGGCAACCGAACTGACGGCCGCCGCCGCGCTATCGGCGGCGGTGCGTGGCAGCGGCCGCCGGCTGCGGTCGCCCAGCTCGTCGGCGAGATCCCACAGAATGCGCGGATCGAAGGTGACGACCACCGCGAACATCAGCGTCAGCGCGCCGAAGGCAAAGAGCGCCGCTTCGGGAATCACGCGCGCGAGACTCACCATCTTCACGATCGTAATCAGCACGCCGAGCATGAAGACTTCGATCATGCCCCACGGGCGCACGAATTGAATCGCGCGCAGCACCTGGTTGAAGGCGGGTGGCACGTAGCCCGCGCGCAGCGGAATCAGCACATAGATCAGCGCGAGCAGTTCGGTTAGCGGGAAGAGGACGGTCGAGCAGAACACCATGACGGCGACGATCTGCATGTTCTCGTTCCACAGCGCGACGAGCGCGCCGAACAGCGTGGTTTGCGAGGTGATGCCGTTGGTTTCGAGTTCGACGATCGGAAAGCCCTGGGCGATCAGGAAGGTGATCAGCGCGCCCAGCGTCATTGCGCTGATGCTGTCGAGCTTGCGCGAGACGCCGCGGTAGAGCGTTGCGCCGCAGCGCGGACAGCGCGCGACTTTGCGCCCGACAAGCCTTGGCTTGCGGAACAGCGTATCGCATTCGTGGCACGCGATCAGGTTCTCATGTTCCATACGGCAAAAGGCCAACGGTGTGGAAGGAAGCGTGCAGTGCCGGGTCTAGGGCAGGTCTGATGAAAGCGTGGGGCAATAGTACCAAACGCGCTTCGTCGCCGCACCAGCCATTGCACCGCATGGCGGCTGTTAAGGCACGTGATGCCGACTTACGGGAAAAGTTTTGCAGAGTATGGGTATAACTTTGACAGTCTCCGTCCCTAATTGTTCAATGCCGGTTGTGCGGCCGGTGAAACGCCGTGTCCCGCCGCATTCGGATATCCCGCAGCCAGCTTTTTCCGCTTGGGGTAGCATTGCGGCCTGGTGTGTGCCGCAGCCGGCATGTTCCGATCGTATATCCGTCATGTACGCCAATGCGCTTCCGCATCAGCATCGGCGTCGGGAATAGCAGCGATGGCTGCGCCGTTAACCTCTCTTACTGTATTGACCTGTCATGGCAATCAATCCTTCTTTCGGTGAAAGTGAGTCGTACACGCGCACCGCCATCGCCTTTCACTGGCTGATCGCGCTGCTGATCGTGTGCGGCTTCGCGCTCGGCTGGGTGATGACCGACATCCCCGGTTTCACGCCCACCAAGCTACGCTACTTCTCGTGGCACAAATGGATCGGCGTGACGGTGTTCGCGCTCGCGGTGCTGCGCATTCTGTGGCGCGCCACGCACGCCGGCCCGCCGATGCCGCGCCGCATGCCGGCCTGGCAGCGCGGCGCCGCGCATCTCACGCATCTGTTGCTGTACGTGCTGATGATCGTGATTCCTGTGTCGGGCTATCTGTACAGCTCGGCGGCCAATGTGCCGGTGGTGTACCTCGGGCTGATTCCGCTGCCGCGCCTGATCGCGCCGGACCCGCATCTCAAGGAACTGCTGAAGAACGTGCATATCGTGCTGAATTACACGTTGCTCGTGCTGGTCGCGCTGCACGTCGCGGCCGCGCTCAAGCATCAATGGCTGGACCGCGACGGCCTGCTGTCGCGCATGCTCCCTTTCATCAAATAAGGACAACCATGAAAGTTTCGTTTTATCGCTACATGCTCGCCGCGTTCGCGGCGGCCTCGCTGACCGCGGCCGGCAGCGCGCTCGCCCAGGTCGACGTCGCGAAGAGTTCGGTGACGGCCACGTCGAAACAGATGAACGTGCCGGTTGAGGGCAAGTTCGGTAAATTCACCGCGCAGATCAAGTTCGATCCGGCCAAGCCGGCCGAGGGCAGCGCGCAGCTCAGCATCGACGTCGCCAGCTACGATCTCGGCGACGAGAGCTACAACGACCAGGTGCGCGGCAAGGACTGGTTCGACGCGAAGGCCTATCCGAGCGCCACGTTCGTCTCGAGCGCCATCGCGCCTGCCGGCGGCAACCAGTTCAAGGTGACCGGCAAGCTGACCATCAAGGGCAAATCGCAAACGGTGGTGGTGCCGGTCACGGTCACGCAGCAGGGCGGGGCGGAAACCTTCGACGGTTCGCTGCCGATCAAGCGTTCGCAATTCGACATCGGCACCGGCGAATGGAAGGACACCTCCGTGGTTGCCGATGAGGTGGTGATCAAGTTTCATATCGTTGCAGCACGCAAGTGATGTTCGCTGCGCTGTTCGGGCGCGGCCGCTTTCTTCCAAAGACCAAGGAGCACGAATTGAAAACATCCATGTTGATTGCCTTCGGCGCACTGGCTTCCTCTTTCTCGCTCGGCGCGTTCGCCGCCGCCGACACCTATCAACTCGACCCGGCCCACACGTATCCGAGCTTCGAGGCGGATCACCTCGGCGGCCTCTCGGTGTGGCGCGGCAAGTTCATCAAGAACTCCGGCACGGTGACGCTCGACCGTGCGGCGAAAACCGGCACGGTGGAGGTGACGGTCGATCCGTCGTCGATCCAAACCGGCAACGCCAAGCTCGACGATCATCTGAAGGGATCAGAATTCTTCGACGTGACGAAGTTTCCGTCGGCGACTTACAAGGGCACGGAGATCAAGTTCGACGGCGACAAGCCGGTTGAAGTGGTCGGCAGCCTGACGATGCACGGCGTGACCAAGCCGCTGAGTCTGAAGATCGAATCGTTCAAGTGCATGCCGCATCCGATGCTCAAGCGCGAAGTGTGCGGCGTCGAGGCGAGCGGTCATTTCAGCCGCGCGGATTACGGCATGGATTTCGGCACGAAATATGGCTTCAACATGGATACCAAGCTGCATATTCAGGCCGAGGGCATCAAGCAATAAGCTTTTTGGCAAGGCTTTTGCCTATTCGATAACGGCGCGTATTTAACGGCATCGCGCGTTGCGCCGCAACAAAAAACCGCTTCATTCGCTTTTGCGACGAAGCGGTTTTTTATTGCCTGTCTGAAACGCCGGAGGCCTTATGCGGCGGCTCGCGGCCATTTGCCGATAGCATCGACTTAATTTTTCAGGTACATAGAGCGCTGACGCCGTTTGGTTGCGCGCGCATCCAGTCGGCCATATCGGGCGGAAAAAGCCCGCATGAATAACAGCTCGCGCGAATTGGAGATCTGCATGGACGCAACGACAGCGGTAAGCCGGGCGGGAAGCCGGCAGAACTCGTGGCGCGCGGTGGTCGCCGCCTCGATCGGCAACGCGCTCGAATGGTTCGACCTGGTGGTGTACGGTTTTTTCGCGGTGATCATCGCGAAGCTGTTTTTCCCGGCCGGCAATGAGACGGTCTCGCTGCTGCTCACGCTCGGCACGTTCGGCGTGTCGTTCTTCATGCGGCCGCTCGGCGCCGTGGTGATCGGCGCTTATGCGGACCGCGCCGGACGCAAGGCGGCGCTCACGTTGTCGATCATGCTGATGATGGGCGGCACGCTGATCATCGCGATTTTGCCGACCTACTCGAGCATCGGCATTGCCGCGCCGGTGATCCTCGTGATCGCCCGCCTGATGCAAGGCTTTTCGGCGGGCGGCGAGTTCGGCAGCGCGACGGCCTTTCTCGCGGAGCACGTGCCGGGCCGGCGCGGTTTCTTCGCGAGCTGGCAGGTGGCGAGCCAGGGGCTCACCACGCTGCTCGCCGCCGGTTTCGGCGCGCTGTTGACCGGCGAGCTCTCGCCGGAACAAATGGCGTCGTGGGGTTGGCGCGTGCCGTTCGTTTTTGGTCTCCTGATCGGGCCGGTCGCCTGGTACATCCGCACCCGGCTCGACGAGACGCCCGAGTTCCTCGCGGCGGAAACCACCACCACGCCGCTGCGCGACACCTTCACGAGCCAGAAGCTGCGCCTGCTGATTGCAATCGGCGTGGTGGTGCTGGGGACGGTGTCCACGTATCTGGTGCTGTTCATGCCGACTTACGGCGTGAAGCAACTGGGGCTTGCGCCTTCGGTCGCGTTCGGGGCGATTGCGCTGACCGGCGTGATCCAGATGGTGTTCTCGCCGCTGGTCGGCCATCTGTCGGACCGGTACGGGCGCACCACGATCATGCTGGCGCCGGCGCTGCTGCTGCTCGTCCTGATCTATCCGGCCTTCGTGTATCTGGTCGCGCATCCGACCTTCGGCACGCTGATCGCACTGCAGATCGTGTTCGGCTTTCTGATGACGGGCTACTTCGCGGCGCTGCCGGGTTTGCTCTCGGAGATGTTCCCGGTGCAGACGCGCACGACCGGCATGTCGCTCGCCTATAACATCGCGGTGACGATCTTCGGCGGCTTCGGGCCGTTCATCATCGCGTGGCTGATCGGCTTCACGGGTTCGAAGGCGGCTCCGAGCTACTACCTGATTTTTGCCGCGCTGGTGAGCCTCGTCGCGTTGATGGCCGCGCGGCGCAAGCTTGGGTTTCGCTGAAGCGCGGTAGCGCCGGAGTTCTTTTCGCCGCGGCGAAGTGAGCGGGGCGGTAAACGCAAAAGGCCGGTTCAGGAGAACCGGCCTTTTGCATTGGCATCGCGAAGTCTGCTGCTACAGCGGAATCAGACTTGCGCGCCTGCGTTCGGGTCGTTCGGATCGGTGCCGGCCTTCTTGTCCTTCACCAGATCTTCGCGCTTCACGCCGAACCACATGGCGAGCGCCGCCGCGACGAACACCGACGAGTAGATACCGAACAGAATACCCACCGTCAACGCGAGAGCGAAGTAGTGCAGCGTCGGGCCGCCGAACAGGAACATCGACAGTACCATCATCTGCGTACAGCCGTGGGTGATGATGGTTCGCGACATCGTGCTGGTGATCGCGTGGTTGATCACCTCGATCACGGTCATCTTGCGTTCGCGGCGGAAGGTTTCGCGAATCCGGTCGAAAATAACCACCGATTCGTTCACCGAATAGCCGAGCACCGCGAGCACCGCGGCCAGCACCGACAGCGAGAACTCCCACTGGAAGAACGCGAAGAAGCCGAGAATGATCACCACGTCGTGCAAGTTCGCGATCACGCCGGCCACCGCGTACTTCCATTCGAAGCGGAACGACAGGTAGATCACGATGCCGATCACCACGCAGGCGAGCGCGAGCAAGCCGTCGGTGGCGAGTTCCTTACCGACCTGCGGGCCGACGAACTCGACGCGCTGCAACTGCACCTGCGGCGTTTCGGCCTTCAGCGCGCCCATCACCTGGTCGCTCTGTTGCGCGGACGTAAAACCCTGCTTGAGAGGCAAGCGGATCAGCACGTCGCGCGAGGTGCCGAAGTTCTGCACTTGCGCATCCGCATAGCCGAGCTTGGCGAGCGTGCCGCGCACCGGTTCGAGCGGCGCGGCGCCCGGATACTGCACTTCGATGACGGTGCCGCCGGTGAACTCCACCGACAGATGCAGCCCGCGATGCAGCAGGAAGAACACAGCGGCAAGGAACGTCAGGAGCGAGATTGCGTTGAAGATCAACGCACGCTGCATGAACGGAATGTCTTTGCGAAAACGGAAAAATTCCATGGTCTTGTTCTCCGGGACTCAGCGGGATGAACCCGGTTTCTGCGGCGTATTCGACGCATTCGACGCATTGCGGCGGCGCACGCTCGGCTTGCCGGCACGCGCTTGCGCGTCGGCTTTTGCCTTCGGCTTGGCGGTGGCCGCGGCGACGGCTTGTGCGGTATCGGTGGCGGCGTCCTCGTTGCCGAGGTAAGCCGCCGCGCCGTCGATACCTTGCGCTTGCGGACGCCACACCTGGCCGATCGCCAGCGACTTCAGCTTCTTCTTGCCGCCGTACCAGAGGTTGACCACGCCGCGCGAGAAGAACACCGCCGAGAACATCGACGTCAGAATGCCGATACAGTGGACCATCGCGAAGCCGCGCACCGGGCCGGAGCCGAAGGCGAGCAACGCGAGACCGGCAATCAGCGTGGTGACGTTCGAGTCGAGAATCGTCGCCCATGCATGCGCGTAGCCGTTCTGGATCGCCAGTTGCGGCGGCGCGCCGTTGCGCAGTTCCTCACGCACGCGCTCGTTGATCAGCACGTTCGCGTCGATCGCCATACCGAGCGCGAGCGCGATAGCGGCGATACCCGGCAACGTAAGCGTGGCCTGCAGCATCGACAGCACGGCAACCAGCAGCAGCAGGTTGACCGACAGGCCGATCATCGAGATCACGCCGAACAGCATGTAGTACGCGATCATGAAGACGGCGATTGCCGCGAAGCCCCACACCACCGAGTGGAAGCCCTTCTTGATGTTGTCCGCGCCGAGGCTCGGGCCGATCGTGCGTTCCTCGATGATCTCCATTGGCGCGGCCAGCGAACCGGCGCGCAGCAGCAGCGCGAGGTCGGCGGCGCCTTGCGGCGTGGCCTGGCCGGTGATCTGGAAGCGGTCGCCCAGTTCAGACTGGATGGTCGCCACCGTCAGCACTTCGCCCTTGCCCTTTTCGAATAGCACCATCGCCATCGGCTTGCCGATGTTGTCGCGCGACACGCTGCGCACCGCGCGGCCACCCGCCGAATCGAGGCGGATGTTGACCGACGGACGCTGATGTTCGTCGAAGCCCGCCGACGCGTCGATAATCCGGTCGCCCGTGAAGATGATCTGCTTTCTCAACAGCACCGGCGTCTGATTGCCTTGCGTGAACAGTTCGTCGCCGGGCGGCACCGGATCGGACGGATTCGGGTGCGTGTTGACCGGGTCGGCCAGACGCGCTTCGAGCGTTGCCGTGCGGCCGATGATGTCTTTCGCCTTCGCCGTGTCCTGCACGCCCGGCAGTTCGACCACGATGCGATCCGCGCCTTGCTGCTGGATCACCGGCTCGGCCACGCCGAGTTCGTTCACGCGGTTATGCAGCGTGGTGATGTTCTGCTTGAGCGCCGCGTCTTCCACGGTTTTCTGCACTGCCGGCGTGAACGTGCCGACGAGTTGCACACCGCCGTCCGCGCCGGCTTGCGAGGCCCACTGGAGTTCGCCGATGCCGCGGCCCAGTTGCTTGAGCGCTGCGTCCGCCGTGGCCTGGTCGGCGAAATTGATCACCACCGTCTGGTTGACGCGGTTCACGCCGCCGTCGCGGATGTTGTTGTCGCGCAGGAGCGTGCGCGCGTCTGAAGCGTCCGAATCGAGCTTCTTGTTGAGCGCGCCGGCCATGTCGACCTGCAGCAGAAAGTGCACGCCGCCGCGCAAGTCGAGACCGAGGTACATCGGCAACGCGTGCAAGGCGGTCAGCCAGCGCGGCGACGCACTTTGCAGGTTCAGCGCGACGATGAACTGCGGGTCGGTCGGGTCGCTGTTCAGCGACTTCTGCAGCAGGTCCTTCACGCGCAACTGCATGTCGGTGTCCGGCAGACGCACGCGGATGTTCGCGTTGGCCGACGTGTTGTCGAACGTGACGTCGTCCGGCTTGATCTGATTCGCAGCGAGCGCGGCTTCGACCGCCGACAGCGTGGTCGAGTCGAGCTTGACCGTTGCCTTGCCGCTCGACACCTGCACCGCCGGCGCTTCGCCGAACAGATTGGGCAGCGTGTACACGAGGCCGATGACCAGAGCCACCAGCATCACGGCGTATTTCCAAAGGGGGTAACGATTCATGAGTGGTCCAACGGGAAGGTTGGCTTGGAAGCGATGCGTCCGGCGATGAGCGCGGGCGATTCAGCATTGCGTTGCATGAGCCGCCGGCGAGGCCGCGCCGGACGCGAGAGAGCAGGCCTTACAGCGACTTGATCGTGCCCTTCGGGAGAATCGTCGTGACCGACGCTTTTTGCACGGTGATTTCCGTGCCTTCCGAGATTTCGATGCCGACGTAAGCTTCGCCCACCTTGGTCACCTTGCCGACGATGCCGCCATTCGTCACCACTTCATCGCCCTTGGCCATCGCGGCGAGCATGTTGCGATGTTCCTTCTGGCGCTTCATTTGCGGGCGAATCATGATGAAGTACAGCACGCCGAACATCAGGATCAGCGGCAGGAAGCTCATCAGATTCGATTCAATGCCACCAGTTGCTGTGCCTTGGGCGAAGGCATTGGAAATGAACGACACGTTGGTCTCTCCGTTATAAGTCAAAACGATCAAAAAAATCAGCCGGTTATTCTACCACTGGCCTTATGGGCGTCGGCGCGGCGAATCGGCTTTGCGATCAACCGTTTAAAGTCTTTTCTCGCCGTACGCGAAAGTTAATTGTAAGGTTTTCCGCGTGGCGCCGACGGATTCCTCATGCAAATCCGCCGACGGACGCCGCAACCACGCTCTAATCCACGCCGCGCGCGCGGTTCTCGTGGAAGCGCCGGCGGAACGGCTCGAACATTTTTGCGTCGATCGCGTCGCGCATTTCCTGCATCAGTTCGAGGTAATAGTGCAGGTTGTGGATCGTATTCAATTGCGCGCCGAGGATTTCCCCCACACGATGCAGATGATGCAGGTAGCCGCGGGTGAAATTTCGGCAGGTGTAGCAGCCGCATTGCTCGTCGAGGGGACGCAGCGAATTCTTGTGCGCCGCGTTGCGGATCTTGATGTCGCCGAAACGGGTGAAGAGCCAGCCGTTGCGCGCGTTGCGGGTCGGCATCACGCAGTCGAACATGTCGACGCCGGCGGCGACGCCCGCCACGAGGTCCTCCGGCGTGCCGACGCCCATCAGGTAGTGCGGCTTGTCGGCCGGCAGCTTCGGGCCGATGTGATTCAGCACGCGCATCATGTCTTCCTTCGGTTCGCCGACCGACAACCCGCCGATCGCGAGACCATGAAAATCCATTTCCGCGAGACCCGCCAGCGATTCGTCGCGCAGCTCCTCGAACATGCCGCCCTGGACGATGCCGAACAGCGCATTCGGATTGCCGAGGCGGTTGAATTCGTCGATGGAGCGCTTTGCCCAGCGCATCGACATGCGCATCGAATCGGCGGCTTCCTTGTGCGAGGTCGGCACATTGTTCGTCGCGTACGGCGTGCATTCATCGAACTGCATGACGATGTCCGAGTTCAGCACCTTCTGGATCTGCATCGACACTTCGGGCGACAGGAAAAGCTTGTCGCCGTTGATCGGTGACGCGAACGTGACGCCATCTTCGGTGATCTTGCGCAGATCGCCGAGCGAGAACACCTGAAAACCGCCGGAGTCCGTCAGAATCGGCTTCTTCCAGCCCATGAAGCCGTGCAGGCCGCCGTGCGCCTCGATCGTCTCCAGACCCGGACGCAGCCACAGGTGGAAGGTGTTGCCGAGAATGATCTGCGCGCGCATTTCCTCGAGTTCGCGCGGCTGGACGGCTTTCACCGTGCCGTACGTGCCGACCGGCATGAAGATCGGCGTTTCCACCACGCCGTGATTCAGCGTGACGCGGCCGCGGCGCGCCTGGCCGTCGGTGCCGAGCAGTTCGAACTTGAGGCCGTTGTCGGGGCGCTCGGTGGTGCTGTCGCCGTGGTTCGCGCAGGTATTGCAGATACCGCTTCTATCATGGGTATGACTGTCGGTCATGGGAGCTCCTGTGCCACCGGAGAACAGCTTTGCATGGGACCGGAGTAAGCGCTGAAGCGCTAACTCCGGATCGGCAAGTCCGGCGCAGATATTAAGTGCCGCCGGGTAAGCCACGGCGGCAGGGTAGGAAAGTTCGAGATGCAGCGCGGATCTGCCGCTGCACGCCGGCTCTTGAGCGTGGCAACGACTCCCGCGACTTCAACGCAGCAAGGAGCGGCAGACTACCGCGCACACGGCCGGCGCGCAACGCTATTGGCCGAAATACGAAAGGCCTCAGCCGTCCCGCCGCGTAAGCAGCATCGCATCGCCGTAGCTAAAGAAGCGATAACGCTGTTCAATCGCGTGGCGATACGCTTCGCGAATTGTCTCGACGCCGGCGAACGCCGACACCAGCATCAGCAGCGTCGACTTCGGCAAATGGAAATTGGTCACAAGCCGGTCCACCACGCGGAACTTGTAGCCCGGCGTGATGAAGATGTCGGTTTCCGTGCTCGCGGCGCCAAGCGGCCGGCCCGCGGCTTCGGCGTCGCGCGCGGCGGCTTCGAGCGCGCGCATCGAGGTCGTGCCTACGGCGATCACGCGGTTGCCGCGCGCGCGCGTCGCCGCGATCTTGTCGGCAAGTGATTGCTGCAGGTGATACCACTCGCTGTGCATCTTGTGCTCGGCAAGGTTCTCGACCCGCACTGGCTGGAACGTGCCCGCGCCAACGTGCAGCGTCAGCGTCGCGCGCTCCACGCCTTTGGCGTCGAGGCGCGCGAGCAGCGCGTCGTCGAAATGCAGGCCGGCGGTGGGCGCGGCGACCGCGCCCGGGTTCCGCGCGAACACGGTTTGATAACGCGTTTCATCGGTCGCGTCGGGATCGTGCTCGATGTACGGCGGCAACGGCAGGCGGCCGTGTTGCTCGATCAGCGTCAGGCAGTCGCCCGGGAAATGCAGCGTGTAGAACGGCTCGACGCGTTCGCCGACCGTCACGTCGAACACGTCGGCCAGACGGATCGTGGTGCCCGGCTGCGGGCTCTTGCTCGCGCGGATTTGCGCAAGCGCCGTGCGCTCGCCGGTGAGGCGCTCTACCAGCACTTCGACCTTGCCGCCACTGGCCTTCTGGCCGAGGAAACGCGCCTTCAGGACTTTGGTATCGTTGAAGACGAGCAGGTCGCCCGCCGCGATGCAATCGGGCAGTTCGGCAAAGCGGCGGTCGATCAGGCGCGCGGCGCCGGCATCGACCATGTTGTCCACCTCGAGCAGACGGCTGGCGCTGCGCTCGGGCAGCGCGACTTGCGCGATCAGCTCGGGCGGCAGATCGAAATCGAAATCGGAAAGCGTAAACATGCGGACGACTGGAAGCGAATTGAGACTGAATTGAGCCGAAGCCGGAGCTGGGCGGCTATGATTGCGGGACGCCGGAGCGGCCCGCGAGCCCGCGCGCTGGTTGGCGGCGACACCTTTGACAGCCGATATTGTACTTGCGAAGCAACCCATGCCTTTGTCCGAACGCCGAATGCCCTCTGCCACTGACGAAGTGAGCGCCGAGCCCAAGCGCCGCGTCTCGCGGGGCAAGTCGGCGGCGGGCGTGTCCGATGCGAGCGGCGCAAGTAGCGCGACCAGTGTTAACGCCGCACCCGGTGCCGCAACCGCCACGGCCGCCGAAGCCGCACCCGGCGCCGCACCCGCGGCTGATGCCAAAGCCGCCACGGCACCGGACAAAAAGAAAGCCGCGTCCCCGGCCGCCAAATCGGCAACCAAACCCGCCGACAAACTCGCCAAACTCGGCCTCACGCGCGACATCGACCTGGTCCTGCATCTGCCGATGCGCTACGAGGATGAAACCTCGCTCACGCCGATCGGCCACCTGCTGCCGGGCGGCATCGCGCAAACCGAAGGCGTGGTGTTCGACAACGAGATCGCCTATCGCCCGCGCCGTCAGCTGCTGGTGAAACTGCGCGACGACGCCGGCGACGAACTCGTGCTGCGCTTTCTGAATTTCTACGGCTCGCAGGTCAAGCAGATGGCGATCGGCGCGCGGCTGCGGGTGCGTGGCGACGTGCGCGGCGGTTTCTTCGGCATGGAGATGGTGCATCCGGCGGTGCGCGTGGTCGACGAAGACACGCCGCTGCCGCAGGCGCTGACGCCGGTGTACCCGAGCACCGCGGGCGTGACGCAGGCGTATCTGCGCAAATCGATCGACAACGCGTTGTCGCGCACCTCGTTGCCGGAACTGCTGCCCGAGCCGATCGCACGCGCCTATACGCAGCCGCTTGGCGTGCCGGCGCTGATGGACGCCGTGCGCACGCTGCATCATCCGGGCGTGCAGTCCGATGAAACCGCCTTGATCGACGGCACGCATCCGGCGTGGGTGCGCATCAAGTTCGAGGAATTGCTCGCGCAGCAGATGTCGCTCAAGCGCGCGCACGAAGAGCGCCGCAGGCGCGCGGCGCCGGCCATGCCGCGCCGGAAGCTGGGCGACGAGTCGGCGTTGGTGGCGCGTTTGCTGAAGGCACTGCCGTTTTCGCTGACGGCGGCGCAGGAGCGCGTCGGCGGCGAGATCGCGCTCGATCTGACGCAGCCTCATCCAATGCAGCGACTGTTGCAGGGCGATGTCGGCAGCGGCAAGACGATCGTCGCCGCGCTGGCCGCCGCGCAGGCGATCGACGCCGGCTACCAGGCCGCGCTGATGGCGCCCACCGAAATCCTTGCCGAACAGCACGCGCGCAAGTTGCGCGGCTGGCTGGAGCCGCTCGGCGTGAGCGTCGCGTGGCTGGCCGGCAGTCTCAAGACCAGGGAAAAGCGCGCCGCGCTCGAAGCGGCGGCGCTCGGCACGGCGCAGCTCGTGATCGGCACGCACGCGATCATTCAGGACGCGGTCGAGTTCGCGCGGCTGGGGCTCGTGATCGTCGACGAGCAGCATCGCTTCGGCGTCGCGCAGCGGCTTGCGTTGCGCGCCAAGGCGCGTCCCCCAGGGGGACTTCCTCCGGGGCGAAACGCCGCCGGCGGCGCACGCGATTTTCAGCCGCACCAATTGATGATGTCCGCGACGCCGATTCCGCGCACGCTCGCGATGACCTATTACGCTGACCTCGACGTCTCCACGATCGACGAATTGCCGCCCGGACGCACGCCGATTCTCACCAAGCTGGCGTCCGACGCGCGGCGCGACGAGGTGATCGGCCGCGTGCGCGAGGCCGCGTTGACCGGACGCCAGGTGTACTGGGTGTGTCCGCTGATCGAGGAAAGCGAGACCTTGCAGTTGCAGACCGCGGTCGAAACCTACGAGACGCTGGTGGCCGCGTTGCCTGAGCTGAACGTGGGCCTCGTGCATGGACGGCTCGCGCCCGCCGAAAAGGCGGCCGTGATGGACGCCTTCACCCGCAACGAGGTGCAGTTGCTGGTCGCGACGACGGTGATCGAAGTGGGTGTCGACGTGCCGAATGCGTCGTTGATGGTGATCGAGCACGCCGAGCGGTTCGGGCTCGCGCAGTTGCACCAGTTGCGCGGCCGGGTGGGGCGCGGGAGCGCGGCTTCGGTCTGCGTTCTTCTTTACACGGGGCCGCTGTCGATGACGGCGCGCGCCCGCTTGCAGACCATGCGGGAGACCACCGACGGGTTCGAGATCGCTCGCAAGGACCTCGAGATCCGCGGC
The DNA here is from genome assembly GCA_035636295.1 of Paraburkholderia sp. Lineage (GTDB taxonomy): Bacteria > Pseudomonadota > Gammaproteobacteria > Burkholderiales > Burkholderiaceae > Paraburkholderia. The sequence continues at coordinate 34,674 of DASPZL010000310.1, forward strand.
CCGGGGGAGTTTTTGGGCGCCCGGCAGTCGGGCGCGGCCATGCTGCGTTTTGCGGATCTAGAGAACGATCAATGGCTGATCGAGCCGGCGCGCGAAGCCGCCGCGGCATTGCTCGAGAAATATCCCGAGGTCGTGATGCAGCATCTGGCGCGGTGGCTCGGGGCGCGGGAGCACTATCTGAAAGCGTGACTTCCTGCCTTTGCGGACAAACAGCAGAGCCTGCGCGAAAGCCGGAGAACCAAAAGGTTGGCGAACCGACCCTATAGGTGTATAACTAGAACCTATCGAATTCACTGCACTGATTGATCCCCTAATGACGCTCACCGAATTGAAATACATCGTCGCGGTTGCCCGCGAGCGGCACTTCGGCCGGGCCGCCGAAGCGTGTTTCGTCAGCCAGCCGACCTTGTCGGTCGCGATCAAGAAGCTCGAAGACGAGCTGAACGTGCAGATTTTTGAGCGCGGCACCAGCGAGGTCAGCGTCACGCCGATCGGCGAACAGATCGTCACGCAAGCGCAGCGCGTTCTCGAACAGACGCTCGCCATCAAGGAAATCGCCAAGCAGGGCAAGGACCCGCTGGTCGGGCCGCTGCGCCTGGGCGTCATCTATACGATCGGGCCGTATTTGCTGCCCACGCTCGTCAAGCAGATGATCAAGCGCGTCCCGCAAATGCCGCTGATGCTGCAGGAAAATTACACGCTCAAGCTGATCGAACTGCTCAAGCAAGGCGAAATCGACGTCGCGATCATGGCGTTGCCTTTTCCTGAAACGGGTCTGATGTTGCGCCCGTTGTACGACGAGCCGTTCGTCGTCGCGCTGCCGTCGGGTCACGCGTGGGAAAATCGCAAGGAAATCGACGCCGACGATCTGAAGCAGGAAACCATGCTGCTGCTCGGCAGCGGCCATTGCTTCCGCGACCACGTGCTGGGCGTCTGCCCGGAACTGATGCGCTTTTCGCAGAACGCGGACGGCATTCAGAAGACGTTCGAAGGTTCGTCGCTGGAAACCATTCGCCATATGGTGGCGAGCGGCGTCGGCATTACCGTGCTGCCGCGCATGTCGGTGCATGAAGTCAAGGCGCACGCGGGCGGCATCGACTCGGGCCTGCTCAGTTACGTCCCTTTCGGCGACCCGGTGCCGGATCGCCGCGTCGTGCTCGCCTGGCGCAAGAGTTTCACGCGCATGCCCGCCATCGAGGCCATTTGCGACGCGATCAGCGCCTGCGACCTGCCGGGCGTCAAGAAGCTGGACCTGCCGGTCGCCGTCAACTGATTGTCCCCCGCTTCGCGCCGAAGCCGGCTCGTCCGGTATCTCGGCGGCCGGCCGGTGAGCGCCCAAGGCGCCAATAGCCGCGCTCCCTATCGAATAGATAAAATTAATTAAACACGATAATTCGATAGGTTTGTTATAGTTTCTCCATGGATCGCCCGATCCCATAAGACCCGGAGGACATCATGACGCAATCGAATTCGCATTCGCAGCAAGTCCAGGCCTTCGCCACTCGATCCGTGCAGGCCACCACCGGCGCGTTTGCCGCGTCGATGCTGAACATGCGCACTGTCGCGTTATCCTTGCTGGTCGATCGCGCTCTGTCCGCTTAAGTTTCCGGCATCTGTGTGCCGCGCCTCTCCCCACATTCAGTTTCGATACAAGACACTCAGGAGTTACGCATGTCCGAACGCAAGCTCACCAATGCCGCCGGCGCACCCGTCGCCGACAACCAGAATTCGATGACCGCCGGAACGCGCGGTCCGGTTGTTCTGCAAGACGTCTGGCTGCTCGAAAAACTCGCCCACTTCGATCGTGAAGTGATTCCGGAACGTCGCGTTCACGCCAAAGGCTCGGGCGCATTCGGCACGCTGAAAGTCACGCACGACATCTCGCGCTACACGAAGGCGAAAGTGTTCGCCGAGGTCGGCAAGGAAACACCGCTTTTCATGCGCTTTTCGACGGTGGCGGGCGAACGCGGCGCGGCTGACGCGGAACGCGACTTGCGCGGTTTCTCGATCAAGTTCTACACCGAAGAGGGCAACTGGGACGTGGTCGGCAACAACACGCCGGTGTTCTTCATCCGTGATCCGCTGAAGTTTCCCGACTTCATCCACACGCAAAAGCGCGACCCGTACACCAACATGCGCAGCAATGTCGCGGCGTGGGATTTCTGGTCGCGTCATCCGGAGTCGCTGCATCAGGTGACGATTCTGATGAGCGATCGCGGCATTCCGCAGAACTATCGTCAGATGCACGGCTTCGGCTCGCACACGTACTCGTTCATCAACGCGAACAACGAGCGCTTCTGGGTGAAGTTCCACTTCAAGTCGATGCAAGGCATTGAAAACTTCACGGATGCCGAAGCGGCGCAAGTGGTCGCGCAGGATCGTGAGAGCGCGCAGCGCGATCTGGTCTCGAACATCGACGCGGGCAATTTCCCGAAATGGCGCTTCGCCATTCAGGTGATGCCCGAAGCGGAAGCCGCGGCGTACCGCTTCAATCCGTTCGACATCACGAAGGTGTGGTCGCAGAAAGACTACCCGTTGATCGACGTCGGCACGATCGAGTTGAACCGCAATGCGGCCAACTACTTCGCTGACGTGGAGCAGGCGGCGTTCACGCCGGCCAACGTGGTGCCGGGCATCGGCTTCTCGCCGGACCGTCTGTTGCAAGGCCGTTTGTTCTCATACGGCGACACGCAGCGCTATCGCCTCGGCATCAATCATCATCAGATTCCGGTGAATGCGTCGCGCGTGCCGAACCCGCATTCGTTTCATCGTGACGGCGCGATGCGCACGGACGGCAACCTCGGCGGCAATGTGAACTACGAACCGAACCGTTTCGGCGACTTCGCGCAGGATGCCAACGCGTCGGAACCGCCGCTCGCGGCGGGCGCGGTGGATCGCTACGATCATCGCGTGGACGAGGACTACTACACGCAGCCGGCGATGTTGTTCGCGCTCTTCGACGCGGCGCAGCGTCAGCGTCTGTTCGGCAATATCGCGCGCCATATCAACGGTGTGCCGCAGGACATCGTCGCGCGCCAGATCGAGCATTTCCGCCGTGCCGATCCTGCCTATGCGGAAGGCGTGCTCGCCGCGATAGCGGAGCTTGCGGAAGGCAGCAAGAAGTAAGCAGTCGAAGTGATTGAGAAGTGATGCAGCAAAGCGGGGCGCATCGGCGCCCCGCCGGTATTGATACGAATCGAAGGAGCACGATCATGATCCAGATGATGATGGCCACCATTGGCGGCACGCCGGCCGCACGCGGCGCGCAACAGCGACAGGCAGTGATGATGCGCAAGGCAATGGGCTTCGCGATCGTCACGAGCGGGCTGGCGGTGATCGTCGCGCAGGCGCTGCAGCACGCGCTTGGCGGCTGATTGAAGCGCTACCCGCAGGTGCGGCAAGTGACCATGCGCCACATGAACGCGGCAACTTTCTAAGATAAACTGTCGAGCGTTCGATGGTTCGGGTTTGCCATCCGCAAACCGTTACTTTGCCGACCGGTTCGTCTCACTCTTCGAAGGAGTCATCATGGCCAAAAAAGAAGCCGTACAGCATGTCAACATCGGGATCAGCGACAAGGATCGCAAGAAGATTGCAGAAGGTTTGTCGCGTCTGCTCGCCGACACCTACACGCTGTATCTGAAGACTCACAACTTCCACTGGAACGTCACGGGTCCGATGTTCAACACGCTGCACCTGATGTTCGAAACGCAGTACAACGAGCTGGCGCTGGCGGTCGATTCGATCGCCGAACGTATTCGCGCGCTGGGCGTGCATGCGCCGGGCAGCTACAAGGATTTCGCCAAGTTGTCGTCGATTCCGGAAGCGGACGGCGTGCCGGCTGCCGAAGAAATGATCCGCCAACTGGTGGAAGGCCAGGAAGCCGTGGTGCGCACCGCGCGCGCGATCTTCCCGTCGACGGAAGCCGCCAACGACGAGCCGACCGCCGACCTGCTGACGCAACGCATGCAAACGCACGAAAAGACCGCGTGGATGCTGCGTTCGATGCTGGCCTGATCGCGGCGCAAGCGCGATCATCAAGGCTTAAAAATTAAAGACCGCCAAAACGGCGGTCTTTAATACTGCTGACGAAGCCCACGCTTTTTGAGCGTGGGCTTTTTTTGCGCGTCCCGCATGCGCAAAAGGCCCCGCGTGTAAGTCCCTTCCCGACTTGACTGCGATGCCGGGGAGGTTGTGGCTGCAGTATTCGACTGCTATAAGCGTTTTGCACGCCGGGCCGAAGCCGGCCCGGACGTTACAGGTGCTTGGCGCGAGTAGCCGACGTTGATCGGCTCCACAGCCGCTTGCTGCCACGGCAGGTTGTTCGACGACATGGCCGCGTTGCGCGCATCGATTTCCTGATGCGCGTTCATGCTTTCATATTGAGCGCGTGTGTTGGCATAGGCGGCCATTTCGGCTTCGTATTGAGCGCGTGCATTGGCTTCGGCTTGTGCCTGCGCCTGTAGGCGCGCGTCGATTTCTGCCTGCTGCTCCAAACGTACTCGTGCGTCCGCCGCCATATGCGCTTCATACGC
>DASPZL010000311.1:0-4519 GCA_035636295.1 Paraburkholderia sp.
GAATCGGGGCGGCTGTAACGGGGCGAAATGCGCGGGATTCAGCCTTCTGATCCATCGCTATGACCAGGATCAGGCGGCAAAAGACGGCGTGGCGATGCTAGAATCGCCAGCGTCCTTATCATCACCATCATGACTCCACGCTCCCGCAACCGCATGACCGCATGGTTTGGCCTCGTCGCCATGTGGCTCGTCGTGTTCGCACCGGTCGTGAGTCAGATGCTGGCGTCGAGCCGTCCGCACGAGCCTATCGCGGCGCTCTGTTCGGCGCTTCAGCCGCGCGGACTGAGCGACGCGAGCCAGATCGCTCACGCCAGCCCCGCACCAGTCAGTCTCAGCCACGACGACGCATTCGGCGCGTGCGGCTACTGCCATCTGCTCCAACATCACGTCGCGATGCCGAGTGTTGCCGCCGTCGAGCTGCCGGCGCCCCTCGCGATTGCCGGCACCGCGCCGCCCGCCCTCTCCACCCGTTTCACACCGCTCGGCGCGTTTCCGTCCGGACGTCCCAGAGACCCGCCTGTCGTTTCCTGATCGCCGTTGTTCCTGATCGCGCATTCGTCGCGCCCGTCGAGGGCACGCGCGATCGCCTGTTCAATGCATCGAGGAAACGTTCATGTTCAAGATCGCCCTGCGAAGGCTGCCCCTTTGCGCTCGCCGTTTCGTGCCCGCGCGGCGGCCGCGGCGTTTTAATTCCGCGCATTTTTCGGCTCATGTGCGTGCTTGTTTGCCGGCGCATTTGCCCGCTTATTTGCCCACGTATTTGTCCGCATTCATTCCGGTGTTCGTGCCGGCATTCATCTCATCGCCGGCTCACGCGGAGAACGCGACCACCGAATCCACGCTGCCGGCGGTCAGCGTGAGCGCGAATACGGCCGCCACGCCGCGCGCCGTAGATCCGAATCTGCCGGCCTCGGTCGAGACCGTGACCCGCGAACAGTTCGACAACTGGAATGTCGTCAATACCGAAGACGTGCTGAAGTACATGCCGAACCTTGCCGTACGCAAGCGTTTTATCGGCGACCTGAATTCGATCATCGCCGTGCGCGGCACGAGCAACACGCAGAGCGCGCGAGGTCTCGTCTATGCGGACGGTCTGCTGCTCAGCAATCTGCTCGGCAGCAGTTTTTCGTTTCCGCCGCGCTGGTCGATGGTATTTCCCGACGAGATCCAGCAGGTCGACGTGATCTATGGGCCGTTTTCGGCGCTTTATCCGGGCAACTCGCTCGGCGCCACGGTGCTCATCAGCACGCGGATGCCGAAAAAATTCGAAGCCGATGCGGACGTCAAAGCCTTCACCCAACACTTCAGCCTGTTCGGCGTGAATCAGAACTTCAACGGCAGCGAAGCAAGCGCGTCGATCGGCGACCGGATCGGCAAGTTCTCGTATCTGCTCGGCGCGAATCATCTGGAAAACACGAGCCAGCCGCTGCAATTCGCCACTCTCGCCAAATCGAACACGCCCGCGAAAGCCGGCGATACGCCGGTAAGCGGCGCCTATTTCTACAACAACCAGACCAACACACCGACCGCGGCGCTCGGCGTCAACGGCGAGGGGATCGAGCACACGGTGCAGGACCAGTTCAAGCTGAAGATGCAGTACGACTTCACGCCGACGCTGCAGGCCGGCTTCACGCTCGGCTACTGGCACCAGACGTATAACAGCGAGACGTCGAGTTTCCTGCGCGACGCGAACGGCAATCCCGTGTACGGCGGCAAGGTTGCGATCGACGGCTACGAGTACATGATTCCCGCCGCCGCACTCGCCCCGAGCCTCGGCCATAGTGAGAACTGGCTCTACGGCGTGTCGCTGAAAACGCGCAATGCCACGGGCTGGAACGGCGAAGCGATCGCTTCGTACTACGACATCGGCGACAGCGTGGCGCGCACGGCGAGCTCCGGTGCGCCGGGTAACGGCCCCGGCACGGTGATCTTCGGCGACGGCACCGGCTGGAAAACGCTCGATCTGCGCACCACCTACACGCCCGTCGCGAAGCAAGCGGGTTGGGCGAATCACGCGCTGAGCTTCGGCTATCACTACGACAACTACTTCCTCGACAACGAGAGTTACAACACGCTGAACTGGCGCGACGGCGCGGCCATGTCGTTTGCCAATGCATTTGCGGGCAAAACGCAGACCCAGGCGCTGTACGCGCAGGACGCCTGGCGTTTTCTGCCACGATGGAAGCTCGTGTACGGCGTGCGGTATGAAGACTGGCAAGCGTACGGCGGTTCGCAGTCGCTGCCCGGCACAACGCTTTCGTACAGCGATGCAAGCCAGCATCACTTCTCGCCGAAAGCGTCGCTCTCGTTCGACGTCAGCGACGACCTGACCTTGCGCGCCTCCATCGGCCGCGCTTATCGGTTTCCGACGGTCAGCGAGTTGTTCCAGGGGCAAATCAACGGCTCGTCGATCATCAACAACAATCCGAACCTGAAGCCCGAAGACGATCTCTCGAAAGAACTGACCGCCGAATGGGCGCACTGGAACGGTGTATTCCGCTTCTCGCTGTTTCAGGACGACGTGAAGAACACGATCTTCAGCCAGACCGATACGACCGTGATTCCCAACGTGACGAACTTCCAGAACATCGGCAAGGTGCGCTCGCGCGGCGTGGAAACGAGCTACTCGGGACAGGACGTGTTCGTGCGCGGGCTCGATCTGCTGGCGAGCGTGGCCTACACGCAGTCGAAGATCATCGCCAACGCGCAGAACCCGGCCACGGTCGGCAAGTACTTCTATCGGATCCCGCTGTGGCGCGTGAATCTCGCCGCGACTTATCACATCGACGAACGCGCGGCGCTCACGCTCGCCGCGCGCTATTCGGGCCGCCAGTACAACACGCTCACCAATACCGACACCAATCCGGACGTGTTCGGCGGCACGAGTTCGTACACGGTGGCGGACGCGAAGTTCACCTTCAAGCCGACGAAGCTGAGTGAAGTCGGCATCGGCGTGGACAACCTGTTCGACGCCCGCTACTTCGTTTATCACCCGTATCCGGGCCGCACGTTCTACGTCGAGGCGAAGCTGCGCATGTGAACACGCGATGCGATGCGTATGCGCCGAACACAAACGGTACCCGCGTCAGCGCATATCCGGCGCGGCGCAAACCGATTGACCCATTTTTGCTTCAGGAGGATTCCATGTCCACCACGACCGCTCAACGCACGGCTCCGCTAACCGGCACGCCGAACGCAGGCTACCGCACGCTGTGGCGCTGGCATTTCTATGCGGGCCTCTTCGTGATGCCGTTTCTGGTCGTGCTTGCGATCACCGGCACGCTGTATTGCTTTCAGCCGCAAATCGAGCCGCTGCTTTATCCACATCGGCTGATCGTCGAACCGAAAACCACACCCAGACTCAGCGAAGACGCGTTGCTTGCCAAGGCCCGCGCGGCGATGCCGCCGGGTGCGGCTGCCGTGACCGCGTCCATTGCGAGCGCACCGGATCGCAGCACCGAATTCGTGTTCCGTCTCGCCGACGGCGAAAAGCAGAGCGTTTATCTGAACCCGTACAGCGGCGAGATACTGGGCACGCTAAGCGTCGACCGCCGCTTCATGCAAATCGATCGGATGCTGCATCGCAAGCTGTTGCTCGGCAAACCGGGCGAACTGCTGATGGAACTGGCCGCATGCTGGACGCTGGTGATGATCGGCACCGGCGTCGCACTGTGGTGGCCGCGCGAGAAAACCACCGTACGCGCCGCGCTGGTGCCGCGCTTCGCGCTAAAGGGACGCACGCTGTGGAAGAACATTCACGCAGTGATGGGCATCTGGCTCGCGCTCGGCGCGCTCGCGTTCGTGCTGACGGGGCTGCCCTGGTCGGGTTCGTGGGGCAAGCAGTTCAAGGCGTTCGCGAGCGCCGCGAATCTGGGTGCGCCGCCGGGTTCGTGGGGCGGCTTGCCGTTGCGCTCCGCATTGCCGGGCATGCGCGGCGACCAGGCCTCCGTTGCCGGTACGTCCGCCGAGGCGCAATCCGCGCACGCGGCACATGGAGAACACGGCGAGCACGAAGCCCACGCACCGAACATGGACTCGATGCCGGGCATGGTGATGGACGATCTGCCTTTGCCGCTTACGCCATGGGCTGTCGGCAACACGCCGGTGCCGTCTTCCGCCGATGCTCATACTCACGCGACCGGGGCGCTGCCGCTCGGACGCATCGTCGCGCTGACTGCATCGCTCGGCGTGACCGACGGCTACGACGTCGCGCTGCCCGCATCGGCGACGGGCGTCTACACGATCTCGTACTTTCCCGCCGACCCGAAACAGGAGCGCACGTTGTACATCGATCAGTACAGCGGCGCGGTGCTGAAGGACATTCGCTATGGCGATTACGGCGCGGTGTCGAAGGCGGTGTCGTACGGCACGTCGTTACATATGGGCCGCTATTTCGGCGTCGCGAATCAGCTTCTGTGCGCCGCGATTTCGCTTGGACTAGCGGGCATGGCCGTGACCGGCTGCGTGATGTGGTGGAAGCGGCGTCCGCAGCGCTCGCTCGGCGCGCCGTCGCGCGAAC
>DASPZL010000312.1:0-18343 GCA_035636295.1 Paraburkholderia sp.
GCACCGGCGCACCGGAAACGTCCGCGCGAGGGCGCGAAAGCGGCACAAAAAACGGCAGCGGTACGATGCATGGCCGCCGCCGCGAGCTTGAAGCCGTACCGGCGAGCGTCACCGAGGGCGGCGGCGCCGGTTATGGCGAGATACTCAGACGATACTTACAAATTTACTTCATTCACAGCCGGGGCGCGCAAAAAGGCGCATGGGCCGCTTTATAGTCCGCTTCATAGTCCACCTTATAGCCTGCTTGATAGTCCGGCTTCATAGCCCGCCCCATGAGCCCGCTTCATTCTCCGACCGCCAACTGCCACAGCAGCGTCCCGTTGATCACGAGGATAAGCGTGGCGCACAGCCACGCCAGCACGAGCGGCACGCCGCGCACACGCCAGTTGCCCATCAGGCCGGCGTTCGACGTGTAGCGGATGAGCGGCACCACCGCCAGCGGCAACTGCAGGCTCAGCACCACCTGGCTTGCCACCAGCAGCTGATTGGAGCCGTGCTGGCCGAACAGCGCGACCGCAAAGAGCGCCGGCCCGATCGCCAGCGCGCGGGTGAGCAGCGCGCGCTTCCAGCGCGGCAGCCGGATGCGCAGAAAGCCTTCCATCACGGCCTGGCCGGCCAGCGTGCCGGTGACGGTCGCGCTCAGGCCGCACGCGAGCAGCGCCGCCGCGAACAGGATGCTGGCCCAGGGCGTGCCGACCAGCGGCGCGATCAGCCGGTGGGCATCGGCGAGATCGGTCACGTCGCGATGGCCGCTCGTATAGAACACGGCGGCCGACACGATCAGCAGCGCCGCGTTGATCACGAAAGCAAACGAAAGGGAGGCGAACGTATCGATATTGACGACGTGCAACGCGGCCCTGATCTCGGCGTCGCTGCCGCTCGGCGCGTGGTGCTTGACGAGCGCGGAGTGCAGATAGAGATTGTGCGGCATCACCGTCGCGCCGACGATGCCCGCCGCCAGCCACACCATGCCCGCGTTGCGCAGCAACTCGACGCTCGGCACGGTGCCGGCCAGCGCGGCGTGCCAGTCGGGGCGAGCCAGCGCCAGTTCCACCACGAAACACAGGCCGACGAAACCGATCAGCGTCACGATCACCGCTTCGAGCTTGCGGCCGCCTTTCTGCTGGAGCGCGAGCAACGCGAACGTGCACACCGCCGACATCAGCACTCCGACAGTCAGCGAGACGCCCAGCAGCAATTGCAATGCGACGGCGCTGCCGACCACTTCGGCGACGTCGCACGCAATGATCGCGACCTCGCTCGTGAGCCACAGGAACAGCGTGCCGCGCCGGCCCGTGCGCTCGCGGCAGACCTGCGCGAGGTCGCGCCCGGTCACCACGCCAAGGCGCGACGACAGCCATTGCAGCAGCATCGCCATCAGGCTCGACAGCAGCACCATGCCGAGCAGCCGATAGCCGTAGCCCGCACCGGCGCCGAGCGCGGTTGCCCAGTTGCCCGGGTCGATATAACCGACCGCGATCAGCGCGCCCGCGCCGACGAACGAAAGCCAATGCGCCGGACGTGCCGGCCCGCCACCCGGAAGACGGCGGCGGTTGGGTCGCAACGCGAATGGATTGGTGTTCATCAATGCCCTGAGCGTAAAGACTGCATGGCTTCGCAAGCCACGTACCCGCGGCACGTCAAGCACGCGGCGCGGCTGCGGGATTCGCGGCGGGCTGTCGTTCGGTCCTCTGGCAGCTATTGTGCACCGTCGAACGCGAGGCGGCTCACGCTTGCGAGAACCTTTAGCCGGTCCGCATAAAGGCGCGCAAACCGGCTCCCTTGCGCCACTTCTGATGAAAGCGAGGCGGGCCACGAGCGCCGCGACTGGACGAAGCGACGCCTGCGCCGCCGCCACGGATCTTTTTTTCGGGTAGACACGCGCCGATAACCCGCTAAAATTGCGCGCATTTTCCAACGGTGCGGCTTACGCTGTACCGTTTGCGCGACAGCCCGGCATTTTTTTTGGAGCGCGCAATAATTGATGGTAGTTTTCGGATTTTTCAGGGGAGCCGTGTGCGCTGTGCCGCGGCATGGGTGACGACGGTCGGCTCGCGCCGGTCATGATCGGAGAACGGAATGAAAAGACGGGTAGTGGGGCAAGTGGCGGCGCTGGTCTTGTGCGCGGCGCCGTGGTTGACGGCCGCTGCGAAGGATACGCAGCTGAACGTGTATAACTGGTCCGATTACATCGCCAAGGACACCATTCCGAACTTCACCAGGCAGAGCGGCGTCCAGGTCAAGTACGACAACTACGACAGCGACGACACGCTGCAAGCCAAGCTCCTCACCGGCAATTCCGGCTACGACATCGTCGTGCCGACCAGCAATTACGCCGGCAAGCAGATTGCCGCGGGCATCTTCGCGCCGCTCGACAAATCGAAGCTGCCGAACCTGAAGTACCTCGATCCCTCGCTGATGGCGCTCGTCGCCGGTGCCGATCCGGGCAACAAGTACACGGTGCCCTGGGCCTACGGCACGACCGGCCTCGGCTACAACGTCACCAAGGTCCAGCAGATTCTCGGCAAGAACGTGCCGCTCGATAACTGGGACGTGCTCTTCAAGCCGGAAAACATCTCGAAGCTGAAGGCCTGCGGCGTGTCCGTGCTCGACGCGCCGGACCAGATGTTCGCCGCCGCGCTGCACTATATCGGCAAGGATCCGATGAGCACGAACCCGGCCGACTACCGCGCCGCGCTCGCGATGATGAAGAAGATCCGCCCGTACATCACGCAGTTCAACTCATCGGGCTACATCAACGACCTGGTCGGCGGCGACGTCTGCTTCGCGTACGGCTGGTCGGGCGACGTCGTGATCGCGAAGCATCGCGCGGTCGAAGCGAAGAAGGCCTACAAGATCGAGTACTACATTCCGAAGGGCGGCGCCCCGGTATGGTTCGACGTGATGGCGATTCCGAAGGACGCGAAGAACAAGGAAGCCGCGCACGAGTGGATCAACTACATCGAAACGCCGCAGGTTCATGCAGCAATCACGAACTCCGTCTATTACCCGAGCGCGAACCTCGAGGCGCGCAAGTACGTGGACAAGGACGTGGCGAGCGACCCGGCCGTGTATCCGCCGCCTGAAGTCATCAAGACGCTGTTCCTGTTGAAGCCGCTGCCGCCGGAAGTCCAGCGGCTGCAAACGCGGCTGTGGACTGAATTCAAGTCCGGCCGCTGACCCGCGGCTTCAGTGAACGGGTAAGCATCATCATGAAGCCCTCGGTGTTCACCGGGGGCTTTGTTCGTCAAACGCCGGAGTAAAGCATTGTGATGAGTAGTGACCAGTCGGGCGCGCCGGCAGGGGTGGCCGCGCCGTCCCCGGGCTTTAACGCAGTGATGGGCGACGCAGCGGAGAATTTCGTCCAGATCGTCGACGTCGTGAAGAAGTTCGGCGAGACCGTGGCGGTCAAGGGAGTCAACCTGTCGGTGAAGAAGGGCGAGCTGTTCGCGCTGCTCGGCAGTTCCGGTTGCGGCAAGTCGACCTTGCTGCGCATGCTGGCCGGCCTCGAAAGCGTGACCTCGGGCAAGATCCTGATCGACGGCGAGGACCTCGCGCAATTGCCGCCGTACCGCCGGCCGGTCAACATGATGTTCCAGTCGTATGCGCTTTTTCCGCACATGACGGTGGAGACGAACGTCGCCTTCGGTCTGAAGCAGGAAGGCGTGCCGAAGGCGGAGCTCAAGGACCGCGTGCAGGCCGTGCTCGAACTCGTGCAGATGGGCCGCTTCGCGAAGCGCAAGCCGCATCAGCTCTCCGGCGGTCAGCAGCAGCGCGTGGCGCTCGCGCGTTCGCTCGTCAAGCGGCCGAAGCTGTTGCTGCTCGACGAGCCGATGTCCGCGCTCGACAAGCAGATCCGTCAGCGCACGCAGATCGAACTGGTCAACATTCTCGACAAGGTGGGCGTGACCTGCATCATGGTCACGCACGACCAGGAAGAGGCGATGACGATGGCGAGCCGCCTCGCCGTGATGAGCGAGGGCGAGATCGTTCAGCTCGGCACACCGCATGAGGTGTACGAGTATCCGAACAGCCGCTTTTCGGCGGAGTTCATCGGCTCGACCAATCTGTTCGAGGGCCATACCGTCGAGGACGAGCCCGATCACGTGTTCATCGAAACGTCCGACCTGTCGTGCCGCCTGTACGTGAACCACGGCATCACGGGTCCGCTCGGCATGCCGGTGACGATCTCGGTTCGGCCCGAGCGCATCGCGCTCACGCGCAAGCCGCCCGAGGGCGCGTACAACTGGGGCAAGGGCGTCGTCACGAATATCGCTTACATGGGCGGCTATTCGCTGTATCACGTGAAGCTCGAGGCGGGCAAGACGGTGATCGCGAACGTGACGAGCCTCGCGTTGACGGAAATCGATCCGCCCACGTGGGGCGACGAAGTGTATGTGCGCTGGAGCGCATCGGCCGGCGTGGTGCTGACGTCATGAAGCGCTCGCTCAATTCCTTCGCGACCTGGCCGGTGCGCCGCTTCAATCTGACCGGCCGCACCGCGGTGGTGGCGGGGCCGTTCATCTGGCTGCTGCTGTTTTTCCTCGTGCCGTTCCTGCTGGTCGTGAAGATCAGCTTCGCCGATTTGCAGCTTGGCATTCCGCCCTATACGGAGTTGACCAGTTTCGCGGAAGGCGCGCTTCACGTCACCCTCGACTTCTCGCACTACGCGTTTCTGCTCACCGACAGCCTCTATTTCGCGACCTATGTAAATTCGGTGGTGGTCGCCGCGATCTCGACGTTGCTATGTTTGCTGATCGGTTATCCGATGGCTTATTACATCGCACGATCGAATCCGGCGAGCCGGAATCTGCTGATGATGGCCGTGATGCTGCCGTTCTGGACGTCGTTTCTGATTCGCGTGTATGCATGGATCGGCATCCTGAAGAACAACGGTTTGCTGAATAACTTCCTGATGTCGATCGGGGTGATTCATACGCCGATCGAGCTGTATCACACGAATGCCGCGGTTTATATCGGCATGGTCTATTCGTACCTGCCGTTCCTCGTCATGCCGTTGTACGCGCATCTGGTGAAGATGGACATGACCTTGCTGGAAGCCGCCTACGACCTTGGCGCAAAGCCGTGGAAAGCGTTCTGGCAGATCACCTTGCCGCTGTCGAAGAACGGCATCATCGCCGGTTGTCTGCTGGTGTTCATTCCGGCGGTGGGCGAGTACGTGATTCCCGAATTGCTCGGCGGCGCGAATACGCTGATGATCGGCCGCGTGATGTGGAATGAGTTCTTCGACAACGCCGATTGGCCGATGGCGTCTGCGGTGACATGCGCGATGGTATTGCTGCTATTGGTGCCGATGGCGTTTTTCCAGTACGCGCAGGCGAAGGCGATGGAGGAAAAGCGCTGATGAAGCCGAACCGGATATTGCAGTTCATTGCGTTGGGGATCGGCTTTCTGTTCCTGTATGTGCCGATCGTGAGTCTGATTGTGTATTCGTTCAACGAATCGCAACTGGTCACGGTGTGGACGCGCTTTTCGACGCGCTGGTATGTGGCGTTGCTGCACGATGAGGAACTGATCGCGGCGGCGTGGTTGTCGTTGCGGGTGGCGCTGCTGACGGCGTTTGCTTCCGTGATCATCGGCACGTGGGCGGGTTTCGTGCTGGCGCGCATGGGACGGTTTCGCGGTTTCACGCTGTACACGGGGATGATCAACGCGCCGCTGGTGATTCCCGAGGTGATTCAGGGGATTTCGCTGCTGTTGCTGTTCATCGAAATGGCGAAGTGGTTCGGCTGGCCGGCCGGGCGTGGCATTTTCACGATCTGGATCGGGCACGTGATGCTGTGTATTTCTTATGTGGCGATCATCGTGCAGTCGCGTGTGAGGGAGTTGCATCCTTCTCTCGAAGAAGCCGCGCTGGATCTTGGGGCGACGCCGCTGCGGGTGTTCTTCTCCATTACACTGCCGTTGATTTCACAGGCGCTCGTTTCCGGGTGGTTGTTGTCGTTTACTCTGTCGATCGATGATCTGGTTTTGTCGGCGTTTTTGTCCGGGCCTGGGTCGACTACGCTGCCGCTGGTGGTTTTTTCTCGTGTCCGGCTGGGGTTGAATCCTGAGATGAATGCGCTGGCTACTTTGTTTATTGCTGTGGTTACGGTTGGGGTTGTTGCGGTTAATTATTTTATGCAGCGGGCGGAGAGGAAGAGAGTTGTGATGGCGGTGTAGTTTTTTGCCTGGCGCGGCGCCAGGCAAAAAAACCTCAAACCTCAAACCTTATACCCAATCCGCACCCCACCCCAATGCCGCCCACCCACAAACACCGGCGCCGAAGCATCCTTCATCAAAAAGAACTCTCCGCCACCCATATCGCGCCGATAAGTTTGCAGCAAGAACTTCTTGGTATGTGA
The DNA here is from genome assembly GCA_035636295.1 of Paraburkholderia sp. Lineage (GTDB taxonomy): Bacteria > Pseudomonadota > Gammaproteobacteria > Burkholderiales > Burkholderiaceae > Paraburkholderia. The sequence continues at coordinate 6,366 of DASPZL010000312.1, forward strand.
ACCAGCAGCAAGGCCAGTGCGATCATTGAACATACGCCGGTTACGGCAGTTCGCCATATTCCAGACCGCATCGTCGCGCTGCCGCTGTGAAAACTTCAGATTGTGAGTAGGCAGATAACCGCGCACATCGATGGCGGCACAAAACGCCACCCGCGGATCGAGCTCGAGCAAAGGTTCCTGAACCGGCGGCAAAACCCGGTCGGTAAAAGCAGTAAACCGCGTCATGAACTGAGCCGGATTACTCCCCGCGACGGGCACATAGTGCTGATCGAAGAGATCCTCAATCGATATCTCGCCCCGCGCGACGGCCGCTTCGAACACCTTGCTCACCGCCGCCGCGGCCTGCTGCACCGCTTCGATAAAGCGCGTATCCGCAGTCTCGACGCCCGTTGCGGCGGTCAGCTCGATCAACGTCTCGGACACGCCGAGCAGATTGCCCAGCCGGTCCTTCGCCTGCACGAAGTTCTCGCTCGAGTCCTCGACGCCGCTCGCCATTTCCAGCACCTGCGCCTCGAGCCCGTCGCATTGCGTTTCGATCTCGCCGGTCAACGCGGCGATCTGGCCCGCCTCGTTGTTGAGATGCGCGATTGCGTCGCCCGTGGCGTGCACGACGTCGCCGATCTTGCGCGTGCCTTCGCGCACACGATGTGCCCGCGCCGTGTTCACCGAACCTTCGCTGATCAACTGCTCGGTCTGCTGTGTGAGTTGCGCCAGCGTCGTTTCGATCTGACCGGTCGCCTGTGCGGTCTTCGCCGACAGGTTCTTCACCTCGGCGGCCACCACCGCGAAACTCTTGCCGGACTCGCCCGCGCGTGCCGCTTCAATCGCGGCGTTCAGCGCCAACAGATGGGTCTGGCGCGCGATCAGCGAAATCTCCTCGGAGACGCGGCTCACATGCGCCAATGCACTGCGCAGCGCGCCGATCTGATTCTCGATCACCGTCACGCCTTCCACCAGTCCGTGGATGTCGGCCAGCGACGCCTCCAGCGTCTGCTGCGACTCCTGCACACCGGTCGCGGCTTCGGCGGACACGTTGCGCATTTCACGCGCGGCCGCGGCGATGCGATGGTTGCCCGCGAGCGTCTGCGCAGCGGATTCGCGCAACGCGCGGCATACCTGCGCCTGGCGCTGCACGCGCGCGGCCACCTCCTCGACATGGCCCGATACGTCGCAGATTTCAATGCCCAGTTTGCCGGCTTGCGCGGCAATATCGCCGACGACCGATTGCGAACGGGCCACCCGGCGAAAGCTGAAGCGCGTCATGTACGTCTCCTTGATGGCGCGATTGGCGCAGTCGATTGGCGTGCGCATCCAGCGCGAATGCAGCGCCTTCTCCGTGCGTTTACGGCGCGCTTTCAGGCGACTTGATACGGGGTATCCCGCAGTCGTTATGATGTGCGGTCAGCTATCACCACCTCGCAGCCCATTCTTTCCCTTCCTTTCTTCACAGGTGACCATGATCGACTCTTTCGCGCGCGTTTCGGGCTGGCAACAGCTCTATCACCTGTGGCAGCTGATCGTGATGCTCTGCAAATTTCTCTGGGGGCTGCTGCGCCTGCTCGGAGGCGGTTGAGCGGGTCGGGTGAAGTAGGCGAGGGACGCGCGAGATCTCACGCAGTCATACGCGCGAACAGGCGATTCAGCAAGAAAGGGTGGGATCAGGCCGGCGCGCGGCGCGTGCCTTCATTAAGCGGAACACTCGCGGCAGGCGTGTCGAGAAACGCGCGCAAATCGGCCATCACGCGCTCGGGCGCTTCTTCCATCGGAATGTGAGCCGCCGCAAGCGCCGGCGTACAGCGTCAAGGCGCAAAACGATAATCGTGCGGCCGCACACGCCGCGTGCGCTTGCGAAAGCTGAACGTGAAACCCGGCCACAATACGGTGACTTTGCCGGTTTTCGTCTGATACCAGCTATGACAGCCGCTGACCCACACGGAATGCTGCATCTCCCTTTGCAAGCGCGCATTGAAATCGCGCTGCACGTCTGGCCGCAAATTCATCGTGCGCGCTTTGCGCCGGCGCAGGACGCGCAGACAATCGGCGATGTATTGCACTTGCGACTCGATCATGTAGATCATCGAGTTGTGGCCGAGTCCCGTATTCGGGCCGACGATCATGAAGAAGTTCGGGAAGTTCGCGATGCTGGTGCCGAGGTAAGCCTCGGGACCGTCGCGCAGCCACATCGCGCCGAGGTCGGCGCCTTCGATGCCGGTCACGTCGAAGGGCGCGCCGACGTCGTTGACCTGAAAGCCCGTGCCGCAGATGATCGCATCGGCGCGATGATGCGTGCCGTCTTCGGTCATGATGCCGTCCGCGACGATTTCGCGGATGCCCGCCGTCACCACGTCGATGTTCGGCTGGCTGACGGCGCGATAGTAATCGCTCGACAGCAGCACGCGCTTGCAACCGAGCCGGTAGTTCGGCGTCAGCTTGGCGCGCAGCGCCGGGTCCTTCACGCGTCGTTCCAGATAGCTCAGGCCGAATTTCATCGGCAGCTTCATCAACTTTGGATTGACCACGAAGGCGATCGCGCGCGATTCGAGCTGCCAGTAGATCGCGCCGCGCACGAAGTGCTGCGTGAACGGCACGTGCCGGAACAGCCACTGCGCGAGCGGACCGATCGGTTTGTTGGGCTTCGGCATGATCCACGGCGCGGTGCGCTGGAACAATTCGAGTTGCGCGACGCGTGGCTGAATTTGCGGCACGAACTGAATCGCGCTCGCGCCGGTGCCGATCACCGCAACGCGTTTGCCTTCAAGCGGATACGTATGGTCCCAGCGCGCCGAATGAAACAGCTTGCCTTCGAAACGTTCGAGCCCGGCGATTTGCGGCATGGCAGGGCGCGACAACGGGCCGCTCGCGGCGATCACCACGTCGGCCTCGATGCTTTCAAACGCGCCGTTCGCCTCGATCTCGACTTGCCAGGTCTGACGCACTTCATCGAAGCGCGCCGCGGCCACCCGCGCGTTGCAGCGCACGTAACGCTCCACGCCGTACTTGCGCGCGCAGTGCTTCAGGTAGGCGAAAATTTCCGCCTGGCCGCCGAACGCGCGCGACCACGCCGGATTCGGCTCGAACGAAAACGAATACAGATGCGACGGCACATCGCAAGCCGCGCCGGGATAGGTGTTGTCGCGCCACGTGCCGCCGATGTCGCTCGCCGCCTCGTAGATCGTGAACGACGTGATGCCCATCTTCAGCAAACGGATCGCCATGCCGATGCCCGCAAAGCCGCTTCCGACAATGGCAATGCGCGGCGTGGCGGGTGCGGCGCTGGACGGTGCGGCAGGCACTGCAGGTGCGGCAGATGAAGCAGGCGTCAAAGCGGGTCTCCGGCGGGGCGAATTTCAGGCGTCTACAGGTGTCTACTGCAGCATAACGCGCAGGGTAGACAACTGTACACTTTGCGTCAAGATCGTTTAGAGTACGACTATTAAACGCGCGCCCCGTGCTCCGATTGAAAGCTCATGAAATCCGTACCTGAAACGATGTCTGCCGCCGGCCATCGCGCTGCTGCCGGGCAGGAATTGCCTGCCGGCAAGCGCAAGCTGATCGAAGCCGCATTGCGCCTGACCGCGGGCGGCCGCAGCTTCGGAAGTCTGGGCTTGCGCGAACTGGCGCGTGAGGCAGGGCTCAATCCCAACACGTTCTACCGTCATTTCGACACGCTCGACGACCTTGCGCGCGAGGCGGTCGAATCCGTGAGCCGCCGCTTGCGGCCGATGCTGCGGCGCGAACGCTGGCTCGCCGCGCACGACGACGCCTATAGCGTGCCGCGTCGCGCATGCGTGGCGTTCTTTGCGTTCGCGCTGGAAAACCGCGAGGCCTTTCTGAGTGCGCTGGCGGAGTACCACGGCACGTCGCCGGCATTGCGCGAAGCGGTGCGCGCGAACCTTCACGAAGTGTCGGCGGAAATGGCGGACGACGTCGTGCAACTGGAACTGATGCCGACGCTCGCCCGCGAGACAGTCGACGAAGTCTGCACGCAGATCGTGCTGCAACTGTTTCACCTGTCGGCGGAATACATCGACGTGAATGCCGTACGCCAGCAAGCGCTGATCGCGTATGCCGAGCGTTTCATCGTCCGGCTGTTCGCGGGTTCGGTGCTGCTCGCGCAGCAGGAGCCGGGCAGGGCGCCGGTGTCGATGCGGGCATAAGAAGAACGTCGCGCAAAAAAACAGGCTCCGTGATTGAAGGAGCCTGTTTTCATTAACGCCTGATTGACGACCGCATGCTTCATGCGTTGCTTGCTCGAAAGAGCCGCGACTTAACGCTCAGGTATCGTTCCACCCGCCGGAATCGTCGTTGCTGCCCATGTCGACGCCGCCGCCGCTGTTATCGCTCCAGTCGTTCGAACCCTGACCGAAGTCGAGGTTGCCGCCATTGCCGCCGTCGTTGCCACGGCGGCGCGATTCGTCGTCGACGATCACATCGCGCTCCACGACGCGCTCACGTCCGGAATTCAGCGCTTCGCCAAGCAGCACGCCGGTCAACAAACCGCCCATGCCGCCGCCGAAACCGCCTCCGCCTTGCTGCACGACGACCGGCGGCTGTTGCTGATAGGGTCCTTGTTGCGGATAGGGCGCTTGCGGCGGATTGCCGAAACGCTCGGCTTCCTGCGCATACGGCGACTGCTGCGTGGCCGAGGCCGGCGCGGCATACGGATCGGGCCGGCCGTCGGCACGCGCGCGCATGCTGCCGATGCGCTGCTCGAGTTCGTCGAGCTGATACGGCGGCACCGGATTCTTGCTGTTCGACAGCGTTTCGACGAGGCCGCGCAACTGGTCTTCGGTCGCTTCGACTTCCTTCTCCAGTGCCTCATGACCTTGCACGGTGGAAAGCTTCACGTCGAGCTTGAGCGAGCGCACGGTGTTGAGCATTTCCGTTGCGCGCTTGAGTTGCACACGACGATCGTCGTCGGCGCGCGTATCGTCCTGTTTGCGGGCACGGCGCAGTGTCCAGCGCAGCACCAGCGCGATGGCGCCGATCAGCAGAGCGATGCCGATCCACATGCCGATGCCCGGGCCATGCTGTTGGGGCGCTTGCGGGATCATCGCCGACTGTTGCTGCACGGCCGGCGCATTCTGCTGCACGAACGGGTTCGCCGCGCGGCTGGTGGTGTTGCCGCCGGCACGTTCCGCGTTCTTGCGGATGCGCGCTTCGGTTTGCGCGAAACGGCTGGGATCGGTAAAGCGGATTTGCGGGTCGAGCGTTTTCGCCTGCTGGACCTGGGCGAGCGCGTCGGCATAACGGCCTTCACGATCGAGCACCTGGCTGTACAGATAATGCGCGCGGGCATTGTTCGGATGCGCCTGCAGCACTTCGCTCAAGCCGGCATCGGCTTGCTGCCAGTTGCCTTGCGCCATTGCGGATTCGATCTGCTGAACAGTCGGCACGGCAAACGCCGCGGCCGACACGAACAGCAATGAGGCGAACGCGATTGCGAGAAATTTTTTCATTGACGGACCGGGCGCGATGCGCCCGTCTCCTTGACAACTACCTCAACACGGCAGTGCCGACGCAATTACTGGGCCGGCGTGTTCATCTGCTTCTTCAACGCTTCGAGACGGTCCTCGACGGACGGGCCGCGGTTCAGATCGGCAAGCTTGTCGTCGAGCGCCTTGCCGCTTTTTACGTCGGCCGAATCCAGACGTGCGTCGGAACGTGCATTCGACAACGCGACCTTGTCTTCCAGCTTCTGAAAATCCTCGGAGAGATTCTTGCCGCCGATACCGCCCAGCGCGGTGGCCGCCACGTCCTTGGCCTGAGCGATCTGCTGCTTGGCTTGCAGAATGTTCGAGCGGGCGTTCAGGTCGTTGCGACGGGTGCGCATGTCTTCGATCTGGCTCTTCAACTGCGCGACCGATGGCTCCAGCGTAGTCAGTTCCTTCGCCAGCGCATCGCGTTCGGCTTCGGCCGTGGCTTGCGCGCCGAGGGCTTCGCGGGCGAGCGCTTCGTCGCCGGATTGCAGCGCGCGCTTCGCGCCGTCTTCGTATTTCTTCGCCTTGTCCGCGGCAACATCGCGCTTGCTTTGCTGCGTGGCCACTTGCGCCTGAATCTCGATCAGCGAGTTCTCGGCTTTGGCGATGCTCTCGTCGAGTTCGCGCACGATCTGGCGCGAGTCGCGCGACGGGTCTTGCACGGAATCGGCCGCGTCGTTCAGAAGACCTTTGAGCGTGCGCGAAATGCTGTCAAAAAGCGACATGAAAACCTCCAAAGAATGATGTCAACGCTGAATAATTCCGCGCGCTCAACTGCTTTCCACCGCTACTTTACGCCGCCACGCGCGAAGCTGTGCAGCGTTCCGACCGGAGTTCGGGGCGCGCTTGCCGATTGCAATAGCGGCGCCGTAAATTGTTCGATCGCGCGGATCGAATTTGCGAACAGGGGCAGCGGTTCAACGCGCGACCGGTCATCCAGCCGTTCGCGGATATTACACCACGCGGTCTCTTAAAACGGACTTAAAGGGCGCGATGAAGTGGACGCGCAAACCTTGCGCGCGAAGTGTGTCGATAAAGTGTCGACGAGGGGTCGCGCAGGTGCCGCCAACATGTCGCAAACGCGTGGAAAAGATATCCGGGCAGGGCGCCTCGCCGATTGCACGGCGCCTTTGCGTCACGCGAAGCGGCCGCCTCCCGTGCTCGGGTCGCTCAGCGGGTCGTCTTCGTCGCGAGCGCCGTCGATGCGTGGACGCTTGAACACGCTGCGCATCTGCGCTTGCGTGTCCGTCTGCTGCGTGGCGAGGCGTTCCGCCGACGCCGCTTCTGCCGCCGCGACGCGCGCCACCGCTGCGGCGGTGGCCGCGGCTTCCTCGTCAACGCCGGCGGCGAGCGCGGCTGACACATCCGCCGGCAGCAGCGGCGTTGACTCGGCCGACAAAGGGCTGCGCGGCAATGGATCCCGAGTCGGCTCCGCGCCGGTTCCCGCTGCCGCGGCCGCGTTCTCCGTTGACGCTGCCGCTTCGCCGTTGCCGCGCGTTTGCAAGGCCGCCGGCAGCGCCGCGCGCGTTTGCCGCGTGCCGCGCGCGACCCGCTGCAACGCCGCGTCGAGCGCGTCCGGCGCGCGTGGCGTGTTGAGCCGGTCGACGATGCTGGCCGCTTTCACCTGTTCGCTGGTGGCGCCGAAGCTCAGCACCGCGCGCCGCATCAGTTCGCTCACGCTAATGCCCAGATCGGCGGCGGTGGCGGTGATCGCGCGTTTCTGTGCGGTGGTGACGAATACGACGATGCGTTCGCTGGGCTTGTTCATGGTCGGCTCGCATACTTGTTGGCATGAGCGGTCAGACGTGCATTCGGCATAAGCCGTTCGCACGCGCCGAGTCCATCATATGACGAGTTGCACCGATGCGGAACGGGCGCGACATGAAAATCCCGTGACATCAACGGCTTGTAGCGTTTCCGGTGGGCTTGTCCACAGGCCTTTCAACACTTTCTGTTGATAACTCCGGCAGGGCGCGCAAGACATCCGTATGAATGCCGTAATCTACAGACGCCTCGCGGCCCGAAGGGAATTTTTACAAAAAAACTGACTTCGACTACGCTTGATTTCTTTAAAATGCGCTGTTACGTTGCGCCGGACACTGTCCCAGGCGCGCCGTGTGGCCGGCCGGGGGCATCAGGCCACGCGGCGGTTCGCGCCTTTAGCCTACGTTGCTCGATCACGATCCATGCATGCGCCAGGAGCGCGTGCAGACAGGCGCGCAGTCATGCGCCCACTATTCCAGTCATGCCAATCATCAAACGACCGCATTCCTCCCATTCTCCGGCTGGTGAAGACCGGGATTCCTACCACCGCACTCCAGGACGCAACGCTGCTTCGCGCGACGCCGAGGCCGGCCGCCGTTCCGTCGGCGCGACCATCGCCATCTGGTTCGCCAGTCTGGTTGCGACCGTCGCCGTGGTGGGCGCGCTGATCGTCGGCTATGCGCTGGTGGTGATGGGGCCGCAACTGCCGTCGCTCGACGCGTTGACCGACTATCGTCCGAAAGTGCCGCTGCGCGTCTACACCGCGGACCACGTGCTGATCGGCGAGTTCGGCGAGGAGCGGCGCAGCCTCGTGCGCTTCCAGAACATTCCCGACCAGATGAAGAAAGCGGTGCTCGCGATCGAGGACTATCGCTTCTACGAGCACGGCGGCGTCGATTTCCTGGGCATTCTGCGCGCCGGTTTCGCCGACATCGCGCATGGCGGCGCCTCGCAAGGCGCGAGCACGATCACGATGCAGGTGGCGCGCAACTTCTTTCTGTCGAGCGAGAAGACCTACACGCGCAAGATTTACGAAATGCTGCTTGCCTACAAGATCGAGCGCGCGCTGACCAAGGATCAGATTCTCGAGCTGTACATGAACCAGATTTATCTGGGCGAGCGCGCCTATGGTTTTGCAGCGGCCGCGCGCGTGTACTTCGGTAAGGATCTGAAAGACATCACGCTCGCCGAAGCGGCGATGCTGGCCGGTCTGCCGAAGGCGCCGTCTGCGTATAACCCGGTGGTCAATCCGAAGCGCGCGAAGATTCGTCAGGAATACATTCTGAGGCGCATGCTCGAACTGAGATACATCAGCCAGGAGCAGTACGACCAGGCCGTGAAGGAAGAGCTTCGCACCCGGAATCCGGGCAACGAATACAGCGTGCACGCCGAGTACATCGCCGAAATGGTCCGGCAGATGATGTATGCGCAGTACAAGGACGAAACCTATACGCGCGGCCTGAACGTCACCACCACGATCGATTCCGCCGATCAGGACGCCGCCTATCGCGCGGTGCGCAAGGGCGTGATGGATTACGAGCGGCGCCACGGCTATCGCGGGCCGGAAGGTTTCGTGCAACTGCCCGCGCCGGGCGACGACCGCGATCAGACGATCGACGACGCGCTCACCGATCATCCCGACAATGGCGAGATCATCGCCGCCGTGGTGACGGACGCGAGTCCGAAGCAGGTGAAGGCGCAACTGGTGGACGGCACGCAGGTGACGATCAGCGGCGACGGCCTGCGTTTTGCAGCCGGTGCGCTGAGCGCGCGCGCGACGGCGGCCACGAAGATCAAGCCGGGCTCGATCGTGCGCGTGCTTGCCGACGATAAAGGCAACTGGCAGATCACGCAGCTTCCGCAAGTGGAAGGCGCGCTCATCTCGCTCACGCCGCAGGACGGCGCGATTCGCGCGCTGGTGGGCGGCTTCGACTTCAACAAGAACAAGTTCAATCACGTTACGCAGGCGTGGCGTCAGCCGGGTTCGAGCTTCAAGCCGTTCATCTATTCGGCGGCGCTCGACAAGGGGCTGGGACCGGCCACGATCATCAACGACGCGTCGCTGTACTTCCCGTCGAGCACGCCGGGCGGCGATGCGTGGGAGCCGAAGGACGACGACCAGCCGGACGGTCCGATGCCCTTGCGCCTCGCGTTGCAGAAGTCGAAGAACCTGGTGTCGATCCGCATCCTGTCGTTCATCGGCACGAAGTACGCGCAAGACTTTGTCACGCAGCGTTTCGGTTTCGACGCCGACAAGACTCCGCCGTACCTGCCGATGGCGCTCGGCGCGGGCCTCGTCACGCCGTTGCAGTCGGCGGGGGCGTACTCGGTGTTCGCGAACGGCGGCTACCGGATCAATCCGTATCTGATCAACGAGGTCACCGATGCGCGCGGCGAGCCGCTTTCCAGGGCGCAGCCGCTAACCGCCGGGCGCGACGCGCCGCGCACGCTCGAACCGCGTAACGCGTACATCATGAACAGCCTGCTGCATTCTGTGGCGACGGCCGGCACGGGCGCGGGCACCAACGTGCTGCGTCGTTCGGACTTGCAGGGCAAGACGGGTACGACCAACGACGCGAAGGACGGCTGGTTCGCCGGTTATCAGCAATCGCTGGTGGCAGTGACGTGGATGGGTTACGACCAGCCGAAGACCCTCGGCAGCCGCGAATTCGGCGCGCAGCTCGCGTTGCCGATCTGGGTCGAGTACATGCAGCGCGCGCTGCGCGGCGTGCCGCAAGCCGAGCCGCCGCAGCCGGCCGGCGTGACTTCTGTCGACGGTGAACTGTTCTATACGGATATGACGCCGGGCAATGGCTTCGTCGCCAGCATCGGTCTCGATTCGGCGAATCCGACCGCCGGCGTGAGCGATGCAGTCGGCGGCGTGGGGCCGGCGGGCATGACGCCGCCGGCGGTGTCGCCGCCGAGCGTCTCGTCGAACGAAAAGAAGCAGATCATGGATCTGTTCGAGTCGAACAAACCTTGATGTCGTAGCAGGCGCGTGCGGGCCGCGTGGCCCCGCGCGTCGGCTAGTCGGCGAACTGGTTGAGCAGAGCGGAAAAGCCGCCTTCCCAAGTGCATTTCCCGCGCCGTGATGACTGCGCGGCCGGCAGCTTTTGTGCCCACCCCGCGCGGTGTGTTTTAATCACGCCTGCGGTGCTTTCACTGGGTCCCATCGGGACGCCCGATTCCTAACCGGTTTCGGCCTCCAGCACCGCTGCGCCTCGCCGCGAACGAGGCGTCCATCTTAAGAACGCGCCGCGCGAGACCCGGTTTGACGCGCGGCGCATGCCGCTCCGTCCGTTAGCAGAATTAAATTGCTGCGGCCGGCGTGTTTGCCATCCAGCATCCATCGGGTCTCCGCCTTGTGAAAAGTCGAATCCTCATCTGTCTGATGACAGGTCTGCTGCGTGCCTTTGCCTTTCTGCCGTACGGCGTCGTCGCGCGGATCGGCACCGGTATCGGCGCGTTGCTGTACCGGATTCCGAGTACACGCCGGCGCGTCGTGCATACCAATCTGAAATTGTGTTTTCCGGACATGAGCGACGAGGCGCGCGAACGTCTTGCGCGCGCGCACTTCTGCCATGTGATCCGCAGTTATGTCGAGCGTGGGCCGCAATGGTTCGGCAATGCGCAGGCGCTCGCGCGCCTCGTCGAAGTGGAAAGCGCGATCGATCTCTCCGACATGCAGGCGCATCCGACGATCTTTGTCGGCTTCCATTTCGTCGGCATCGAGGCCGGCTGCATGATGTATTCGACGCGGCATCCCGTCGCGTCGCTTTACACGCCGATGTCGAACCTTCTGCTCGACGCAATGGCCAAGCGGCAGCGCGCGCGCTTCGGCACGGAGATGATTCCGCGCAGCGACAGCGTGCGGCGGGCATTGCGCGTGTTGCGCGAGGGCAAGCCGGTGATGCTGGCGGCGGATATGGATTTTGGCTTGCGCGACTCCGTGTTCGTGCCGTTTTTCGGCGTGCCCGCCTGCACGCTGACGTCCGTCTCGCGGATGGCGCGTGCGGGCAATGCTCGTGTGGTGCCGTTCGTGACCGAAGTGTTGCCGGACTATCGCGGCTACAAGCTGACGATTTTCGACGCGCTAAGCGATTTCCCGTCGGACGACGTCGCCGTCGACGCACGGCGGATTACCGAGTTTCTCGAGACGCAGGTCAGACGGATTCCTGATCAATATTATTGGGTGCATAAGCGATTCAAGAATCGGCCGGTGGGGGAGGCGGGGGTTTATTGATGTTGCTTGTGTTTGGTGGCGGTATGTTTGGATAACCGCGTTCGGAGCCACAGCGGGCTCCAACAGAAGGACCGCGTCCACAAACGCGTCTGCACCGGAATTCGTCGGATAATCAAGCAATTAGCCGGCATGTCATGGCGTTATCAACAGGCCTTTCAACATAATCTGTGGATAAGTTGTGGGGGAAAGGCTGGCGACCTGGACGTATGAGGCTGAGCGGTCAGTTGGGGAGTGCCGGGGGGCTGACGATGCCCCCATCATTCCCCGAGCCCCATGGTCCTCGCAGCAACCCACCTGGACGGATTCCTCTTGATCTGGATGCCCCGGTCGCGGCTCCCGGCTTCGACTTGCTGCATGGCGTAGGACGAATCCAACGCGCAGTTCATATCGTTCAACCGGCCTTCAATCAATTTTTCTGAATATCACTCGTTCGACTGGGTGGTGGCCTCCTGCACTCTGCAACTCCTGTCGTTGTCGTCGTGATCCGGTGA
>DASPZL010000313.1:0-30963 GCA_035636295.1 Paraburkholderia sp.
TACGATCTCGCCTTCACGCAACGACAGATTCGCATCGTCGAGGACGAGCAGTTCGCCCTGCTACTTGTTGAAACCGCGGCACACGTCCTTGACGCGCAGGATCTCTTCGCCGAGGCGCGGCGGCTTCGGCGGCGTCTGGATCGGCGCGGCGGTCATAGCAGCTTTAGGATTTTGCATCGCGTTTTGCCTTTAATTCTCAATCAAGCCGAAGCTTGGCTTCGGCATAGGCGTACATCGGACGCCACAGCAGGCGGTTGAACAGGGTCACGAACAGGGACATCACGGCAATGCCCACGATGATCTTCGGATAGTCGCCCGCCGCGGTGGACTGGGCAATGTAGGCGCCGAGTCCGTGCGCCGCCACCTTGGTGTCGCCCCACTGAACGAATTCCGCGACGATGCTCGCGTTCCACGCGCCGCCCGAGGCGGTGATCGCGCCCGTCACGTAGTACGGGAAAATGCCCGGCAGCATGGCCTGACGCCACCATTGCCAGCCGCGGATGTGGAAGTTCTTGGCCGCCTCGCGATAGTCGTTCGGATATGAGGTCGCGCCGGCAATCACGTTGAACAGGATATACCACTGGGTGCCGAGCACGATCAGCGGCGACAGCCAGATGTCCGGGTTCAGATGAAAGCGCACGATCGCGATCACGAACGCCGGGAACAGCAGGTTGGCCGGGAACGCGGCGAGGAATTGCGCGAGCGGTTGGATCTTCTCGGCGAGCGCCGGACGCAGCCCGATCAGCACACCCACCGGCACCCACACCACCGACGCCAGCGCGATCAGCACCACCACGCGCAGCAACGTGATGAGGCCGAGCACCAGCACGTGGCCGACTTCGTCGAGCGAGACGCCGGTGCGCACGTAGATGAACACGCGATACACCACGTACACGGTGCCGGCCAGCACCAGCGCCGCCCAGGCGATGTCGCCGACGCGCGAGCTCTTTTGAATCTGCGGAATCTGGAAGCGCCGGCCCTGAATCGCCGGCAGCCGGAACGGCACGCGCGCGGCCTTCGCGAACATCCAGCCGAGCGGCACGAGCAAACGGTGAATCAGGCGCGTGCGGCGAATCAGATCGAGCAGCCACGATTCCGGCGCGTCGCCGGAACTGGTGGTTTCCATGCGGAACTTGTCGGCCCATGCGACGAGCGGGCGGAACAGCAACTGGTCGTACGCGAGAATCACGACCGTCATCGCGAGGATCACCCAGCCGATCGCGTGCAGGTTCTTCTCCGAAATCGCCTGCGCCAGGTAGGCGCCGATCCCCGGCAGCGTGATCGACCGGTTGCCGACCGTGATCGCCTCGGAGGCGACCACGAAGAACCAGCCGCCCGACATCGACATCATCATGTTCCAGATGAGGCCGGGCATCGAGAACGGCACTTCCAGCTTCCAGAAGCGCTGCCACGAAGTCAGGTGAAAGCCGCGCGAGACTTCGTCCAGATCGCGCGGCACGGTGCGCAGCGACTGATAGAAGCTGAATGTCATGTTCCACGCCTGGCTCGTGAAGATCGCGAAGATCGCCGCCAGTTCGGCGCCGAGCACGCGGCCCGGAAACAGCGCGAGGAAGAACGTGACCGTAAACGAGATGTAGCCGAGCACCGGCACCGACTGCAGGATATCCAGAATCGGCACGAGCACGAGGCCCGCGCGGCGGCTCTTGGCGGCCAGCGTGCCGTACGCCAGCGTGAAGATCAGCGAGGCGACCATTGCCGCCAGCATGCGCAAGGTGGTGCGCATCGCGTATTCAGGCAGGTTCGACGGGTCGAGCGAGATCGCCTGGCTCTTGAGCGTCGACATCGGCGCCAGCGTCTCGTGAAAGCCGATCGCCGCCATCGCGATGATGCAGATGATCAACGGAAAGGCGACGAAGTCCCAGCGATTGGGCAGCACCCGCCATGCCGACGCATTGGCGGTGCGCTTCAGGTTGAAGCTGAAATCCATCAGACGCACTCCCTGTTCATACAGGCGTTCGAACGCGCGAAGGAGGCCGCGGCTTCGCCGCGGCGGTCTGAAGATCGGTCCGGAAAGCGGAAATCAGGCATGGCAAAACGCGTATGCGCGGTAAATCGTTAGCGTGGGTGACACGTGGACCGGTGACAGAGGTGTCCGTGGACGAGTCGCCCAGGACCGCAACCATCAACCCGGACTCCCGTCGCCGCAGGCGCCGCCCGTGGGCTGGCGAGCTTTCCTTCTTTTGGACGGCACGACACTACACCATCCTATGTTTCAGGCACAACCTTTCACGGCAAATCGCGATAAATAGCGGCAAAGGCCCGCCGCCGGGCCGTGCCGCAAGCCGCTTGTCGTGATGCGAAGAGCACATCCCCGATAACTGCCGGGGCGGCCGGAGCGTGCCGGGGCGGTCCGGAAAACCCCCATAGCCATTCAGAATCCGGCTGCTCTGCCGTTAAGAACCTGATCGGTGCACCGCATGCACTTCGCATTCCCGCAATAACGGTGGCGTCTGTCCCCATGACGGTTAAAATCAAGAGGCAAGGTGCCGTATAGCGGTTTATCCCGGACCACGGCGGCGGCGCATCGCCAACCGCTTCAACAGGGGAGAAACAGCGCCGGCGCGCCGCCACGAACGAGCTAGTTGTATGACACAGCCAGACGGATCAGAGAGTCGATGAACAGGACAACCTTGCACCAGGCAGCCGGACCGATCAGCTTCGCGCTGATCGTACTGGTTTGCTGGTTCGTGGCCGGCATGGTCGCGGACCGGATGGTACAGCAAGAGCTGGGCGCAGCCCTGCGCGCGCAGCGGCAAATGTCCACGTCCATCGTCGACAACATGGCCGAGGTGATCGCCAGCGACCTCGCGATGTCCCGGGCCATCCCCGCGACCATGGCCGAAATGGACCTGGTCCAGCACGCGCTGGTGCAATCCCAGAATTATGCCGCGAACGGCGAAGCGACGGAACCCGCCCGGCGCGCTGCGTTGTTAAAAGACGCACGGATGAGCGCGGTTAGCACCTTCCTGCACGACGCCCAAGGCTTCTCCGGACTCGACCAGATCTGGCTCGTCAACGCCAACGGCATCTGCGTGGCATCGAGCAACTCGATCAATAGCACGTGGGCGGGGGAGCGCTCGTTCGTCGGCGTCGACATGCGCATGCGCGCCTATCTGACCAACGCGCTGGTCGGCGCATTCTCGGAAGCCTACGGCGTCGGCCGCTCGAGCGGCGAGCCGGGCATCTTCATTGCCGCGCCGGTGTATGCGGAGGGTCTGCTGGTCGGCGCGGTGGTGGCCAAGGTGGGGATCGCACGGCTGCGCCACTGGGTCGCGCATGCCGGGACCTTCGTCGCCGACGAGAACGGCGTCATCATCATGGCGCACAACAGCGAGCTCGAAGGCCACGCGCTGCCGAACTCGCGCGTCACGCAGATGAGCGTCTTCGAGCGCAGGATCATCTATCGCCGCGAAACCTTTCCCGACATGCGGATTCAGGTCGATGCCCAGGTGCCCGCGCAGGCCCCCTGGGTGCCCACGGCCATCGCCGGACAGCTCTTCGGCATGACCGAGCAGCGGATGCCGTCGCTATATCAGGCGCGCGGCGGATTGAACTCGGGGCTGTCGGCGCATCTGGTCGACCCGCTCGCGGCGTGGCCCGAACTGCTGCGCAATCATAAGCGCGACCATCTGCTGGTGTTTCTGACGCTGGCCGGCACGGTCGCGCTCGCGTGGGTGATCACGGTGTCGTATGTGCGCGAGCGGCGCCACCATCGCGCCACGCGCGATCTGGCCGAGCAATTGCAATCGGCCAACACGCTGCTCTCGGCCGAGGCTCGCCACGATGCGCTGACCGGCGCGCTGTCGCGGCGCTACTTCCTCGATCTGCTGCGCCACGAGATCGAACGCGCGCATGCGAACAACGAGCCGCTGTGCATGGCGATCGCCGACCTCGACCACTTCAAGCAGATCAACGACCGCTTCGGCCACGCCGCCGGCGACCGCGCGCTCGAGCATTTCGTGGACACATGCCGCGCCGAACTGCGCGGCGCCGATGCGGTCGGCCGGCTCGGCGGCGAAGAGTTCGGCTTGCTGCTGCCGGCCACGGATCTGGCCGGCGGGCGCGACGTGGTCGAGCGCTTGCGCCTGCGTCTGAAGGCGGTTCCTTCGCCCAATCTGCCGCCCTCCGTGGGCTTGAGCGTGAGCATCGGCATCACCGAACTCTCGCCCGACGATCTGCCCGAGCGGATCATGAGCCGCGCCGACACGGCCCTCTACGCGGCGAAAACGGGCGGCCGCGACCGCACCGAAGCGCTCCCGCCGGACGACACCGCGCCGCCCGCGCGCACGGTGGCGACCGTCTGGTAAAGCCGTCGTGCCGACGCCTCATTGAGTGCGCTGGCTGATGCAACGCAAGTCCCGGCCTCGGGCGTCCCGTGACGAAGCAGGTATCATCGACCTGAATATCGAGGTTGCCGCTACCGCTTTAACGGGAGATTCGCATGAAGGGAAATTTGGTCATCGTCTGTCGCGATCAGGATGCTGACGCGTTCGACCATCTGCTGGCCGAATATGGCGCGTTTCAGACGCGCCTGTCGTCGACCGCGTGGTATCTGAAGCTGGATGTCGCGCCGGAACTGATTCAGGAGGAGATACTCGCACGCTTGGGCAAGTACACCACGCACTACATCTTCGAAGCCGAAACGGTGACGTGGAATACGGTGGACAGCGAAGCGGCAACTGCGCTTAACACACTGTTCTCAGACTAACGCGCACTGTAAGCCGCGCCTGCGGTCCCGCCATGGCGGCGCAGGCGCCTCGCTGAATCTACCAGGCGCTTTCCGAGGCTGCCGCGACACGCGGCACCGCCTCGAACGAAAAGCTCATCAAGACCCGCAAGCCACGCCCGCCGTGGTTGCCGATCTCCCACTCCCCGCCCGCCCGCCGCACCAGCCGCTCGACGATGGCAAGCCCGAGGCCGCTATGGCCGTTGCCGCCGCGCGCCGGATCGAGCCGCACGAACGGCCGGCTGGCATTGATCAGATCTTGCGCGGCGATGCCGCTGCCGTTGTCGCTCACCGACAGCGTGAAACCTTGCGCCGTACGCGCCGTGGCGACGACGATCGGCGGTGCGCCGTAGGCGTGCGCGTTATCCAACAGGTTCGACAGGATCCGGTCGAGCGTGGCGGCGGGCAGCAGGAATCCCGGCCCCGCGTGGAGTTCGGTCTGCACGGTGGGCGCGCCCGCGGCCACCGCGCGATAACTGCGCACGACCCGCTCGCACTGCACGTCCACTTCGACCGCTTCGCTGCGATCGGCGCCGTCGTGCGCGAACACCAGGAACTGCTCGACGATGTGCGTCATGGAATCGACGTCGCGCACCACGCCGTCGCGCATCTTCACCTCGTCCATCATTTCGGCGCGCAGGCGCAAACGCGCCAGCGGCGTTTTCAGGTCGTGCGCGACGCCCGCGAGCATCACAGCGCGATCGTTTTCGGTTCGCTCCACTTCCCGAACCATCTGGTTGAAGCCATGCGTGAGCTGGCGCAACTCGCGCGGGCCGCGCTCGGGCACCGGCGGCACCGGCAAGCCGCGGCCGAAGCGCGCCACCGCCTGGGCGAGCGAGCGCAACGGCTGCTGCAACGCCCATGCGGCGAACAGCGCCGCCATGACGGCGAACGAGAAGATGATGGCGAGCCACAGCACCATGCGGTCGATCGAACGCGGCGGACGCAGCGGCTGCACCGGCACGACGATCCAGCTGCGATCCGTGGTGGCGCGCACCCACAGCGTGGGCGGGCGGCCCGGCTGGCCGACCCGCACCTGGGTGCCCGAGAGCATGCGATCGCGGACGTCATCAACAAACCGGCTGAGCGACGCCGGCAGGTCCGTGTTATCCGGCGGCACGTCGGGGCTCGCCGGATCGACCAGCCTCACGCGTGACGGCAAGGGCTGATCCGGCGTACGGGCGACGTGCTGGCGCACCGCGTCGACGAGAAAAACGGCTTCCTCGACGGCGTAGCGCGTTTGCAGCTGGCTGCGCTCGAGGCGCATTAGCGCATACCAGGCGAAATGCGACAGCAGCAGCACCGCGACGACTAGCAGCGCCAGCCGCCCGAACAGCGAATCAATGGGCCGGCGCATGCTGCTCGCCGTCGGGGACGAACACGTAGCCGCGGCCGCGCACCGTCTGAATGAAGCGCGGCGTGGACGGATCGGTTTCGAGAATACGGCGCAGACGCCACACCTGCACGTCGATACCGCGGTCGGTGCCGTCGTATTCCGGACCGTGCAGCAGTTCGAGCAGGCGCTCGCGCGTGAGCGTGCGCATGGGGTGATTGACGAAAATCTTCAGCAGCGCGAATTCGCTGCCCGACAACGTGAGCGGCTTGTCTTCCAGATGCAGCGTGCGCGACTGGAAATCCAGCGTGAAGCGGCCGAAGTTGAACGGCTCGCGCTGCTCCGGCGCCGCCGCCGAGGGCAGCGTGCGGCGGCGCCGCAGCACCGCCTGCACGCGCGCCAGCAACTCGCGCGGGTTGAACGGCTTGCCTAGGTAGTCGTCGGCGCCGAGCTCGAGCCCGACGATCCGGTCGACGTCGTCCGCACGCGCGGTGAGCATGATCACGGGAATATCGTCGCCCGACGCGCGCAGCTTGCGCAGCGCGGTCAGCCCGTCGACGCCCGGCATCATCAGGTCGAGCACGATCAGGTCCGGACGCTCGCGTTCGAGCCTGCGCTCGAGCGAGCCGGCGTCGTGCAGCACCGAGACCTCGATGCCCTGACGGGCCAGATAGTCGCGCAGCAGGTCGCGCAATTCGACGTCGTCGTCGACAACAAGTATTTGAGTAGCCATGGGATGAAGTTTAACGCGCAGCAGGAAGGGTTTTTGTTTCGATACGGCCCTCAAGGGTTACCGGGTGTTACGGTGAAAGCCGCACGTAATGGCCCGTAACAGCCGCATCAAGCCGCGTAACACAGCGCGAGACGCAGTTCTCTACGCTGTGTCTTACCGAATGCAGGCCGTCCACTTACCGGTTGCATCGTCGGCTATTCCATTACAAGGAGCCTCACATGTCCACCAAAAAGATGTCGCGCGTTCTCGCCGTTGCCGCCACTGCCCTCGCCATCGGCGCGGGCGCCGCCTATGCCGCCCAACCCGCTCACGAGGGCCACGGCGGCTGGCATGGCCACTTCATGAAGGAACTCACGCAACTGCACGACCAGTTGAAGCTGAACGCGGATCAGGAAAGGCAGTGGCAAGCCGCGCTCGACACCATGAAACAGAACCATGAGGCCATGCGCGCCAATCATGAGCAGATCAAGAGCCAGTTCAAGGCCGCGCAGCAACAGCCGATTCTGGATCTGAACGCCATGGCCGCCGCGCACCAGCAAATCGAGCAGAAAGACGCGCAACTGCGCCAGCAAACCACGGATACGTGGCTCAAGTTCTATAGCGGCCTGAACGACCAGCAGAAGACCACCGTCAGCACGGCGCTCAAGCAGCGCTTTGCGAAGATGGAAGCGCGTCACGAGAAGATGCGCGAGCGCTGGGAGCATCGCAAGGGCGCGGCGTCGGCGCCGGCCGCCAGCCAGTAAGCGCCATGAGGCAGTAGAAGGCGGCCCGCGCGGCCGTCTCGCGGATGCAAAAACGCCACGGAGATTTTCCGTGGCGTTTCTGTTCGGCTTCACTGGATGTGGGCCACACTCCGGGCTCGTTGCGTGTTCAACCATCCCGTCGATCAACCCCTCGCGAATGATCCACGGTCATCCCTGGTCACGCGCCCCATTCAGCGTTTAGCCGTTAAGCGTGCCGAGATCGAACAGCAGCACTTCGGCGTCCTCGCCCTTCTCCAGCGTCACCGTGTCGATGCCGGTCAGCTTGGCCGCGTCGCCGGCCTGAAGCGCCTCGCCGTTCACCGTCAGCGCGCCGCGCGCCACATGCACATACGCCTGACGACCCTGCGGCAATGCGAAGGCGGTCTCTTCCGCACCGTCGATCAGCGCCGCGTAGATCGACGCGTCCGCATGAATCGTCACAGAACCGTCGCGGCCGTCGGGCGAAGCGATCACACGCAGACGGCCGCGCTTGTCGGCGGCGTCGAAACGTTTTTCCTCGTAGCCCGGCTGGTCGCCCGTGCGTTGCGGAATCACCCAGATCTGCAGCAGGTGCACCGGCTCGTCCGGCGACGCGTTGAACTCGCTGTGCATTACGCCGGTGCCGGCGCTCATGCGCTGCACGTCGCCGTAACGGATGGTCGAACCGTTACCCATGTTGTCGCGGTGAGCGAGCGCGCCGTCGAGCACGTAGGTGACGATTTCCATGTCGCGATGGTCGTGCGCGCCGAAACCCTGGCCGCCCGCGACGCGGTCTTCGTTGATGACCCGCAGCGGGCCGAAATGCACGTGCTGCGGATCGCGATAGTCGGCAAACGAGAAGCTGTGATACGAGTCGAGCCAGCCGTGGTTGGCATGGCCGCGTTCGGCGGAACGGCGAATCTCGATCATGGGGTGCTCCGGTGAATAAATAGCGATGCCGGGAATGTAAGGGCGCGGCCCCCGCTAAACAATCGGCGCGGGTGCACCGGATCGTTCCACAAATCGGCGCAATCGGGCTCCGGCGCAGCGCGTGGCGTTTGCGGTCCACTGCGGCCGGCCGCAGCGGGACCGGCGGACAACACAGAACCCGTTCCGATGTCCGGCCACCGCGGCGCGCCACGGTCGGCAAAACCGAAACAGCGTCGCGCACGCACAACGCCCGCGCCGGCCCGGCTGCCGCTGTCGCGGTCCCGGACTGGCGCCTCGTCCCTGTTCGGGTAAAATACCGCGCTTTTCAAGCCGCGTGGTCACGCAGAAGACGCAGGGCCGCGCCAGCGGCGCCGGCATTCCAGCCGCGACGGGATTACAGCGATCTTCGGGCAACGCCCTTGATACGTCAAAAAGGACGCCGGCGGGATGGAGGCCGGATCTCCACACGGCGCGACAATTTTGACCGCCTAGAATAGCGACGGCCAGCCACGAGCCGGCGGTCGTCGAGATCGGCGCACCACGACGATCAGTTTGATCCAGGAGAAACATGAAGAAGCTCGCACTGTGCGTGGCGCTTGCCGTCATGGCCAGCGGCGCCATGGCAAAAGAATGGAAAACCGTGCGCATTGGGGTGGACGCCAGCTATCCGCCGTTCGAATCGAAGGCGGCGAGCGGCCAGGTCGTCGGCTTCGACGTCGATCTGACCCGCGCGCTGTGCGCGAAGATGAACGTCAAGTGCGTGTGGGTCGAGCAGGACTTCGACGGCATGATTCCGGCGTTGAAGGGCAAGAAGTTCGACGCGATCGTGTCGTCGCTGACCGTCACGGACAAGCGCCGCGAGCAGATCGATTTCTCCGACAAGCTGTTCGACGCCCCGGCCCGCATGATTGCCAAGGCCGGCTCGCCGCTCCTGCCCACCGCTGAATCGCTGAAGGGCAAGCGCGTTGGTGTCGAGCAAGGCACGACCCAGGAAGCGTACGCCAAGGCCTATTGGGAGTCCAAAGGCGTGACCGTGGTGCCCTACCAGAATCAGGATCAGGTATACACCGACCTGGCTTCCGGCCGCCTCGACGCCGCGTTGCAGGACGAAGTGCAAGCCAACGCCGGCTTTCTGAATACGCCGCGCGGCAACGGCTTCGCCTGGGCCGGACCGGAAGTAAAGGACCCGAAGACGATCGGCGAAGGCACGGCCATCGGCCTGCGCAAGGACAACGCCGATCTGAAGGCCATGTTCAACCAGGCGCTGGCGCAGGTCCACCAGGACGGTACGTTCAAGAAGCTCGAAAAGCGGTACTTCGACTTCGACATCTATCCGGGTCACTGAGCCGGACACCGAAACCGCCCGCCGCTCAGGCAACCAGCAGCACGCAGCACCCACGAAACTCGGGGCTCGCCCGCATGGGCTTTCGCCTGGCTTCGGAATACAGTCGGCATAGATTCAAGACGAGCTTCAAAACGAGAATCGAAAAGCGCGCTGCAAGGCCGGCAACGGCCATGCAGTCATGATTTGCACAGCGGTGCGCTGTGCGCCGCAGGTTACAGCGAGCCCCGGCTCGCGGCAAACGCGGCGCAGAGCTGGCCGCGTCTTTCGCGGTGTGTCACAACGCATCGTCAAGGACCCCATATGTTCCTTCAAGGCTACGGCCCGCTGCTTCTCAACGGCACCTGGCAAACCGTCAAACTGGCGGTGTTGTCGCTGGCGTTCGCTTTCGTGCTGGGCCTGCTCGGCGCGGCGGCGAAACTGTCGAAGAACCGTTTGTCATACGGCGTCGGCACGGTCTATACGACGCTCGTGCGCGGCGTGCCCGATCTGGTGCTGATGCTGCTGCTGTTCTATAGCATCCAGATCTGGCTGAACAACCTGACCGACCTGCTCGGCTGGGACCAGATCGACATCGACCCGTTCGTGGCCGGCGTCGCGGTGCTCGGCTTCATTTATGGCGCGTACTTCACCGAGACCTTCCGCGGCGCGTTTCTCGCCGTGCCGCGCGGCCAGCTCGAAGCCGGCGCGGCGTACGGCATGACCGGCTGGCAGGTGTTCTCGCGCGTGATGTTCCCGCAGATGATGCGCTTCGCGCTGCCCGGCATCGGCAACAACTGGCAGGTGATGGTGAAGGCGACGGCGCTGGTATCGATCATCGGTCTCGCCGACGTCGTCAAGGCCTCGCAGGACGCCGGCAAGGGCACGCTGCGGTTCTTCTTCTTCACCCTGTTCGCAGGGGCGATCTATCTCGTCATCACCACAGTGTCCAACTTCGTGCTGATGTACCTCGAAAAGCGTTACTCGACCGGCGTGCGAAAGGCGGATCTATGATCGAGATCATTCAGGAATACTGGCGCAACTATCTTTATACCGACGGCTATCGCCTCACCGGTGTCGTGATCACGCTGTGGCTGCTGGTGGTGTCGATCGGACTCGGCTTCTGCCTGTCGATTCCGCTGGCGGTGGCGCGCGTTTCGAAGAAGAAGTGGCTTGCCGGCCTCGTGTGGCTCTATACGTATATCTTTCGCGGCACGCCGCTCTACGTGCAGTTGCTGCTCTGCTACACCGGCTTGTACAGCCTCGAGATCATCCGCAATCACGAGCTGACCAACGCGTTCTTCCGCGACGGCATGCATTGCACGCTGCTCGCCTTCACGCTGAACACCTGCGCGTACACGACGGAAATTTTCGCCGGCGCGATCAAGGCGACACCGTACGGCGAGATCGAAGCGGCGCGCGCTTATGGCATGTCGTCGTTCACGCTGTACCGGCGCGTGATTCTGCCGTCGGCGCTGCGCCGCGCGCTGCCCTACTACAGCAACGAAGTGATCCTGATGCTGCACGCCACCACCGTCGCCTTCACCGCGACCGTGCCGGACATCCTCAAGATCGCCCGCGACGTGAACTCCGCGACGTACCAGTCGTTCAATGCGTTCGGCATCGCCGCCGTTCTCTATCTGTTGATTTCCTTCGCGCTCGTGTGGCTGTTCCGCCGCGCCGAGCGCCGCTGGCTCGCTTACCTGCAGCCGCAAGGCAAGTAAGTAACCCAGGGCACTGACCGCGCCCCCAGCAAAAAAGCCCGCCAAGGACTCTGATGAACACCAGGAAGCAAAAGCTCTTCGTCGACGAGCTTCACAAACAGTATGGCGACAACGAAGTTCTCAAGGGCGTGTCGCTGAAGGCCAACGCCGGCGACGTGATCAGCGTGATCGGCTCGTCCGGCTCGGGCAAGAGCACGATGCTTCGCTGCATCAACTTTCTCGAACAGCCGAACTCGGGGCGCATTTTCGTCGACGGTGAAGAAGTCCGTACGCAGATCGCGAAGAACGGCGCATTGCGCGTGTCCGACCCGAAACAGTTGCAGCGTGTGCGCACCAAGCTGTCGATGGTGTTTCAGCACTTCAACCTGTGGTCGCACATGAACGTGCTCGAGAACATCACCGAGGCGCCGGTCAACGTGCTGGGTCTGAAGCGTAAGGACGCCGAAGAACGCGCGCGTCAATATCTGGAGAAGGTGGGCCTTGCTCCGCGTCTCGAGAAGCAGTATCCGTCGCATCTGTCGGGCGGCCAGCAGCAGCGCGTGGCGATCGCGCGCGCTTTGGCGATGCACCCGGACGTGATGCTGTTCGACGAACCCACCTCCGCGCTCGACCCCGAACTGGTCGGCGAGGTGCTCAAGGTCATGCAGACGCTCGCAGAGGAAGGCCGCACGATGATCGTCGTCACGCACGAAATGGCGTTCGCGCGCAACGTGTCGAATCACGTGATGTTTCTGCATCAAGGCCGCGTGGAAGAAGAAGGCCGCCCTGACGAGGTCTTCAAGAATACGAAGAGCGAACGCCTGAAGCAGTTCCTCTCCGGCAGCCTCAAATGAACACCGCGGCACAGCTCGCTCGCAACCTGGTATTTGGGTTGTAGTCGATGTAGTATTACAGGGCGCTTACGAGCGCCTTTTTTGTTTCGCTCACCTGTGTATTCCGGCATTTTCCGCCGCGAAAACGGGCTTCGAGCCGGTCCTCCAGCCCCAACTTCCCGCATACTCCGCCGCGTTTGCAACGTCAATAGTGGCAATCCTTAACGTTGCTCCTATCGAACCGTGATTCCCTTGTCGCATAAGGGTTTCCGGTCTTTTCGCGGACCTCGCAATGCCCCATTGCGCACATTCCTATTGCAATTTGGAGACATCGGTCAAGGCAGGTACTAATTTCTTCTCCCATAGAAGTGTATTTTTGATAAATTAGTAACCAAAGTAGCAAAACAAAGTTCATTAAAAGTAGTTTCACTTCAAAGCACAGAGGAGAACCGGTCGGCGAGGGATCGGCATGGCGACCAGATAGCCCCAAGGCTACACGTCACGGCAGGAGACCCAATCCACCCGCTAATCTCCCTGGTACCGATTTCTGTTCGGCGCCGCTGGCGTCCGAACACCATTCGCAGTACTGGGTTTCACTTTTTGACAGGGTATGGAGGAGAAGATGAAGAAAGCTTTGCTCGCCGCTGCGCTGATGACAGCCGGTGTTGTTGCGCACGCCCAAAGCAGCGTGACGCTGTACGGCCGCCTTGACGCTGGCCTGGAGTACATGACGGGCGTTCCGCAAGGCGTTGGTGCAAGCGGCCAGGCAACTGGCAGCACGAACCGTTGGCGCGCGGAAAGCGGCGACTGGGGTACCAGCCTGTGGGGCTTGAAGGGCGTTGAGGACATCGGTGGCGGCAACAAGGTCCTCTTCCAGTTGGAAGGCTCCTTCAACACGATGACGGGTTCGGGTCCTGGCGGCGGCGGTCTCTTCAATCGCTGGGCAACGGTCGGCTTGTCGAACGATCAATACGGTACGTTCACGATGGGCCGCATGCTCTTCATCTCGAACGGCGTGTGGGACTTCGACCCGTTCGGTCAATCGAACTGGTCGTCGGCATCGCTGGTGCGTGGCCGCAACTGGCCGCAATCGAGCAACAACTTCGCTTACCAGTCGCCGAAGATCGCGGGCTTTGACTTCTACGGTCAATACGCGCTGTCGAACGCAACGAACTGGAACGGCAACGGCACGACTGCTCAAGGTCGCGAGGCCGGCGCACAGGTCACGTACACGAACTCGTTGTTCCAGGTTCGCGGTCTGTACGACGAAATCCGCAACCCGGGCAACGGCAACCTGTATGGTCCGGCTTCGGCCACCGGTCTGATCAACTCGGCCAACGGCGGCGTTGGCGTGTTCGCGGCATCGCGTGAATACTCGGCGCTCGTGAACGTGTTCCTCGGCCAGTTCAAGATTCAGGCCGCTTACCAGGCTGTCCGCTCGGCAGGTGCCACGGGCGTTCTGCCGGGCCAGCCGACCACGCTCGATCACGAATGGGGCGGCGTGACGTGGCAAGCAACGCCGGCTGCTGCACTGATCGGCGCGGTCTACCACGTGAACGGCAACAATGGCGCGGGCAATGCGACCATCTACACGGTTGGCGGCACGTACAACCTGTCGAAGCGCACGCTGCTGGATATCCAGATTGCGACGGTGCAAAACAGCAAGACGGCTAACTACGGCCTGAATGCGAACAACGCAGGCTTGGCAACCAGCACGGACAACCCGCTGCAAGGTCATAGCCAAAGCGGCGTGTATGCAGGTATTCAACACTCGTTCTAAGCGAACGGTGCCCCCCAAGGGGACTTCCTTCGGGGCGTAGTCAGAAGTTCTTCAAGAGAATCTTTTTCACGCTGCTGCGAGAGGCGCGTATCGGTGCGATGTCCGAAAGGGTATCGCACCGTTTTTTATTTTGGAGGGCGGTGTTGCTACCGCCCCGATGCACCGCCTCGGTGCGTAGGCGGCCTACGTTGCGCGAGAACGCTACCCGCGACCGATGGCGCGCTTCGATGCCGCGCTTTAAAGCTGCCAAGCCGGCCCCGCTCAAACCGCCGCTTCGTTTTCCTCGCCGGTGCGAATACGGATCACACGCTCGACGTCCGCGACGAAAATCTTGCCGTCGCCGATCTTGCCGGTGCGCGCCGCGCCGATGATCGCGTCGATCACCTGATCGCATTGGTTGTCCGCGACCACCACCTCGATCTTCACTTTCGGTAGAAAGTCGACCACGTACTCTGCACCACGATAGAGCTCGGTATGGCCTTTTTGCCGGCCGAAGCCTTTGACTTCGGTAACCGTCAGCCCCGTGAGGCCGACTTCAGCGAGCGCCTCGCGCACTTCGTCGAGTTTGAACGGTTTGATGACTGCGGTGATGCGCTTCATGGCGGACCTCGTCTCGTGATTGGAAGAGTGAAAGGAAAATGGATGATTTTTATTCTACGCCGCGCCGGATGCGTTGCGGCAATCCGGCACGCGCTTCGGGTCTCTTTCGGGTAAGTCCGCAGCCGCTTGCCGCAGCTCACTCCACGGGTTCGGTGTAGCGCGACGTGATCGGATAGCGCCAGTCGCGGCCGAACGCGCGATGCGTGACGCGAATGCCGATCGGCGCCTGACGGCGCTTGTACTCGTTGATCTTGATGAGGCGCGTGACGCGTTTCACGTCTTCGACCGCATAGCCCGCGGCGATGATTTCGGCGAGCGAACGGTCCTCTTCCATGTACATGCGCATGATCGCGTCGAGTACTTCGTATGGCGGCAAGCTGTCCTGATCGGTCTGGTTCTCGCGCAGTTCCGCCGACGGCGCGCGTGTCAGAATCCGTTCGGGAATCACGTTCTGCTTGCCGAACGCGGTGGCCTGGTTGCGGTAGTGGCATAGCTTGTAGACCAGCGTCTTGGCGATGTCCTTGATCACCGCGAAGCCGCCGGCCATGTCGCCGTACAGCGTGCAGTAGCCCACCGCCATTTCGCTCTTGTTGCCCGTGGTCAGCACGATCGAGCCGAACTTGTTCGACAGCGCCATCAGCAAGGTGCCGCGAATGCGGGCCTGGATATTCTCTTCGGTGGCGTCTTCGGCGCGACCCGCGAATTCATCCGCCAACGCGTTGCGGAACGCGTCGAACATCGGCGCGATCGCGATCTCGTCGTAGCGCACGCCGACGCGGCGCGCCATGTCGGCCGCGTCGGTGGTCGAAATATCCGCGGTGTAGCGCGACGGCATCATCACCGCGCGCACGCGGTCCGCGCCGAGCGCGTCGCACGCGACGGCCAGCACCAGCGCCGAATCCACGCCGCCGGACAGGCCGATCAGCGCGCCCGGAAAGCCGTTCTTGTTGATGTAGTCGCGCACGCCCATCACGAGCGCGGCGTACACCTGCGCTTCGAGCGACAGCTCCGGCGCGATCGCGGCCGGCAGCGGCTTGCCGCCTTCGAACTCGAGGATCGCGGTGGCTTCCTCGAACTGCGCCATCTTCGCGACCAGTTCGCCCTTTTCATCGAGCACGAACGAGCCGCCGTCGAACACCAGTTCGTCCTGCGCGCCGACCATATTGACGTAGACCATCGGCAAACCGGTTTCGCGAATCCGCGCGCGCAGAATGTCGAAACGTACCGCTTCCTTGTTCAGGTGATACGGCGAGCCGTTCGGAATCAGCAGCACTTGCGCGCCCGCCGCCTTCGCCATTTGCGCGGCCGACGCATGCCATGCGTCCTCGCAGATCACCACGCCGTACTTCACACCGTCCAGTTCGAACACGAAGGGTTGCGGGTCGGACGCGAAATAGCGCTTCTCGTCGAACACCTCGGTATTGGGCAAATCCTGCTTGCGATAGGTGCCCGCCACTTCCCCGCCGACGATCAGCGAGGCCGCGTTGAACGTGTCGACCGGCGGCACGCCGCGCTCGATCGGCGCGTTTGCATTACCATGGCCGTGCGCCGCGACGTGCGTCACCTCGCGCAGCGGATGACCGACGATCACATGCAAGCCGGCGAACGGCTTGAGTTGCGTGGCGAGGTCGGCCAATGCCGCCGCGCTCGCGGTATAGAACGCGGGGCGCAGCAGCAGATCTTCGGGCGGATAGCCGGACAGCGCGAGTTCAGGCGCGATCAGCAGCTTCGCGCCGCCTTCGTGCGCGACGCGCGCGGCGGCGACGATCTTCGCGACGTTGCCGGCGAAGTCGCCGACGGTGACATTGATTTGAGCAAGAGCGATTCGGGTCTTCATGGCAGGATCGGCAGGCAAGCCACAAGCGGCTTGTGAGTACCGCGGCCTCGCGGCTCGACGGAACGGACAAATCGGATAAACGAACGACGCACCGCCAGAACGCCGCGTCGCTCATTGGGAACAGTCACACAGATTGAATCAGGAACGCTTTGATTATCGCACGGGCATTCTGGCGTCGCCCTCCGAGGTGGACGCCGCGGAATGGAATGCCCTCCTCGCGCGGCAGCAGCAGCCCACGCCGTTTCTGCGGCATGAGTTCTTGAGCGCCTTGCACGCGACCCAATGCGCGGTCGCGGATACCGGCTGGGCGCCGCAATTCGTCACGCTGACCGATCCGCGCACGGGCAAGCTCGCGGCGGCCGCGCCCGTCTATCTGAAAGGGCACTCGTACGGCGAATACGTGTTCGACTGGGCCTGGGCCGACGCCTACAAGCGCAACGGTCTGCCCTATTACCCGAAGCTGCTGTGCGCGGTGCCGTTCACGCCGGTGCAAGGCAACCGCCTGCTCGCCGCGGATACGCACGCCTTGCGGCATCTGGCGGCAACCTTGATGGCGTTCGCCGAACAGAGCGACGTCTCGTCGCTGCACGTGCTGTTTCCAACCGAAACGGAAGCGAACGCGCTCACCGACATGGGCATGATGCAGCGTGAAGGCGTGCAGTTCCACTGGCTGAACGACGGCTATCGCGACTTCGACGATTTCCTGTCGACGCTCGAACAGAAGAAGCGCAAGAACATTCGCGCCGAGCGCCGCAAAGTCCACGAGGCCGGCGTGACGATGCGCCGGATTCGCGGCGAGGACATTCAGGACGCCGACTGGCGCTTCTTCAGCAAGTGTTATCGGCAAACCTACCGCGAGCACTTTTCGAGTCCGTATCTGAACCTCGATTTCTTCCGCATGATCGGCGCGTCGATGCCGGAGAACCTGCTGCTCGTGATCGCCGAATACGAAGGCAAGCCGATCGCCAGTTCGCTCGTGGTGTATCAGCGCGACGCGCAAACCGGCGGCACGCTGTACGGCCGCTACTGGGGCGCGCTGGAACACGTGCCCTGCCTGCATTTCGAAACGGCGTACTACCAGCCGCTCGAATTCTGCATCGAGGAAAAACTCGGCGCGTTCGAGGGCGGCGCCCAGGGCGAGCACAAGATGTCGCGCGGCTTTCTGCCCACGGTGACACGCTCGGCGCACTGGCTCGCGCATCCGGCCTTCGCCGATGCGGTCGGCCACTTCCTCGCCAACGAAAAGAACAGCATCCATGCGTATGTGGACGAGCTGCGCGAACACAATCCGTTCAAAGGCTGAAGCGCTTCCATGCCGTGGTTTCTCTATCTGCTCGAATGCTCGGATGGCAGCGTTTATACCGGCATCGCCATCGACGTGCAGGCGCGCTTCGACAAACACGTGAGCGGCGCGGGCGCGCGTTATACGCGTTCGCGCAAGCCGGTGCGGGTGCTGGTGTCGTTCGAATTGGTGGACCGGTCGAGTGCTTCGCGCGCCGAGTATTGGGTCAAGCGTTTATCGGCTGTTGAAAAGCGGGCGCTGGCCGCGGGGCTGCGCACGCTTGAATCGGTGCTGCCATTGCCCGAGCCGGAGCCGGAGCTCTTCCGCGACGGCTAGCCTCTCGCCTCACGCATCCGCTCAGTCAATAGCCGATGCATCAGCGCCAGCTCTCCCACCGCATCGGCCTCGAGCGACGTCAACTTGTCTCTCTCCGGAAGCTCGTGGCGGATCGGCCGTAGCGTTCGATCCAACGCGGCGTCGATATCGGCGCTCACGGCGGCAATCCACGCGCCGAGTTCGTCGTGCATGTCGCGCCGCTTCGTGCTCAGGCGCAACTGCGTCGCGGTGCCCGCCATTCTTCGCAACAGGCTCAGCACCGTCAGCGTCACGGTGTCGACCATCGTGTCCTCGAGCTTTTCGAGGCGAACGCGGCCAATCGCTTCTTCGGCGTTATTGCTGCCGAGGCCAGCGGCTCTGCGCAAGCGCTCCATGTCCTTTTCGCTTCGGCGCGGCGACTCGAGCGCGGCTCTCAGATATTCGACGTTGGCGCGCACCGCCCCGTTCAGATAAGCGCGGTAGTCGACCTTTTCGCGCGTCGGCCACAGATAGAACGTTGCGAAGAGCGCCAATACGCAGCCGAGCACGTTGTTGCCGAGCCGCGTGAGCGCAAAGGCGAATTCGCTCGCGCTCGGCGTTGCGAAGTCGGCGACGAGCACGAAGGTCGGCGTGAGGAACAGCACGAAGAGGCTGTAGCTGACGGGGCGCAACGCCATCGTCGCAACGACCAGCGGGAAGACCGCGAGAGAAATGCCGAGCGGCGAGTGAATCGCATAGCCGATGCCGGCCGCCAGCACGCCGCCGACAATGCTCCCCGCCGCGCGCTCGATGCTCCGCGGCCAGGTCGCGGCAATCGACGGTTGCAGTATCAGCAACGTCGCCATCGTGGCCCAGTAGCCGAACGGCAGCCCCAGTGCCCGGATGACGAGAAAGCCCGTCGTCGTGGTCACGCCGACGCGCGCGGCATGGCGCAAGCCGACGGATTCGATCGACAGATTGGCCTTGAGCGTCGACCACGTTCGCGTCAGCAGTTTGACGGCGCTGTCCGGCCAGCGCTCGGGCGGCGCGTACGCCGGCGCGAAATCGACCAGTTCGAAGTCGGACTTCAGCTTCACCGGCTCCATCAGCGCGGTTTCGAGGCGCCGCGCGAGGCGTCGCAAGCGCTGCTGCAAGTCTGCGAGATGCTGCCACTGCCCCTCGTTGGCGTCGGCGCCGATTCTGCGCAGCACGTTGCCCATGCCCGTGAGCAATCGAGCCGCGCGTTGCGCGCGCCGTGCGTCGTCCGGGACTTTTTCGCTCGCGCCGGAGACGGCAATCAGATAGGCAAACAACGCCTCGCCTTCGGTGAGCAAGCCGAGAAGCGTGTCGTAGGTTTCCCGGCCGCCCGTTCTCGATGCGGGCACGTTCGCCACCCCCTTGCGCGCGCGCTCGAGCGCGGCGCGGGCATCGGCGCGAAATTTCGCGGCATGCGTGGCCCACTCGCCGGGGGCCGCGCGCTCTTCGAGCAGACGGGCGCTGTCCAATGCGATGTCGGCCAGACGTAGATACACGGCGCGCAACGAAGCCCGGCTCGTACCGAACGGATGAATGCGCCAGACCGTCAGGCTCAGCACGACCGCGAACAGGCAGCCGATCAGATAGACGCCGAGAAACGCCATGCCTTCGCGCACGTCGCGCATCGGCCTGTCGACCATCACGACGCAAGCGGTCGCAGCGAGGATCGTCACCTGCGAGGTGGCGGCGCCCCATATCCGGCCGAATCCGCCGAGGCTCGTGAATACCAGCACCGCGAGCGCCGCCAATACGCCCCCTGCGCCGGAAGCGAACGCCGTCAAGCCGCCGCACACGGTCGAGAGAAGCGCAAAGCCCATCATCGAGGCGAAACGCGCGCGGTTCGAGCCGGCCGCGTCGGCGAGACAGGTCCAGAAGGCGCCGATCGCCGCCCACGCGAAAGTCGGATCGTGCAGCACATTGCCGACAGCCAGCATGGCCGTGGACGCGCAGGCCGCTCTCAATCCTTCCGACAGACTGGCCTCGCTCGCGGAAAACGACACCATCCATACCGGCCGCTTGCGGTAGATCGTGGTGACGATTGCGTATAGCCGGCTTGACCAGCGTGGCGACGCTGCGTTGGACTTGCGGTTCAGCATCCGGACGGTGTGCTCCCAAAAACACGCATTGGCGCTGCGTCAGCGCAGGGTTATGCCGCACGGTAACAAACGTGCGGCAGGCGGCAAATAATAAGGGTTTACACCTAGATATTAAAATACCTTCGGTTCATGCCAGCGATGCACTGCGTCTATGCAAGCCACTACGGCAGCGCCATGCAAGAACGTAGCAGCAGCGGAACGCCACCCAACGGTACGTGAGCGCTCTGAACCGAACGGTGCATGAAAAAACCGCGCGGCCTTTTCAGGCCCGCGCGGTTTTCATCATCGACCGGCTTATCAGCCGGTGCAACGCAGCTTACTTCTTGTAATTGGCCACGCCTTCGCTGATTTCCTTATGCGCGGCTTCGACGTCCGCCCAGCCTTCGACCTTCACCCACTTGCCCTTCTCCAGCGCCTTGTATTGCTCGAAGAAATGCTTGATCTGGTCTTTCAGGTACGCCGGGACGTCGTCGATCGACTTCAGGCCGGCAGTCATCGGGCAAACCTTGTCGTGCGGGACGGCGATCAGCTTCGCGTCCACGCCCGATTCGTCGGTCATTTGCAGCATGCCGAGCGCGCGCGCGCGCACCACCGAGCCGGCCAGCAGCGGGAACGGCGTGATCACCAGCACATCGACCGGGTCGCCGTCGCCCGACAGGGTTTGCGGAATAAAGCCGTAGTTGGCCGGATAGCGCATGCCGGTGCTGATGAAACGGTCGACGACGAGCAGGCCCAGGTCCTTGTCGGCTTCGTACTTCACCGGATCGCTCTGCGCCGGGATTTCGATGATGACGTTGAAATCTTGCGGAAGGTCTTTGCCTGCGGGGACGTGATTGAAGCTCATGAGCGCTCTCTGATCAGGATGGAATTCGGAACACGGCGCGCGGCGCTTGAACTCGAGTGGCATGCATCGTGAAGCTCGCCTCGAGCCGCGGCGCAGCGGCCGGACAGTGCGGAATGCGCCATTATAGCCAATCGGCCGATGGCATCCGTCGCCGGATCGGCGCGATAATCGTCTGGCGTCTCTCGATTGTGCCTCTCGTTTGTGAACACCGTGTATCCGGACCTGGCGGCATGAGGCCGGCTGCGCAACCTCAAGGAGCATGCATGGAAGAAGCCCGACACTTCATCGGCGGCGAATGGTCCGCGGCATCAGGCGGCGAGACGATCGCCGTGCTCGATCCCTCCGACGGCCAATCGTTCACCCAGCTGGCGCGCGGCACCGCCGCGGACATCGACCAGGCGGTGCACGCCGCGCGCCGCGCCTTCGAAGGCGCATGGGGCCTGGCAAGCGCCGCCGAACGCGGCCGCGTGCTGTACCGGCTCTCGATGCTGGTCGCCGCCCGCCAGGAAGAACTCGCCCAGCTCGAAGCCCGCGATACCGGCAAGCCGCTCAAACAGGCGCGCGCCGATTCGGCCGCGCTCGTGCGCTACTTCGAGTTCTACGCGGGCGCGGCGGACAAGCTGCACGGCGAAACGCTGCCTTATCAGGCCGGCTACACGGTGCTGACGATCCGCGAACCGCACGGCGTGACCGGCCACATCGTGCCGTGGAACTATCCGATGCAGATTTTCGGCCGCAGCGTGGGCGCGGCGCTCGCGGCCGGCAACGCGTGCGTCGTCAAGCCGGCCGAGGACGCTTGCCTGTCCGTCCTGCGCGTCGCGGAACTCGCGGCCGAGGCGGGTTTGCCGGCCGGCGCGCTGAATGTCGTCACCGGTTACGGGCATGAAGCGGGGGCGGCGCTCGCGCGTCATCCGGGCATCGATCACATTTCGTTCACCGGCTCGCCCGAAACCGGCAAGCTGGTCACGCAAATGGCCGCCGAAAACCACGTGCCCGTCACGCTGGAACTGGGCGGCAAGTCGCCGCAAATCGTGTTCGCCGACGCGGATCTCGACGCGGCGCTCCCCGTGCTGGTATCGGCGATCGTGCAAAACGCCGGGCAAACCTGCTCGGCGGGCAGCCGCGTGCTGATCGACCGGGCCATTTACGAACCGTTGCTCGACCGCCTGAGCGGCGCGTTCCACGCGTTGCGCGTCGGCCCTTCGCACGCGGATCTCGACTGCGGGCCGCTCATCAACGCGAAACAGCAACGGCGCGTGTGGAACTTCCTCTCCGACGCGCAGCACGACGGCATCCCGATGGCGGCGCACGGCGAAGTGATCCCCGAAGCGCCGGAAAGCGGCTTCTATCAGGCGCCCACGCTGTTGCGCGACGTGCCCGCCGGCCATCGCCTCGCGCGCGACGAAGTGTTCGGCCCGGTGCTCGCCGCCATGTCCTTCAGCGACGAAGACGAAGCGCTCGCGCTGGCCAACGGCACACAATACGGGTTGGTGGCGGGCATCTGGACGCGCGACGGCGCGCGGCAGATGCGCCTCGCGCGGCGCCTGCGCTCCGGCCAGGTGTTTATCAACAACTATGGCGCGGG
This sequence comes from Paraburkholderia sp., assembly GCA_035636295.1. GTDB lineage: Bacteria > Pseudomonadota > Gammaproteobacteria > Burkholderiales > Burkholderiaceae > Paraburkholderia. The sequence goes on from DASPZL010000313.1 coordinate 22,677, forward strand.
CGGCGGTGTCGAATTGCCGTTCGGCGGCGTCAAGCATTCGGGCCATGGGCGCGAAAAGGGTTTCGAAGCGCTGTATGGCTTCACGGTGCTGAAAACCATCGCCATTCGTCACGGCTAGGCATGGGTTAGTCAGGCGCCTGGGTTCATAGCAAACGCATCACCATCCACAACAAACAGCGGAGACATCATGCGGTTGACAGGTAAAACAGCCATCGTCACGGGTGGCGGATCGGGTTTCGGCGAGGGCATCGCGAAGACCTACGCGCGCGAAGGCGCGAACGTGGTGGTCAACGATCTCAACGGCGCGGCCGCCGAGCGTGTGGCGAGCGAAATCGCGCTGGCCGGCGGCAAGGCCATCGCGGTGGCGGGCAACGTCGCGCAACGCGACGACTGGCACAAGCTGCGCGAAGCCGCGCTCGAAGACTTCGGCAGCGTGCAGATCGTCGTCAACAATGCCGGCACCACGCATCGCAACAAGCCGGTGCTGGAAGTGACGGAGGCCGAGTTCGACCGCGTCTACGCGGTGAACGTCAAAAGCATCTACTGGAGCGTGCAGGAATTCGTGCCGTATTTCCGCGAGCAAGGCGGCGGCAGCTTCATCAATATCGCGTCGACGGCCGGCGTGCGGCCGCGGCCGGGCCTCGTCTGGTACAACGGCAGCAAGGGCGCGGTGATCATCGCGAGCAAATCGCTCGCCGTCGAACTGGGTCCGGACCGCATTCGTGTGAACTGCGTAAATCCGGTGATCGGCGAGACGGCGCTGCTCTCCGAGTTCATGGGCGTCGAGGATACGCCGGAGAATCGCCAGCGCTTTCTCGCGGGCATTCCGCTCGGGCGGTTCTCCACGCCGCAGGATATCGCCAACGCCGCGCTCTATCTGGCCTCGGACGAGGCGGAGTTCATCACCGGCGTGTGCCTCGAAGTCGACGGTGGGCGCTGCGTGTAGCAACTTTCATCGCGAGTGCGGGCCGCTCACGTGCGGCCCGCCGCGAAGTCAGTGTTTTCCCCCGGTATCGATTCGTCGTGCAAGCCACTCAGCGCGGATAGAATCGGGCGACAGCGGTACTTCACTTCCACAAGAAAAGAGGAGACACCATGGCTAGTCCCGCAGATCCGCTCCACCATCCCGGCACGGGTGCGCCGCCTTCCAGTTTCGAAGAGGCCACCTACCGCAAAGTCAGCTGGCGGCTGACGCCGCTTCTGATGCTCTGCTACGTGGTCGCGTATCTGGACCGCGTCAACGTCGGTTTCGCCAAGCTGCAAATGAGCGCCGATCTCGGTCTGAGCGACGCGGTGTACGGCTTCGGCGCGGGGATTTTCTTCCTCGGCTATTTCATCTTCGAAATTCCGAGCAATGTGATCCTGCACAAAGTGGGCGCACGCGTGTGGATCGCGCGGATCATGGTGTCGTGGGGCGTGATTTCGATGCTGACGATGTTCGTCACCACGCCGACCATGTTCTACGTGATGCGCTTCCTGCTCGGTATCGCAGAAGCGGGCTTCTTCCCCGGCATCATCCTGTACCTCACCTACTGGTATCCGTCGTACCGGCGCGGCCGCATGACCACCTGGTTCATGACGGCCATCGCGCTATCCGGCGTGATCGGCGGCCCGATATCGGGCTACATCATGAAGAACTTCAATGGCGTGAACGACTGGCATGGCTGGCAGTGGCTGTTTCTGCTCGAAGGCATTCCGTCGGTGGTGGTCGGGATCATGGTGTTCTTCATGCTGGACGACCGCATCTCCAAGGCCAAGTGGCTCACCACCGAAGAGAAGCAGTTGCTCGAGCGCCACGTGTCCGCCGAGGAAGCCACCAAGCACGACATGCCGATCCGCCAGGTGCTCACAAGCGGACGCGTGCTGATGCTGAGCCTCACGTACTTCTCGTTCGTGATGGGTCTTTACGGCGTGAGCTTCTGGCTGCCGACCATCATCAAGGCGACCGGCGTCACCGACGCGTTCATGATCGGCCTGTTGTCCGCGATTCCGTTCGCGGCGGCGGTGGTGGCGATGGTGTTCGTGTCGCGTAGCGCGGACCGCCACCGCGAGCGGCGCTGGCATATCGCGTTGCCGGCGTTCGCGGGCGCGATCGGCCTGATTCTCTCCGTGGTGTGGACGCACAGCACACTGCTGGCGATGGCCTCGCTCACGCTCGCCACCATGGGCATCCTGACCACGCTACCGCTATTCTGGAGCCTGCCGACCGCGATCCTCGCCGGCACGGGCGCGGCGGCCGGCATCGCGATGATCAACTCGATCGGCAATCTGGCGGGTTTTCTGAGCCCGTATGCGGTGGGCTGGCTCAAGCAGGCAACCGCCGCGAATGATTCCGGCATGTATATGCTGGCCGGATTCCTCGTGCTCGGCGGTTTGCTGGCGATTAGTGTGCCGGCGAAGATGGTGAATAAATAGCGTTGCCTCGGTTCATGACGTAGGGCGCGAAAGCGCCGTCAAACGCCGTACGTCATGTTTCGAGTTTCAGGGTTCGCATCTCAACGAAAAAGCCCCCGGCGTCCTTCACCGCCGGGGCTTTTCCATCCACACCCGCATCCGCCCCGCTCAAACCGAACGGCGCATCGCGCGAACCTCAAACCACATTCATCGCCAACGCGCTCTCGCGATAATGCTGGCTCGCCTTGTCCGCATCGCCGAGCTGTTCGTGCAAACGCGCCAACGCGCGATGCGAGCGAATCTTCAGCGTCTCGTTGTCCGCGAGTTTCAGCGCGCGCTCGAGGAACGATTGCGCCTTGCCCCACAGTTGCTGGTGCAGACACAAGCGGCCCAACGCGAACAGCAAGTCCGCGTCTTCCGGGCGATCCTTCTGCCATGCTTCGGCCCTCTGGATCAGCGGCAACGCGTCGCCCGCCGTCGTGTCCGGATAACGGCGCAGCAAGCGCGCATCCCAGTTCTGCGCGAGCGCCTCTTCGACGATCTTGCGCGCTTCCTGCGGACGATTCAGCGCCACCAGCAGTTCGGCGGCGAGATCGGCGAGGCGTGGCGAATGACGTTCGGTAGGCGTGAGCGAATGCCACAGTTCCAGCAGCGCATCGGCGTTATGGCGCCGGTCGCGCAACAGATTCTCCGCCGCCAGCTGGCGCAAACGCACCGCCACCGCCGGATGGATCGCCTCGCGTTTTTCCAGCGTCTTGACGAGCTTGAGCACTTCGCCCCAGTTCTTCAATTGCTGTTGCGCGCGCAGCATGATCTGCTGCGCGTGAATCCGCCGCGCGCCCTGCGACTGCATTTCGGTGAGCGCCGTGAGCGCGCCGTCCGCGTCGCGGCCGTCGGCGCGCATGTCGGCGGTAGCCATCAGGCGTGCGTCCTGCCAGTCGGCTTCGTCGATCTGCGCGAGCCACTCGTCGCGCCGCGCGTATTCATGCATGCGGTGCGCGGCGGCCGCCGCGATCAAACCGGCCGCGCCCTTGTTGTCGCCGTTCGCGAGCGCATCCTTCGCGGCCTTTTCGGCGCGCGAAAAACGCCCGGCGTACAGATTGCCGATCGCGTCACGCAGCGCGGCGTGCGCCTTCGCGACACGCGAGCGCGCACGGTAGGCGGCCACCCGCTGCGGCATGCGCCAGATATTGCGGAAGATGCGCAGCAGCGCGTAGAGCAGGATGAACAGCACCACCAGCCCGACCACGAACAGATTCAGCGAGATGTCGACGCGGTACGGCGGATAGATCAGCAGCACCTGCCCCATGTCGAAGCGCCCGACCACCGCCAGCACCACCGCGATCGCGAACAGCAACGCGAGCCATAGAAGTCCCCGGATTGCCATGATTAACCTCGGCTCCGGAATTGATTGACGGCCTGCAAGCTGGTGTTCAGATTCGGCAGTTCAACCGCGGCCGAGCCCGTATCCACCTGTTTGACCAGATCGACCACGGTCTGCGTCTTCTTCGACGAATTGTCGAAGTAGCGCGTGAGTGCGGCATCCGCCGCGTGCAGGTCGGACTTCAGCGTGGTCTGGTTGCGCGAGAGCAGCGCGAGGCGCGCCGACAGCAAGCGCATCTTCAGATTCTCGCGCACGAAGTAGCCTTGATCGGGCGAGATCAGCATCGCGTCGGCATTGTCGATGCGGCGCACCTGCACGAGGCTCGTCAACTGCTGGCCGATGCCGGTCGAGACTTCGCGCCACCACACTTTCCAGCGCGGCTCGCCGGTGGCCGCGGCGACCTTGGCCGTGTCGGCCCACGTGGCGGCCTTGGGCGTGGCATGGGCGATCGGCGCTTCGCCCGAGAGCGGCAAGCCGTCGACCTGGTCGATCGCGTTGTCGAGCTTGATGGCGAGGCCGGTCAAGTCCGTGGACGGCGCCGCCTTCAGCTTGTCGATGTCTTGAGCGATCGCCTTGCGCACCGCTACCACTTGCGCGCTATCCGACGCGGCGAGACGCGTGTCCGCGCTTTGCAGCGCGAACAGCGCGAGTTGCGTGTTGCCGGTGAGCTGCAACTGCTGGCTCGCGGCCGAGAGCATCTGACCGACTTCGGCGAGCGTCCAGTCGTCGCGATTGCGCGCGAGATCCGCGTATTGCTGTTGCAGCGCCTGCTGCGCGGCTTGCGCATCGGCGAGCTTGCCTTCGAGCTGCGCGACCTGCGAATCGGACTGGTGAACCGTGGCCAGCGCCTGCTCGGTCTTGATGCGCAGTTCGTTGGTCTGCGTGTCGTTGGCTTGCTGGCGTTGCGCGAGCTGCTGTTCGGCGCGCTCCAGCTTGCGATTGAGCGCATAGCCGCCTACGCCCGCGGCACAAGCGATGATCACCACGACAAACCACAGCAGCGGTCCGCTCGCGCTGCGGCGCTTTTGCGCTTCGTAGGGCGTGAAGGGTGGATTCGGCGGCAACCCAGTGGTCGCGGCGGGCTGGGGTGAAGCCTTCGTGGATGCGTTCGTTTCAGTCATGCGTGAGTGAGCCGGGTTGGACGGTACCGGTTGAACTACGGAAGGTGCGGCTGCAGGTGCGGCGGCAAGCAAGGCGCGAGCGATGCGCTCGTCGCCCGCGCCGGACACCGTAATGCTATCAAAACCCAATGCCCGCGCGGTCTGCGCGATACGGGGATGCGGCGTGACGAGCGTGGCGTGCTTGAGCTGCGCGAGTTCGTCGGCGGTGAGATGCTCCTGCGCGAGTTCGTGCAGATTGCGCACGCCTTCGGAACTGGTGAGCAGCCACGCATGCGGCGCACCGGCGAGCAATTCGTGCACGCGCGCCCACGCGCCGATCGACGGTTCCGGCACGAGGCGCCGATACGCCGCGACCGTTTCGACTTCGGCGCCGGCTTCGCGCAGACGCTCGGCGAGCCATTCGCGGCCGCCGTCGCCGCGCACGATCAGCACGCGTTTGCCTTCGAGATTAGCCGCGCCGAGCGCCGTGTCGAGCGCCGCGAAGAGGCCTTCGGAATCGAAGCGCGCGCTATCGTCGTCGGTGCCGGAGGGCGGGCTGATCACGTTGTGCGCCGGCGCGGCGACGCCGTGGCGCACCAGCGCCTGCACGCTGCCCGGCCCAACCACGCCGATCGGCAGCGCATGCGGCCAGATCGCGCCGCTGTAGGCAAATGCGTGATCGATGGCGTTCGGCGAGACGAACACCACCAGCGCATAGCGTTCGAGCGAAGCCAGCGCCGCGCGCAACGGCGTGTCGTCGGCGACGGGCGCGATGTCGATCAGCGGAAAGTCGAGCGTGACGATGCCGGCCGCCGCAAGTCGCGCGGCAAGTTCGCTCGACTGACCGGCCGGTCGCGTAATCACGACCGTGAACGCCGCGCGGCCGGCGGATGAAGAAGCGTTGCCGGGATTGTCGGCCGTCATCACTCGCCGGTCACCGCGCTGCCCGCCGCGCCGTCTGTTGAAGCCGGCGCCGACGCAGGGCCGCTCGCCGTGCTGAGCGCGCGGACGATCTCCATCGCGCCTTGCTGTTCGAGCGCGCTCGCCACTTCCTGGCCGAGCGCAATCGCGCGTTCGACGGTGGGCGCGGGCGCCGACGCCTGCGCGCTCAACACGCGTTGCCCGTCGGGCGTGGCGACAATGCCGCGCAGATGCAGCGCGCCGTCATGCCATGTGGCATAGGCCGCGAGCGGCACTTCGCAACTGCCGCCGAGCGCGCGCGACACCATGCGCTCCGCTTCGACGGCCGCCGCCGTATGCTCGTGATGCAGCGGCGCGAGCCATGCCGCGAGGTCCGCGCGATCGGCGCGAATCTCGATGCCGAGCGCGCCCTGCCCCGCGGCGGGCAAGCTGTCGTCGGGATCGAGCAGCGCGCGGATGCGCTCCGCCAGACCCAGACGCTTCAGACCGGCCGCGGCCAGAATGATCGCTGCATAGTCGCCGCGATCGAGTTTCGACAGACGCGTATCCAGATTGCCGCGCAGCGGCTGCACCACGAGGTGCGGATAACGCATGCGCAGCATCGCCTCGCGGCGCAGGCTCGACGTGCCCACCACCGCGCCGGCCGGCAACGCGGCAAGCGAATCGTAATCGTTGGAGACGAGCGCGTCGCGCGGATCCTCGCGCTCCATGATGGTGGACAGCGCAAAGCCCGCGGGCAATTCCATCGGCACGTCTTTGAGCGAATGCACGGCGAGGTCGGCGCGGCCGTCGGCCAATGCCGCTTCGAGTTCCTTGACGAAGAGGCCCTTACCGCCCACCTTCGACAAGGTGCGATCGAGAATTTGATCGCCACGTGTCGTCATTCCGAGGATTTTTACGTCACAAGATGGATATAATTTGTGCAGCGCACATCGCACATGCTCCGCTTGCCACATGGCCAGGCGGCTTTCTCGCGACGCAATCACAAGCGTGTGGGGTGGCGTGGAAAACGTCTCGGTGTTCATTAGCTTGCTGATTGAATGACGGGATGTAATAACAATCAATGTTAGCACGCGCCCTGGCGCGCGCCCCGGCGTTTGCCCCGGCGTTTGCCTCTGTCCCGCCTTGTGTCATAGGGCGCGGCGGGGCGCCGTGCCGGCGCGGTATCGAAAGAGGAGACGGGCCTCGCGCGGCGCGCGCCTGCCCCATCCCAGCCTGTTCACGCACGGTCGTTCGCGCACCGGGCCGCGGCATGCGGGATGATGCAATGCGGCGCAACGTGTCTGATCGTGCAAGTGCAAGCCCCATGCGGGCGCGAGGCGCGATACCTGTCGTGCAACGCGCGGCCACCCTCTCCGGCGTATCGCCATTGGCGCATACCGTTTCGCGCAGTTCAGATTGCTGTTCATAGTGCAGTTCCGCAGTAGCAGTTCATCACTCAACAGACCCTGGCTTCCCTGAGGAAACCCATCGTGACGTCTTCCGGATCGGCGCGCCCTGCCCGCCGCAACACTGCATCGCCCAACGCTTGCGCGGCCGACGCCGCCACGGCCACCGCCGCTCTTGCCATCACAACCGCCGCAGCCGCTGCGACATCCGCCGCCGCTCAGCCTGCACCGGCCAAACGCGCCGGCCAAACCGCACAAGCTGCCAACGCGGCTAAAACGCCCAAGGCCGCCAAAGCTTCCGTGCCCGTCAAGGCGGAAAAGGCGGACAAAGCCGCTAAGACGGTCAAGACAGCCAAGGCGACGCAAGCCGCGAACGCCGCCCACGCACTGAAACCGGCCACGACCCCGTCCCCGAAAATCAAGGTGGCGGCAAACGGCGCCGCGAAAGCACCCAAGCTGGAAGCCGTATCTCCCGATACGATCGCACCCGCGCCCGCGCCGAAAAACGGCGGCCGCACACGCGAGGACAAGGACCATCCGCTCTTCCAGGACATCCGTTACCTGGGGCGGCTTCTTGGCGACGTGCTGCGCGAGCAGGAAGGCGACGCGGTGTTCGACGTCGTCGAAACGATCCGTCAGAACGCCGTGCGCTTTCGCCGCGAAGACGACAGCGCCGCCGCGCAGACGCTCGACAAGAAACTGCGTTCGCTCAGTCCCGAGCAGACGGTCAGCGTGGTGCGCGCGTTCAGCTACTTCTCGCATCTCGCGAACATCGCTGAAGACCGCCACCGCAATCGCCGTCACCGGATTCATGAACTCGCCGGCTCCATGTCGCAGCCGGGCACCATCGCCCATGCGCTCGAGCGGCTCGTCGAGGCGGGCGCCGCCGCGACGCCGGTATTGCAGCAGTTCTTCAACGAAGCGCTGATCATGCCGGTGCTGACCGCGCACCCCACCGAAGTGCAGCGCAAGAGCATTCTCGACGCGCAGCACGACGTCGCGCGCCTGCTCGCCGAACGCGATCAGCCGTTGACCGACCGCGAACGCGCACACAACGAAGCGATGCTGCGCGCCCGCGTCACGTCGCTCTGGCAAACGCG
>DASPZL010000314.1:0-14378 GCA_035636295.1 Paraburkholderia sp.
CGGCGCAACCGTGTTCGTATCTTCGATGAAGTCGCCCAGATGCGAATCGTCGTCGTCACCGATCGGCGTTTCCATGGAGATCGGCTCCTTCGCGATCTTCATGATCTTGCGGATCTTGTCTTCCGGCATTTCCATCTTTTCAGCCAGCGTTGCCGGGTCCGGCTCGAGACCGGTTTCCTGCAGAATCTGACGCGAGATGCGGTTCATCTTGTTGATCGTTTCGATCATGTGAACCGGAATCCGGATGGTACGCGCCTGGTCCGCGATCGAACGCGTAATGGCCTGACGAATCCACCACGTTGCGTACGTGGAGAACTTGTAGCCGCGACGGTATTCGAACTTGTCCACCGCCTTCATCAGGCCGATGTTGCCTTCCTGAATCAGGTCGAGGAACTGCAGACCGCGGTTCGTGTACTTCTTCGCGATCGAGATCACGAGACGCAAGTTCGCCTCGGTCATTTCGCGCTTCGCCTGACGCGCCTTCAGTTCGCCCGCCGCCATCTGACGGTTGGTTTCCTTCAGGTCCTTCAGCGGCAGCACCACGCGTGCCTGCAGATCCAGCAGACGTTGCTGCTGTTCGCGGATCGCCGGAATGTTACGCGTGAGGATCGCGCTGTACGCGTGACCTTCGGCCACGATCTTGTCGGCCCATTCGAGATCCGTTTCGCTGCCTGGGAAACGCGCGATGAACTCGGCACGCGGCATGCCGCACTTGTCGACCACCGTATGCAGAATCTGACGCTCGACCTGACGCACTTCGTCCACTTGCGCACGCAGCGTATCGCACAGACGCTCGACGGTACGCGCGGTGAAGCGGATCGTCATTAGTTCGTTCTGGATCGTTTCCTGCGCCTTCAGGTAAGACTTCGACTTGTAGCCTTCCTTCTCGAACGCGCGGCGCATCTTGTCGAACCATTCGCTGATGAGAGCGAACTTCTCGAGCGACGCACGCCTGAGCGCTTCCATCTGAGCGGCGTTGGCCGTGGCTTGCGCGGTGCCGTCGTCTTCTTCCTCGTCCTCTTCGGCCTCTTCCTCGACTACTTCGTTTTCGCTCTCGATCGCTTCCGCCTCTTGCGCGGAGAAGCCGTCCGCGTCTTCCGCGTTGGCGTCGATCAGGCCGTCGACCAGTTCGTCGATACGGATTTCCTCATTCGCGACGCGCTCAGCCATTGCCAGAATGTCGGCGATCGTGGTCGGGCACGCGGAGATCGCCATGACCATGTGCTTCAGGCCGTCTTCGATCCGCTTGGCGATTTCGATTTCGCCTTCACGCGTGAGCAGCTCGACCGTACCCATTTCACGCATATACATGCGGACCGGGTCGGTCGTACGGCCGAATTCGGAATCGACGGTGGAGAGCGCGACTTCCGCTTCCTCTTCCACTTCGTCGTCCGACGAAGCGGCCGGCGCGTTGTCGTTCAGCAGCAGCGTTTCAGCGTCCGGCGCCTGCTCGTACACCGCCACGCCCATGTCGTTGAACGTGCTGATGATGCCTTCGATCGCCTCGGTTTCCGTGAAGTTGTCCGGGAGGTGATCGTTGATTTCAGCGTACGTGAGGAAACCGCGCTCCTTGCCGAGCTTGATCAGCGCGCGCAGTTTGGAGCGGCGCTCTTCGAGTTCCTCGACCGTGCCGGGCTGCGAAGACGCGAAAGCGTCTTTCAGCAGCGCTTTTTCCTTGGCGCGACGGTCGCGAGCCTTGACCTTTTCCACCTTGCCTGGAACGGCCACAGGGGTTTCGCTCTGGGTTGCGTCGTCATCGACGGGTACTTCATTCAGCTTTTTCGTCATGGAGTTCGCCGTACCGGCTGTAGTCTCGACTCGCGGCTGGTGGACAACAGCCGGTTGAACCGTGGATACTGGAGTCTCGCGCACTACCGCATCGTCCTTCGCGGCAGCCGCTTCCCTTGCGCTTCTGACACCCGGCCGCGTGGCCGGAGGTGGTACAGCTTTCGCCGCCCTGACCGGCTCCGCTCGCGCAGCCGAAGTGGTCGAGGATTTCTTCCCGGCAGCCGGTGCAATGCTGACGGCAGACGTTTTCCTGGCGGAGGAAGCTAACTTGGCCTCGGTGACCTTTCTGGTCCGCTCCTTGGAGCTTGTGCCTGCCGCTTTCTTTCCGCCCGTAGTGCCGTCTGAAGTCTTTGCCATCGCATCGCCTTTTCGCCTTTGCTAGGAAAACCCTTTGAAAAACAAACCGCTGGAAACCTTTTATTATACCACTCAGGTTTCTGGCGTTCCGCCTACAGCCCGAGCTGGCGCTTCATGTCAGCCCGCTTCCGATTCAGTTCCGAGAGCTCCGCAAACTCCTCCGGCGTGTGCCGGGATTGCCGCGAAAGCTGCTCGAGACGATCGCAGTAAGCGTCGTACCGCATCTTCAGAATCGCCGCCTTCAATTCTTCGCCGACGATCCGTTCCTGCTCGCGCCGTTCCTCGATGACAGTCGCATCCTCCGGATCCTTCAGCAGCAAATCCCGGACGTTTTCATCATAGTCTAGAATTTTGCGAAAGATTTCCTCGAAAGTTGGGGCGTTTGCGCCGTTTCGCAATAGATCCGACAACAACTGAAACTCCGCCGAATCGCCCAAGGCGCGCGCATGCGTCGTCACTTCCTCGAACAGCTCCCCGTGCCGGGTGACGGTCACAAGCGCCTGTTCGGCTTCTTCGTCGAGCACCGCCACCGTGCGCGGGTGCATCACCAGATTGCGCAGCGTTTTCTCTTCAATCCCGGTCACGCTGCGCCGGTCCTTGCGTGCCGGCGCCGAACGGGCGGCCGCCGCGATGCGGGAGTCGACCTCGCACAGAGCGGCCACTTCGTCGAACGGCACGTCCAGCCGGTCCGCGAACATATGCATGATCTGGGCACGCAACGCATTGGCCGGCAGCGCCTGCAACAGGGGCTTGGCGTCGAACAGCGCGCGGGCGCGGCCTTCCGGCTGGTCCAGTTCCTTGCCGGTCAGCACCTCGTTCAGCATGAACTGCGACAACGGCATGGCCCGCTCGACCTGTTCGGCGAACGCCTCGGTGCCGAATTCGCGCACGTAGCTGTCCGGATCGTGCTCGGGCGGCAAAAAAAGGAAACGGATCGTCCGGTTGTCCGCCGCATGCGGCAAACAGGCATCGAGCGCGCGGCGCGCCGCGCGCCGCCCCGCCGAATCGCCGTCGAAGCTGAAAATGACCGTGTCGGTCTGACGCATCAGTTTCTGCACATGAATCGGCGTACAGGCGGTGCCGAGCGTGGCGACCGCGTTCTGGAACCCCAATTGGGCCAGCGCGACCACGTCCATATAGCCTTCAACCACCAGCACGTAGTGCTGTTCTCGAATTGCCAGACGCGCCTCGAACAGTCCGTACAGCTCGCTGCCCTTGTTAAATAGAGGCGTTTCCGGGGAATTCAAATATTTCGGTTCGCCGCCGTCCAGCACACGGCCGCCGAAGCCGATCACCTGCCCCTTCACATTGCGTATCGGGAACATGATCCGCTCGCGGAAGCGGTCGTATCGGCGGTTCTGCCCCTGTGCGTCCGACTTTTCGCTGACGATGACAAGGCCGGATTCAACCAGCGAATCGTCCCGATAGTTCGGAAAGGCGGCTTCGAGGTTCTGCCAACCGTCCGGGGCGTAACCGAGCCCGAAACGGGCCGCGATCTCGCCGGTCAGGCCGCGCTTTTTCAGATACTGGATCGCGACCGGCGCGCCGCGCAGTTGCTTGCGGTAAAAGTCGCAGGCGGTCTGCATGACGTCGGAGAGCGCCGTGGTGACCGCCTTGGACGCCGGCGCATAGCCGCCGGAACCTCCTCCGCCGCCATACCCCGGCGAAGGCTCGTTCGGTACGGTCAAACCTACCGATTGCGCAAGTTCGTTGACCGCCTCGGGAAACGACGAGCCCACATGCTCCATCAGGAAACCGATGGCCGTACCATGCGCGCCGCAGCCGAAGCAGTGATAGAACTGCTTAGTCGGACTAACCGTGAACGAAGGGCTCTTCTCGTTGTGAAACGGGCACAGCCCCATGAAGTTCGCGCCGCCCTTTTTCAACTGCACATACCGGCCGACCACGTCGACGATATCGACGCGGTTCAGCAGGTCCTGCAGGAATGACGGTGGAATCACAGTAAATGACGCTGCCTAAAAAGCTCAAGACCGCGCGAGCCGAGCCGTCGAGCGGCGGCGGGCGCGGACCGGGAATACGGGAATTACTTCGCGAGCGCGGCTTTGACTTGCGCCGAGACAGCGGTCATGTCGGCGCGGCCGGCGAGTTTCGGCTTGAGCACGCCCATCACCTTGCCCATGTCCTGCGGACCGGCCGCGCCGGTTTGCGCGACCGCGGCCGCTACTTCGGCAACGATCTCCGCCTCGGACATCTGCTCCGGCATGTAAGCGGACAGGATGGCCAGTTCGGCCTTTTCCTTATCGGCCAGATCCGTGCGGCCGGCGGCTTCGAACTGACTGATCGAGTCCTTGCGCTGCTTGATCATCTTGTCGATGACAGCGGTGATGGCGACGTCGTCGAGCGTGATGCGCTCGTCGACTTCTCGCTGCTTGATCGCGGCCAGCAGCAGACGGATCGTGCCGAGACGCTCGGTCTCACGCGCCCGCATGGCGGCTTTCATATCGTCGTTGATCTGATCCTTGAGACTCATCACTCACCTGAATGCGTTGGAATTGAAAAACCGGCCGAGCCAATTGCATCAACACAGATACCCGCTTGGGACTGCTTCCTCAAGCGGGTTGGCGCAATGTGCGTAGTGGATGCGACCCTGCCGGCTGGCCCGAAGGGCCGTGTTTTCCGTGATGACGCTGTTGCGCCGTCACCGCTTGGATGTCGCCGCTCCGTTCGACAGGAACCGCGGCAACGCCAGAATCAGTAGAACTTCTTTGGCAGCATCTGGCTCCGCAGACGCTTGAAATGACGCTTCACCGCAGCCGCCTTCTTGCGCTTGCGCTCAGCCGTAGGCTTTTCGTAAAACTCGCGGGCGCGAAGTTCCGTCAGCAAGCCGGTTTTCTCCATGGTGCGCTTGAAACGGCGCATGGCGACTTCAAACGGCTCGTTGTCTTTTACGCGGACGGTCGTCATTTTTCAATAACGGAACTTTGTAAAGGTTCAGGAGTATAGCAGAGCTTTCTCATAAAGCCATGGCGCCGTCAAGCCCCCGGACGTACTCCGTAGCCGCCTGGCCGGCCGCCACGCCGGACGCCCACGCCCATTGAAAGTTATAGCCGCCGAGCCAGCCGGTCACGTCCACCGCTTCGCCGATGAAGTACAGACCCGGCGCGCGGGCGCTCATCATCGTCGACGACGAGAGGTCACGCGTATCGATGCCGCCGCGCGTCACTTCGGCCTTACGGTAGCCTTCGGTGCCGTTCGGGGTGAGCGTCCAGCGCGACAAAGCCTCACCGATTCCGCGCAGGGTCTTGTCCGGCAAGTCGGCCACGCGCGCTTCGGCGGAAATCCGGTGGGTTTCCAGCCAGACATGGGCGAGCCGTTGCGGCACCCATTCCGCCAGTAGATTGGCAATCTGGCGCTTCGTGCCGGTTTTTGCTTCCAGCAACGCGGTCGAGGCATCCTGCTCCGGCAGCAGGTTGACGTGAATCGGCTCGCCGGGCTGCCAGTAGCTCGAAATCTGCAGAACGCCGGGGCCTGACAGGCCACGGTGCGTCAGCAGCAGGTCTTCGTTGAATTCGGCGCCGGTCTTTTTATTGCCGGTCGCGAGTTGCACTTCGAGCGACACGCCGGATAGCGCCGCGAACGGCTCCCAGTCTGCGGGCGCGAAGGTCAGCGGAACCAGCGCGGGACGCGTGTCGATCAGTTTGTGGCCGAATTGCCTGGCGAGACGATAGGCGAAATCAGTCGCGCCGATCTTGGGGATCGACAGGCCGCCGGTCGCGATCACGAGCGCGCGCGCCGTGATCGGACCCGAGTGCGTGTCGAGCGTGAACCGTCCTTCAGCATCCTGCCGCACCTGCTCGACCGACAGCGGCGTGCGCCATGCGACGCTGCCCGCGCCGCACTCGCTCTTCAGCACATTGATGACCGCGTCGCTCGTCTGGTCGCAGAACAGTTGCCCCTTGTGCTTCTCGTGCCACGTCACGTGATGGCGCTTGAGCAGCGCCATGAAGTCGCGCGGCGTATAGCGCGCCAGCGCCGAGCGGCAAAAATGCGGATTGGCCGAGAGGTAATTGGCCGGCCCGGCGTAGAGATTCGTGAAATTGCACCGGCCGCCGCCGGAGATGCGGATTTTTTCCGCGAGACGCTGCGAGTGGTCGATCAGCACCACGCGGCGGCCGAGTTGCCCGGCCACGGCCGCGCACATCATCCCGGCCGCGCCCGCGCCGATCACTGCGATATCGAAGGATTCCATGGGGCCGCATTGTACCTGCGCGTCTGCGGCCGCCTGCCCGCACTGCTATACTTTCAGGCTCGCTTTTTCACTTCCGGGCGCCTGCGCGCGTCCGTTCGGGTCCACCTCACCATGCTCGTTCTCGGCATCGAAAGCTCCTGCGACGAAACCGGTCTCGCGCTCTACGATACAGAGCGCGGCCTGCTCGCGCACGCGCTGCATTCGCAGATTGCGATGCACCGGGAGTACGGCGGCGTGGTGCCGGAACTGGCGTCGCGCGATCATATCCGGCGCGCGCTGCCGTTGCTCGAAGAGGTGATGGAGAGCGCCGGCGTGGCGCGCGGCGACATCGATGCGATCGCCTACACGCAAGGCCCGGGCCTCGCGGGCGCGCTGCTGGTGGGCGCGAGCATCGCCAATTCGCTGGCAATGGCGTGGGACAAGCCGACCATCGGCATTCACCATCTCGAAGGGCACTTGCTGTCGCCACTGCTGGTGGATGAGCCGCCGCCGTTTCCATTCGTCGCGTTGCTGGTCTCCGGCGGTCATACACAGTTGATGCGCGTGACGGACGTGGGCGTCTACGAAACGCTCGGCGAAACGCTGGACGACGCCGCCGGCGAGGCCTTCGACAAAACCGCCAAGCTGCTCGGCCTCGGTTATCCGGGCGGCCCGGAAGTCTCGCGCATGGCGGAATTCGGCACGCCCGGCGCGGTAGTCCTGCCGCGCCCGATGCTGCATTCCGGCGACCTCGATTTCAGCTTCAGCGGCTTGAAGACCGCGGTGCTCACGCATGCGAAAAAGCTCGGCGGCGCCAACATCTGCGAGCAGGCGAAAGCCGATCTGGCGCGTGGTTTCGTCGACGCGGCGGTGGACGTGCTGGCGGCGAAGTCGCTGGCCGCGCTCAAGCGGACCAAGCTCAACCGGCTGGTCGTGGCGGGCGGTGTGGGCGCGAACCGGCAATTGCGCGAGGCGCTTTCCGCTGCCGCGAAGAAGCGCAATTTCTATGTGCACTATCCGGACTTGTCGCTGTGCACGGACAACGGCGCGATGATCGCGCTCGCCGGCGCACTGAGGCTGCAACGCTGGCCCGATCAATCGGGCAAAGACTACGCGTTCACCGTCAAGCCGCGTTGGGACCTGACTTCTCTGGCGCGCTAACGCTCCGGCAGAACCGCGACACCATTAAAAAAGCCGCTTCGAGAAGCGGCTTTTCATTGAATCCTGTGACAGGCTAGAGCGAACAAGTGCATCAAACCACGCGCTTATCCCGCTCGATCACCGCATACGCGCTGTGATTGTGGATCGACTCGAAGTTCTCCGCTTCGAGCACATACGCGACGATTCGCTCATCCGCACTCAGACGCTGCGCGACGTCGCGCACCAGGTCTTCAACGAACTTCGGGTTTTCATAGGCGCGCTCGGTGACGAACTTCTCGTCCGGACGCTTGAGCAAGCCCCACAATTCGCACGACGCCTCTTCCTCGGCAATACGGATCAGTTCTTCCACCGCCATGTCGCCCGCCAGTTCGGCGTTGATCGTGACGTGCGAGCGCTGGTTATGCGCGCCGTACTGCGAGATTTTCTTCGAGCACGGGCACAAGCTCGTGACCGGCACCAGTACCTTCATGAACAGACGCGTCGCGCCGTTGCGGGTCTCGCCCGTCAACGTGACTTCGTAGTCGAGCAGGCTTTGCACGCCGGAGACTGGCGCGGTCTTGTTCACGAAGTACGGAAAGGACACCTCGATGCGGCCCGCCTCGGCTTCGAGTTTTTCGAGCATCGCGGCAAGCATGATGCGGAACGTGGCCGCCTCGAGCGGCGCCTTGTTCTCTTCGAGCAGCGCCACGAAACGCGACATATGCGTGCCCTTCTGATCAGCCGGCAGATGCACGTCGAGATTCCACATGCCGACCGTCGGCTGTACCTCGCCGTCTTGCGTGCGCACGGTCAGCGGATGACGCACCGCCTTGACGCCGACCCGCTGAATGGGGATTTGACGCGTATCGGGCGTGCTTTGCACGTCGGGCATCACAAAGGCGGGGTTCATCTGATTCATGTTCTTTTCCTCACATGCCGCGCGGATCAGGGCGCGCAACGGCGAACGCCGGCTCCTGCCGGCGTTGGATGATGGGCCCGATGGCCCATCGATTCAAGTTGGAGATTGCTATGGCCGCTATAGCCGCAGCATAG
The DNA here is from genome assembly GCA_035636295.1 of Paraburkholderia sp. Taxonomy (GTDB): domain Bacteria; phylum Pseudomonadota; class Gammaproteobacteria; order Burkholderiales; family Burkholderiaceae; genus Paraburkholderia. The sequence continues at coordinate 8,528 of DASPZL010000314.1, forward strand.
CGCACCGCACGGCGGCTGAGCGACGCAACTAGGCGACCCGCTTCACCGATGATTGACCGGCCACCGCGCCGCCGGAAAGAAAGCGCTCGCGAATCGACTTGGCGATGCCCGCGCCGTCAAGACCGCACGCCGCCAGCAGCTTGGCCGGATCCCCATGATCGATGAAGCGATCCGGGAGGCCCAATTGTAGTACGGGCCGCATAACCCCACTGGCGAGCAGGGCTTCGACGCAAGCCGAGCCCGCGCCGCCCATCACGCAGCCTTCTTCGACCGTGACGACGGCGTCGTGCGTTTCGGCCAGCTGACGGACCAGATCGGCGTCCAGCGGCTTCACGAAGCGCATATTTGCCACCGTGGCGTCCAGTTGCTCGGCCGCCGCCAGCGACGGCGCCACCATCGTGCCGAACGCCAGAATCGCAATGCGCTTGCCGGACGGCTGCGACGTCTCGCGGCGAATCTCACCCTTGCCGAGCGGCAGCGCGGCCATCTGCTTGATGGTCGCCACGCCCGTGCCGGCGCCGCGCGGATAGCGCACCGCCGTCGGGTTGGGCTGCTGCAATGCCGTGTACAGCATCTGCCGGCATTCGTTTTCGTCAGAAGCGGCCATCACCGTCATGTTCGGGATGCAGCGCAGGAACGCCAGATCGTACGCACCCGCGTGCGTGGCGCCGTCCGCGCCGACCAGGCCCGCGCGGTCGATCGCAAAGACCACCGGCAGGTTTTGCAGCGCGACGTCGTGGATCAGCTGGTCGTAAGCGCGTTGCAGGAAGGTCGAGTAGATCGCGACCACCGGCTTCATGCCGTCTGCGGCCAGGCCGCCGGCGAACGTCACCGCGTGCTGCTCGGCGATACCGACGTCGAAGTAGCGGTCCGGGAAGCGCTTCTCGAACTCGACCATGCCGGAGCCTTCACGCATGGCCGGCGTAATGCCGATCACGCGCGCATCCAGTTCGGCCGCATCGCACAGCCATTCGCCGAACACCTGCGTGTAGGTCTTCTTCGACGGCGTGGTAGCGGGCTTGATGCCCTCTGCCGGATTGAACTTGCCCGGGCCGTGGTACAGCACCGGATCGGCTTCGGCCAGCTTGTAGCCTTGACCTTTCTTCGTGACGACGTGCAGGAATTGCGGACCGCGCAGTTCCTTGATGTTCTGCAGCGTCGGGATCAGCGAATCGAGGTCGTGACCGTCGATCGGGCCGATGTAGTTGAAGCCGAACTCTTCGAACAGCGTGGCCGGCACGATCATGCCCTTCGCGTGCTCCTCGAGCTTGCGGGCGAGATCGAGCATGGGCGGCGCGACGCGCAGCACACGTTCGACGCCCGCACGCGCGGCGGCGTAGAAGCGGCCCGACATCAGACGCGCCAGATGGCGATTCAGCGCGCCGACCGGCGGCGAGATCGACATGTCGTTGTCGTTGAGGATGACCAGCAGCGGCACGTCGTCTTCGACGCCCGCGTTGTTCATCGCCTCGAAGGCCATGCCGGCCGTCATCGCGCCGTCGCCGATCACGGCGATGCCCATGCGGTTGTCGCCCTGCAGCTTGCTCGCGACCGCCATGCCGAGCGCGGCCGAGATCGAGGTGCTGGAGTGGGCGGTGCCGAAGGTGTCGTATTCCGACTCGTCGCGCTTCGGGAAGCCCGAGATGCCGCCCAGCTGACGCAGCGTGTGCATCTGGTCGCGGCGGCCCGTCAGAATCTTGTGCGGATACGTTTGATGGCCGACGTCCCAGACGATCCGGTCACGCGGCGTATCGAACACATAGTGCAGAGCAATGGTCAACTCGACCGTGCCGAGGTTGGACGAAAGATGGCCGCCCGTCTGCGATACGCTGTCGAGCACAAAGGCGCGCAACTCGTCTGCAAGCGGTTGCAATTGGCGGCGATCGAGGCGGCGCAGGGCTGCCGGGTCGTCGATGGTTTTCAGCAAGTCGTACATCGTCGTTCCATTGTAGGAAAACTTACGCGCCCGCACTTCATACATGCACCCCGTAGCAAAGGTGCGCGGCGGCGGGCTTTCGCGCTCAGCTAACCCGGTTCACCACCAGGTCGGCCAATTCGGCAAGACGCTGTGCGCGCGCGCCAAAAGGCGTGAGCGCAGCGTGGGCGTCGCTGCGCAGCTGTGCTGCGAGCGAGCGCGACGCGTCGAGGCCAATAATCGACACGTAGGTCGGCTTGCCGTCCTTCGCGTCTTTACCTGCGGTCTTGCCGAGCGTCGCGGAATCGGTCGTCACGTCGAGAATATCGTCGACGACCTGAAACGCGAGGCCCACAGCGGCCGCATATGCATCGAGCGAACGCATCGCATCGGCGCCCGGCGTTTCGCCGGCCAGCGCGCCCATGCGCACCGCGGCACGCAGCAGAGCGCCGGTTTTCATCCGGTGCATGGTTTCCAGTTGCGTGCGCGTCAGCGTGTGGCCGACGCTTGCGAGGTCGATCGCCTGACCGCCGCACATGCCGATCGAGCCGCTCGCCAAAGCCAGTTCACACACGAGCGATGCCTGCCGCGCCGGCGGCAGAACGTCCGATGTCAGCGCGACGAAAGCCTGCGATTGCAACGCGTCGCCGACCAATAATGCCGTTGCTTCGTCATATTTGACATGTACCGTGGGCTTGCCGCGACGCAGCGCGTCGTCGTCCATGCAGGGCATGTCGTCGTGCACGAGCGAGTACACGTGGATCATTTCCAGCGCCGCCGCCGCCGCGTCGAGGCACTCGGCGCGCGCGCCGGTCAGCTCGCCCGCCGCGTGGCACAGCAGCGGGCGAACCCGCTTGCCGCCGCCCAACACCGCATAACGCATGGCTTCGTGCAGCTTGGCGGGCTCGGTTGCCTCGGTCGGCAGGTAACGTTCCAGTGCCGTTTCGACGCGCTCGAGTACCGAGCGTGTCCATTGTTCGAATGTCATAGGTCGTCCCCGCTTTCAGCAGCGGCTGTGCCTGCGCTATTCATAGGCAGCGGCTTGAGCGTCTCGCCGTCGAGCACGCGCACCTGCTGCTCGACCTTTTCGAGCTGCTGCTGGCAAAACGCCACCAGGGCAGCGCCGCGCCGATAGGCGGTGAGCGACTCCTCGAGGCTGAGATTGCCGCTTTCCATGCGCGCGACAAGCCCTTCCAGTTCAGCCTGGGCAGCCTCGTAGTTCTCAGGCAGCGGCGTGGTGTCGACGCCCTCGGCAGGCGCGGCAGCAGGATCGTTCGACGCGGTCTTCGCCATGAATAGTCACAAAATTAAAACAAGTCGGACATTCTACGGCAAAAGCGTAATTTCCGATCCGTCCGCCACCCCGCGCCGCATCTGCGCCCTTCGCGCCGCCCTTGCAGTCTCGCAGAAAAAAAACGATCGGTCTGCGGCGAAAAGCGCGAACTTTTCCGACAATTTTGACCCGAATCAGGGACTTAAGCGCCCCAAAAAAGGGGAAACGGGTATAATTGCGGGCTCCCTAAATCGAATCTTCGATGGTTGGGTTGTTCACTGCTTTCACGTCTTCATCGGGAGTGGGAATGTCCAATCTGAGCAATGCATTGCAGTTGCGGTCTGTTCATAGCCAGCTGCCAGTCACGGCTTACTTTGACGAAGCGCTTCTAACGCGCGAAATCGACACCCTTTTCAAGAAAGGTCCACGCTACCTCGGGCACGAACTCATGGTGCCGGAAGCGGGGAATTATTTTGCCTTGCCCAGCGAAAGCGAGGGGCGTGTGCTCGTCCGTAACCAGCAGTCGCAAGTCGAACTGTTGTCGAACGTGTGCCGCCACCGGCAGGCGATCATGCTCAACGGCCGCGGCCAGACGGAGAATATCGTCTGCCCCCTGCATCGCTGGACGTACGATCTGAACGGCCAGCTCCTCGGCGCACCTCATTTTGCGGATAACCCCTGCCTGAATCTCGGCGCCACGCCGCTGCAGAACTGGCAAGGCCTGCTGTTCGAAGCGCAGGGGCGCGACGTCACGCGCGATCTGGCGCGGCTCGGCACGAGGCAACATTTCGACTTTTCGGGCTTCATGTTCGATCACGTCGAAGTGCACGAGTGCAACTACAACTGGAAGACCTTCATCGAGGTCTATCTGGAGGACTACCACGTCGCGCCGTTCCACCCGGGCCTCGGCAGCTTCGTCAATTGCGACGACCTGACGTGGGAGTTCGGCGACTGGTACAGCGTCCAGACGGTTGGCGTGCACAAGTCACTCGAACAGCCGGGCAGTCCGACGTACCGCAAATGGCACGACGAAGTGCTGCGGTTCCGCGGCGGCCGCCCGCCCGAGTTCGGCGCGATCTGGATGGTGTATTACCCCGGCATCATGATCGAGTGGTATCCGCACGTGCTGGTGGTGTCGTGGCTGATTCCGCGCGGTCCGCAGAAAACCACCAACGTCGTGGAGTTCTATTACCCTGAGGAAATCGCGCTGTTCGAGCGCGAGTTCGTCGAAGCCGAGCGCGCCGCCTATATGGAAACGGCCCGCGAGGACGACGAAATCGCCGAGCGCATGGACGCCGGCCGCCGCGCGCTGATGGAGCGCGGCGAATCGCAGGTCGGCCCGTATCAGAGCCCGATGGAAGACGGCATGCAGCACTTCCACGAGTTCTTGCGGCGCGAGCTGGGCGTGATCTGATTGGCGCTTCCTTCGTGTTAATCCGATTCTTGCGCGGACAGCGGCAACGCATGGAAAGACGGGCTTCGGTCCGTCTTTTTTTGTTTAGACTAACAACATAGCTCGGCCATCCGCCAACGGCGCCAAACCGCCGGAAGCAGCCGCCATCGCCTGTATCGAGGAGACGACGTCATGCCCCACACTCACTACACCACCCTGATCTCCGCGGCGAACCTCGCGGAACGGCTGGCCGCCGCGCCGGGCAGCGTGTTCGTCGTCGATTGCCGTTTCGATCTGGCCGACACCGAAGCGGGCAAAAAGGCTTATCTCGCCGGGCATCTGCCGGGTGCTCATTATCTGCACCTGGACCGCGATCTGTCGGGGCCGAAGAACGGTACGAACGGGCGTCATCCGTTGCCGGATCGCGCGCGGCTGGTGGAAACACTGGAATCGCGTGGTCTGAAGCAAGGCCAGCAAGTGGTCGCCTACGACGCGCAAGGCGGCATGTACGCCGCCCGTGCCTGGTGGCTGCTGCGCTGGCTCGGACACGACGCGGTGGCGCTGCTCGACGGTGGGCTGCAAGCCTGGCAGGCCGCCGGCCAACCGCTGACGCAAGACGCGCCGGCCCAGAACACCGGCGATTTCAAAGCCGGCGCGCCGCTGTCGGTCACGGTCGACGCACAGACGGTCGAGCGCAATCTGGGCTCGAAGGAACGCGTGGTGGTCGACGCGCGCGCGGCTGACCGCTATCGCGGCGAGAACGAAACGCTGGATCGCGTCGGCGGCCATATTCCCGGCGCGCTCAACCGCTTCTTCAAAGACAACTTCACCGCCGACGGCCGCTTCAAGCCGGCGCACACGCTGCGTGAGGAATTCCACGCCCTGCTAGCCGACACGCCGCCGGAACATGTGGTGCTGCAATGCGGCTCGGGCGTGACCGCGTGCGTGAACGCGCTGGCGATGGAAGTTGCCGGTCTGCACGGCGCGGCGTTGTATGCGGGGTCGTGGAGCGAATGGAGTTCCGATCCGAAGCGGCCGGTCGCCACCGGGCCGAATCCTTAAAGCGCGAGCTCAAGCCGAATTGTTGGCAAAAGGCCATTGCCGCATGAAAGCGGCAACGGCCTTTTTTCTTCTGCAAACGCGGCGGCTCGCCGCTCATCGCCAAGCTGCGGCTCGGGCGTCATGCGCCAGCTCAAGCGACCCCATGTTGCTTGAACCACACGAGCGCCCGGCGCCAGCCATCCTCGGCATCGGCCTTCTTGTAGCTCGG
>DASPZL010000315.1:0-2527 GCA_035636295.1 Paraburkholderia sp.
TGTAATTCGCGCAGCAGACGCGCATGAGAGCCCTCATCGACTGCGATGTGCGCAGCAGGATAGCGCTCGCGTAGTCGCTGGATGGCGCGCGCGACGAGCCGTGGCGGCAGCAACGGCAAGACGCCGATCGCCACTTTCCCGGTGAGTTGCCCGCGGGCGTAAGCCAGATCCTCGTTCGCCTGCGCGATTTCGTAGAGCGCCAGACTCAGACAACGCGCGAATTCGATGCCCGCCGGGTTCGCCGACACGCTGTGCACACGCCGCCGGTAAAGCGCCACCCCGACATTCTGCTCGATCTGCCGCGCCGCCCGATGCACGGCCGGCTGCGATATACCCAATAACTGGGCGGCCTCTGCCGCCGATCCCGCATTTGCAATCGCGATGTGGCAGCGCACCTGCGTATCGGTCAGATGACGGCAAATCTTGCCCGCGTTCGCCGCCGCCGTTTGACCAGTCAGACTCGCAACCGCACGCTCCATCTGATCGAGCATGCGACGCACGCGCCGTTGCAGGATCACGCCCTCCTCCGTCAACTCGCTGCCGCCGAAGCCGCGCTCGAACAGCTGACCGCCGAAACTCGCTTCGAGCTTGCTGATAGCGAGGCTCACCGCGGGCTGCGTGCGCCCCGCGCGAGCAGCCGCCTGCCCTATCCCGCCTGCTTCGCACACCGCGTCGAACAGGAAGAGACGCCTTAATCGCGTCAGATCGTCATCCGATTGCGTACGCTCGGCTACGCCCATCGATTCTCCGGAGTGGCTATGTGAAAACCCGTAGCTTAACCAAAACTTATGCCTTGCGGCGCACTTCATATTGAGGGCTTCGACTACATCCCACTTACAGTAACGCCCATCCAATCAAGAAGTTTCCAGTCAGGAGCACGTTCATGTCTGTCGTCATCGACACGCACACTCACGCAATTTCCCCAGATAAACAGCGCTATCCGCTCGCGCCGGTCGGCGGTCATCAGTCGGAATGGTCGGCGAAGCGCCCCGTCAGTTTTGAAGGCCTGCTCGCGTCGATGGATGAAGCCGGCATCGATCGCGCGGTGGTCGTCCAAGCCTCGACAGTGTACGGAAACGACAATAGTTATGTGGTCGAAGCGGTGCGCAGTCATCCCGATCGCTTCGCAGGCGTGTTCTCGATCGACGTGCTGGCGAGCGACGCCGTCATGCAGATGCAGCGCTGGCTCGACGCGGGCCTCTGCGGGCTGCGCCTTTTCACGACCGGCAGCACGATGCCCGGCCAGGCGGGCTGGCTCGACGACGAGCGTTCGTTTCCGGTGTGGGAATACGCGCAGCGCCACAACGTGTCGATTTGCCTGCAGATGACCGCGCAAGGCATTCCCGCGCTCCTGAACATGCTCGCGCGCTTTCCGGATATCCGGGTGTTGCTCGATCACCTGGCACGTCCGGAACTCGCCGGTGGCCCGCCGTACGAATCGGCCGCACCGCTCTTCAGCCTCGCGTCGCATCAGGGCGTGTATCTGAAGCTCACGAACCGCACGATCGCCGAAGCCGCGCGTGGCGCGTCGACGCCGGCCGCCTTCTTCCCGCGCGTGCTCGACGCATTCGGCGCGCATCGCATCGCCTGGGGCTCGAATTTCCCGGCTGCCGAAGGCGCGCTGCCGCAACTGCTCGCCGATGCCCGCGAAAGTCTGTCGATGCTGCCCGCCGACGCGCGCGAAGCGATCTTCGGTGGCACCGCGCGCACGATATATCCCTCGCTCGCCGCTTGATACGCCCGCCTCGAACGAAACAGGAACACACGACCGTGAGCACCTCTACGCAACCGCTGCGCCTGAAGACCGCGCTGAAAACCTATCCGCACACGCAGGCGCTGAAAGCCGGCGAGCTGACCGACCCCGCCGTCGAACTTGTGTTTGAGGACGTCGAACCGATTCACCGCGCGTTCGCACCGATGGCGCGCCGTCAGGTGTACGACGTCAGCGAAATGGCGATCGTCACGTATCTGCAGGCGAAAGCCTACGGCAAACCGGTCGTGCTGTTGCCCACGGTCGTGGCCGCGCGCTTTCAGCAAGGCTGCATTATTTACAGTGCAGAGCGGGGCAAACCCGACGTCGGCAGTCTCGCGGGCAAGAAAGTCGGCGTACGCGCCTACTCGCAGACCACCGGGATGTGGGTGCGGGCCATTCTGGGGCAAACCTACGGCGTGCCCCTCGATCAGATCGAATGGGTAACCATTGAAGGCGCGCATCTGGAGGAATATCGCGATCCCCCATTCGTGCACCACGCAGAACCCGGCAAGCAGCTTTTGTCGATGCTTCGCGCCGGCGAGCTTGACGCCGCCATCCTCGGCAACGATTTACCGGACGAGCCGGAACTCAAACCGCTGATCGATGACGCCGCAGCCGCCGACCGTGAATGGTACGCAGTTCATCGTTACGTGCCGATCAATCACGTCGTGGTGGTGACGAAAGCGGTGGCCGACTCGAATCCGCAAGCCGTCCGTGCCGTGTACGACCTGTTGAGACGCGGCAAGGCATCGGTGGCCGCAGAGAACGCCGGCA
>DASPZL010000316.1:0-16686 GCA_035636295.1 Paraburkholderia sp.
TTCGCGAATCGCACGCGCCTCGGCTTCCGCCGCCGCGCGACGCTTGGCGATTTCTTCCTGTTCGGCACGCGCTTTCTCAGCGGCTTGGCGCGCCGCGTCTTCCGCCTTCTTCGCGGCTTCGCGTTGCGCCGCGCGTTCCGCCGCGGCGCGCTCGTCGTCCTGCTCGGCAGCCGGCTCTGCAGTCTTGGCAGCCGCCGGTTCGGCTTTCGCCGTCACCGGCTGCGCAGCTTGCGCCGGCTGCTGAGGCTTCTCGCGCACCGCCGCCTCGGTCGCAGCGGCCGCGCGCTTCTTCGCCGCTTCTTCTTCCGCACGACGGCGCTCAGCTTCAGCAGCCTGCTCGCGCGCCTGACGTTCGGCTTCTTCGCGTTCGAGTTGTTCCTGACGCGCCTTCAGCTCCTGAGCCTGCTTTTCGAGCAGCTCGGCTTCGTGACGAGCTTCCTCTTCACGACGCTGAAGTTCGAGATCGTCAACGTCGGCCTCGGCCACATGATTCGATGCTTCCGCGCCTTCACTGACGGTTTCGTCGCGGCGGACGAAAGTGCGCTTCTTGCGCACCTCGACCTGAATGGTGCGAGCTTTGCCCGTCGCGTCGGACTGCTTGATCTCCGACGTATGCCGTTTCGTCAGCGTGATCTTGCGCTTGTCCGCATCAGTCGAGCCGTGAGACTTGCGCAAGTGGTCGAGCAGACGCGCCTTGTCCGTTTCGGACAAGGTATCGTCTTCGCTCGCTTTTGTGACGCCCGCCGCCTGCAGCTGCTCGAGCAGCACGCCTGCAGGCATTTTCAGTTCCGCGGCAAATTGGGCTACGTTGTTACTCGCCATTCATTCCTCTTAATGCAAGGACCGATTCCTTGCGGTTAGCATCGGGTCATGCGGCCTGCCGGCCGCGTTCAATTTAGTGCGCCATGGTCATTTCTCACTGGAACCAGTGTTCACGTGCTTTCATGATCAACGCCTTAGCGGCATCCTCTTCCATTCCGGTCATCTCGACCAGTTCATCCACAGCCAGCTCGGCGAGTTCGTCGCGCGTCTGGATCTGGTGTTCGGCCAGCTTTGCGAGCAGGTCGGCGTCCATGCCGTCCACGCTCTTCAGGTCGAGCGCTACATTTTCGACCTTTTCTTCATTCGCGATCGCCAACGTCAGCAATGCATCGCGCGAGCGATTACGCAATTCGTGAACGGTGTCTTCGTCGAATGCCTCGATTTCGAGCATCTCGTTGAGCGGCACATAAGCGATCTCTTCGAGGCTCGTGAAGCCTTCGTCGATCAGGATGTCGGCCACTTCCTCGTCGACATCGAGACGCGCCATGAACAGGTCGCGCAATATGCCGCGTTCCTGATTCTGCTTTTGCGCAGATTCGTCCGGCGTCATGATGTTGATCTGCCAGCCGGTGAGTTCGCTGGCAAGACGCACGTTCTGGCCGCTGCGGCCGATCGCGACCGCCAGTTCGTTTTCGTCCACGACGACGTCCATCGAATGCTTTTCTTCATCGACGACGATCGACTGGACGGCTGCCGGCGCGAGCGCGCCGATCACGAACTGTGCGGGATCCTCCGACCATAGCACGATGTCGACGTTTTCGCCACCGAGCTCGTTACGCACGGCCTGCACGCGCGAGCCGCGAATACCGACGCAGGTGCCGATCGGATCGATGCGCTTGTCGTAAGCGATCACGCCGATCTTGGCGCGCACGCCAGGATCGCGGGCCGCCGCCTTGATTTCCAGCAGGCCCTGTTCGATTTCCGGCACTTCCATCTCGAACAGCTTCATCAGGAATTCGGGCGCCGTACGCGACAGTTCGATCTGCGGACCGCGAGCGGTGCGATCGACCTTGGCGATATAGGCGCGCACGCGGTCACCCACGCGCAGGTTTTCCTTCGGAATCAGCTGATCGCGGCGCAACAGCGCTTCGACACGGCCGGTTTCGACGATGAAATTGCCCTTATCGAGACGCTTCACCGAGCCGGTCATGATGTGCTCGCCGCGCTCGAGAAAGTCGTTCAGGATCTGTTCGCGTTCCGCGTCGCGCACCTTCTGCAGGATCACCTGCTTGGCGGCCTGCGCGCCGATACGGCCGAATTCGATCGACGGCACGGGTTCCTCGATATACTCGTCGAGCTGAATCTCGGGCTTCTCTTCACGCGCTTCGAACAGCAGGATTTCCTGGTCCGGCTCCTGCAAACCGGCTTCGTCCGGCACCACGCGCCAGCGGCGAAACGTTTCGTGTTCGCCGCTTTCACGGTCGATATGGACGCGGATATCCGCGTCTTCTTCGAAGAGTTTCTTGGAGGCCGAAGCGAGAGCCGCCTCGAGCGCGGCAAATACCACGTCTTTGTCGACGTTCTTCTCGCGTGCCAGCGCATCCACCAGCATCAACACTTCGCGACTCATTGTTTGCGGCTCCTAAAGTCAACTTTCGGAACGAGGCGTGCTTTATCCATGTCTGCGAGCGTGAAATCAAGCATCGCGGCGCCTTCCTTCCCTTCAAATTCCAGACCGATCGTCTCGCCTTGCGGAGCATGCAGGATGCCCCGGTACGATTTCCGTCCGTCCAATGGCTTTTTCAATGTGATTACCACTTCGCTGCCTGCGAAGCGTTCGAAATCCGCCAGTTTTTTCAGCGGGCGGTCGAGACCCGGCGACGACACTTCAAGCCGCTCGTAATCGATATTTTCGACCGTCAGAACGTGCTGGAGCTGACGCGTGACTTTCTCGCAGTCTTCGATCGCAATGCCGGCCGGCTGGTCGATATAAATACACAACATGCCGCGCCCGGTGCGCTCGAGATCGACGAGCTCGTAGCCGAGTCCCACGACCGTGGTTTCAATCAGTTCCGTCAGTTGCACAGTGCCCTCTTAGATGTTCGCGCAGCGAGCCTGCCGCTTGTTTTGCAAACAACCAATGCGGGCCGCGCGCCAAGCCGGCGCACGTTCGTGCTACCCGAGATGCCGAACCACTTAAACTGAGCGGCAAAAAAAAAATGGGCTAAACGCCCATCATCTTATTACCGGTGGTCGCATCTGAGCCGCACATGAAAAGCCGCACGCCCAGCGACTTCGCGATTGTAGCCATTTTTCGGGACAAACGCAAACCGCAGAACGCCGCGCGAAGCGCATTTCCGCTTGATTTCATGGAAAATCCTTCAACGATATGGCGACGCTTCAGGCCTTTTGCAAGGCGGCTTGCGCCGCCTCCGTCCCGCACCCGGCAAGCGAGGCACGACAACTCCGCCCCTACTTATGTGCGCGCCGCGATTTTTATGCGCCGCATTAAAATCGCGGCGCTCGTCGATCGATTCTGACGGCCGCCTCGAGCAAATCGTTGAAGCACGATCCGCGGCCGGCCGCCATGCGCGACTTCTTTACCGCTTAACGGCCACGCGAGCGGCCGCGCGGTGCGCCGCCGCCGCGATTGGCGCCTCCCGCGTTGGCATTATTGCCGCCGCCTGCCCGGTTGCCCGCGCCGCCGCTGCCGCCGCGATTGCCGCCCGGCCCGCGACCGCCGCCGCCCGGATTGCCGCCGGCACCGCCGACGCGCTTGCCGCCGCCGGCCGCACGATTGCCACTGCCCGACGGCGCCCGATTGCCGTCGACGTCACGCCCGCCACGCGGACCGTCCGCGCCGCCGCCCATCGGGCCGCTGAAGCCGCTGCCGGCGCCACGCCCGGCGCCGCGGCTGCCATAGCCGCCGCCCAACCCCGCGCCCGCACCGCCGCCGAAGCCGCCGCCCGCCGCACCGCGCCGGCCCTGGCCGCGCGGCTGCTGCTCGAAACGGCCATGCGACATCAGCACCGGCTCACGGTTGATGAAGCCCATCGACGTTTGCATCGGATCCGGCTGCTTGCGCTCCGGCGCGGCGCCACGACCGCCCTTTTCTTCCGTCGGCGCCTTCAGGCCGACCGACGCCATCAGCGCGCGAACCTGATTGTCCTCGAGCTCTTCCCAGCGGCCTCGCTTCAAGCCCTTCGGCAGCGAGATCGGGCCGTGACGAGTACGGATCAAGCGGCTGACCATCAGGCCGGCCGCCTCGAACATGCGGCGAACTTCACGATTACGCCCTTCGGCCAGCGCGACGTGATACCAGTGATTGGTGCCTTCGCCGCCGCCATCGCGGATGCGCAGAAAATTCGCCGGACCGTCTTCCAGCTCGACGCCATGCAGCAGCTTCTGACGCATGCCTTCGGCCAGTTCGCCGACCACGCGCACCGCATACTCACGTTCGACGCTATAACGCGGATGCATGAAACGGTTCGCCAGATCGCCCGACGTGGTCAGCATCAGCAGACCTTCCGTGTTGAAGTCGAGTCGGCCGACCGCGAGCCACTTGGCCGTTTTCATCGGAGGCAGTTTGTCGAACACCGACGGGCGGCCTTCCGGATCGGCGTGACTGACGATTTCGCCAGTGGGTTTGTGATACAGCAGCACGCGCGGCGGTTTGTTGGCCAGCTTGCGCTTGACCGGCTTGCCGTTGATGCGAACCTGATCGGTCGGCATGATGCGCTGGCCGATGTGAGCCGGCTCGCCGTTCACCGACACGCGGCCGGCGACGATCAGCTCTTCCATGTCGCGGCGCGAGCCCATGCCGGCTTCGGCCAGCACCTTGTGCAGCTTCGGCGCGTCGTCGTCCGCCGCCAGCACGCGCTTGGGCGCAGCCGGCTTGCCACGGCGCAGCATCGGGGCGCGCACGCCGCCGCCGGCGCTGTTGTCCGCATCGAATGCGGGCGAGGTGACGTACGAGAACAGATCGTCCTGGCCGGCTTCCGTCGCCGCGGCCGCCGGCGCTTCGGCGCCACGGCGGTTCTGGCGCTGGCCGCCTTCACGCGGCTGGCGCTCACCGCGCCCGCCTTCACGCTGACCTTCGCGAGCGCCGCCCTCGCGGGGCGCGCCTTCACGTTGACCACCCTCGCGCTTCGCGCCGCCGGCGTTGCGCCGCGGCCCCTGGCCCTTGGCGCCCGCTTCCTTGCGCGGCATACGCACTTGCGCGACCACCTCGCCGTCCGGCGGGGCTTCGGTGACGACTGGCGCTCCTTGCGCCGGCGCGCCTTCGGCGCCCTTCGTCTTCGCTCCGGCGCGGCGCCGCGCGATCAGGCTGCGCGGCCCGCGACGCAGGCCGCGGCGCGGACGGTCGTCGCCGTCTGCTTCCGTGGTCTGCGCCGGGCGCTCGCCCTCGCCTGCCGATGCTTGCGTGGTGCGCGTCTCGTCAGCGCGCGCCGACGGCACGGCGCGCTCGGATTCGGACGAATCGGTGTCGTGGGTATGTGTCAAAACAACCTCAAAATGTCAGGTCGCGCGCGCCCGTTGCGGGCACGGCAAAAAAAGTTCGGTTACGTCAGGCGCTGCGCGACTCGGGTTCGTCGTCGGTCAGAATGCCTGCGTCCTGAGCGGCATCGCGACGATCTTTACGATCGCCGTGCGCCGCCGTGGTCGGGTTCGGCTCGGCGGCGCGCTCCGTATTGCGGAGTGCGCCCGAGTCGTGCGCGGGTATTGCCGGATCGGCCTGGGAGACCGGATCGTGATTCAGTGCGGGCTCGGCGGCGCCGGCCCGCGGTACTACGTTTGCCGCTTCTTCAGCATGTTCTTGCGCGGCCGGTGCGCCGGCAGTGTCGTCATGCGACTCGGACGCCGGTGCGGTATCCGCTCCCTCCGCCGACTCCCCGTGCTCGGCATTCGCCGCTTGACGCTCCTCGGCTATTTCCGCTCCCGCCGTTCCAGGCGCCTGTCCGACATGGCCGGCATCTTCATGGCTCGCAACGTCCGCGGACTCGGGCGGCGGTGTCTCGCCTGCTGCGCGCGAGGTTTTCTGCGGCTCGGCGCTAGCGCTAGCGCCGAGGGATTCGTCCGCAACAGCGGCTGCCTCGACCACGCCGGAGTCCGCCCGCTCTTCGATCACACCCTCTTCGCCCGAGGCCAATGCCTGCGCGGCTTCCGCATCCGAAAACTCGATCGCGTGCTGACCGAGCAGATCCGCGTTCAGTTGCGCGGACGGATCGGCGAGCGGCGGCAATTCGTCGAGCGCCGTCAAACCGAGGTCGTCGAGAAACTGCCGCGTGGTCGCGTACAGCGCCGGACGGCCCGGCACGTCGCGATGACCGATCACTTCGATCCAGCCGCGATCCTCGAGTTGCTTGACCACCTGCGTATTCACCGTGACGCCGCGAATCTCCTCGATATCGCCGCGCGTGACCGGTTGCCGGTAGGCAATGATCGCGAGCGTCTCGAGCACCGCGCGCGAATATTTCGGCGGCTTCTCAGGATGCAAACGATCCAGATACGAACGCATCGCGGGCTTGCTTTGAAATCGCCAGCCCGACGCCAGCCCGACCAGCTCCACACCGCGCCCGGACCAATCGTGCTTGAGGTCCTCGAGCAAAGTCCGAACGGTGTCTGCCGACATGCCGTCGGCAAAGAGCTTGCGCAACTCGCCGAGCTTTAACGGCTCCTGCGCGCAGATCAAGGCAGTCTCGAGGACGATCTTCGCCTCTTGGGTATTCATGCAGCCAGGTCGACCTTATGAGTTAGGGTCAAAGAACCGGATCAAACAGACGATGTGGAACTGAAGACGCGCTCGCCCGATTCTGATCGGTCATATTGATGGGAGCACGCACCGGGGGGAGGCGAAACAGGCAATCGAGCCAAACCCAGCCGGACGGAGCAGCGATATTCCTGGAAGGAATCGCGTGACTGAGCGCCATATTACGCAAAAACAATCAGTGCGTAAAGACGAAATCCCGGACGAAATCCCCGGCGCATTATCCGGTCCTGTCTTGGCCGACGCGCTTTAGCGCAACAGCGGGGGCAAACGGACGGAAACCCGCTTTGCTCAAAAGTGTTTTAAGCCGCTTTCCCGCCCCGCCTCGTTGGCGCCGCTCACCGCGGCGCGCCGTGTCGCGCGAGGAACTGCTTCAGACGCTCGACACCGGCGTCCAGCCGCGCCGTGTCGCAGGCATAGCACCAGCGCACGAAACCCTCGCCCTGAGGGCCGAACGCGCTGCCGGGCGCCACGCCCAGGCCCACCTCGCGCACCATCGCCTTGCATAGCTCGAGACTGCGCGAGGCGCCGGGCATCGAGAAAAACAGGTACATGGCGCCCGGCGGCGCCTTCACGTCGACACCCGGCACCGTGGACAGCGCCTGCACCAGATGATCGCGCGATGCCTTCAGGTCGAGCACCAGCTCCTGCGTGAAGCGCTCGCCCTGCTCGACGGCCGTGATGCCCGCCTGCTGAACGAACGCCGGCGCGCACGAGGTGTTGTACTCGACCAGCTTGCCCAGATCGTCCATCAGCGCGGCCGGCGCGACGATCCAGCCGAGCCGCCAGCCGGTCATCAGCCACGCCTTCGAGAACGAATTCACGCAGATCACGCGTTCGTCGCGCCCGGCCAGATCGAGGAACGACGGCGCGGTGCGCGAATGCGTGCGGCTCGCGCCGGGACCGGCGTCCGCATCCGCGTAGTAGAGGCGCTCGTAGACTTCGTCGGCGACGAGCCAGATGCCGTGGCGTCGGCAATGCGCAAGCACCGTGCGCTGCTCGTCGCGGCTCATCACCCAGCCGGTCGGATTGTTCGGCGAGTTGATGAGCAGCATCCTGGTGTCCGGCGTCAGCGCCGCGAGCAACTGCTCGATATCGAGCTGCCAGCCGCGCTCGCCATAGCCCAGCGCGACGGTCTCGACATGCGCGCCGAGAATCTTGGGAATCTCGACCAGGTTCGGCCACAGCGGCGTCACCGCGACGACGCGGTCACCCGCGCCCACCACCAGTTGCGCGGCCAGCATCAACGCATTGACGCCCGCACTCGTCACCGCGACGTGGTCCGGCGAAGTGGCCCCATGCAACTCGCTGACGTAGCGGGCGAGCGCCGCGCGCAACGGCGCGATGCCTAGATTGTGCGTATAGAACGTCGCGCCCGCGGCCAGTGCGGCGCTGGCGGCGTCGCGGATGAACGCCGGCGTTACGCGGTCGGACTCGCCGAACCAGAACGGCAGCACGTCGTCGACGCCGAATCCGGCGTTCGCGACTTCGCGGATCTGCGAAGGACGCAGGGCGCGCACGGCGTCGCGCGCATTCGGGATAGATGGCACAGGCAGATCCGATTCGCTCATCGAGGCTTCCAGACGGGTGACGGCAAGGGTTGAGATTCGGCAGAGGCGACAGTGTAGCGTGGCGCCTGTGTTCGGGACGGCGAAGCCGCCGGTTGGTTAGGCGTGGGACCAGGCAGCAGTCAACATCAGCCCAGATCCTCAGCCCGCGCGGGCAATTGACGAATCAGCTCCCACACGGCTTCAGCCGCCGGCGACAAAGAACGGTCGCGCCGCCGCACCAGTTCGACCGTGCGCTCCGCGCGCGGCACAAGCGGCCGCGCCACCAGCGAGGCGCCCGCCGGCAGCGGCAACGCGAGCCAGGGCAGCACGCTTACGCCGACGCCCGCCTCGACCAGCCCAAAAACGGTCGCGGAATGCCCCAGCTCCTGCACCACCGTTGCGCTTACGCCGTACTCCTGCATCACGGCGTCGATGATCGGCCGGCTGCCCGACGCGTAATCGAGCATGACGAGCTGCTGGCCGTCGAGATCCGTCCACGCCACCTGCTTGCGCGCCGCCATGGGATGGTCGCCGCGCGAAACGACGCAGAACGAATCCGTCATCAGCGATTCGCTGAGCAGATCGTCGGCGGAAAACGGGCCGATGATCACGCCGAAATCGACCTCGCCCGATTTGACCTTGCGGACCACGTCGCTTTGCACGTCGTCGCGCAAGCCCAGGGTGATGTACGGAAACTGCCGCCCGCACGACGCCACCACGCCCGGCATCAGCCGGCAGGCGACCGTCGGGCTGGCGGCCACCACCACGCGCCCGCGGCGCTGCTCGCCGATTTCGCGGATCTCGCGCAGCGCGTCGTCGAGGTCGTTCAACAGACGCGACACGCTTGAAACAAGATTGCCGCCGACGTCGGTAAGTTGCACCTCGCGCGTGGTGCGATCGATCAGCTTGAGACCGATTTCGCCCTCCAGTTCGCGCACGCAGCGGCTCACCGCCGATTGCGTCAGGCCGATTTCATCGCCGGCCCGGCTGAAGCTCTGCAAACGCGCGACCTCGATGAAAACCCTGAGCTGGCGCAGCGTGACATTCATTTACCGACCTCATCAATAGCTCATTTTGATGCGTATTGTATGCTGAAACACCGCCCGGAAGCGGCCTCAGCGACTTTCGCTGCAATGCAGCGAGAAGGCGCAAACGCACGCTGGCCGGGCCTGATTGCACAAGATTGGTGATTGTCCCGATTTGCGTGATGGGTTTTTTGGATTCTCATACGCCCCTAGCTAGCGCCCGCGCTGGCCCGCCGCTACGGGGCTTTCAGGCTGTTGGACTTATCTTGGCACAGTTCCTGCATTTACATGCACACAGGGTCGGCGCCATAACTTCTGACTGCATACAGGACCGTGGCAAGCCCGACCCCCTTGGCACTCGCCTATCGAGTGCATGGAGAGTGCGCGGCGCGGGGCAGCGCACCGGAGTTAGCTTCGCTGAGGTGAAACATGATGCTGTTCGACGATTTGAGAGACAACGAGTGGGCGCTGGTCGAGGCGTTGTTCTGTGCGGAGCCTGCACGGAGCGAACGGCGCGGTCGGCCACGCGTGGAAGCGCGCGCGGTTGTCAACGCCGTGCTTTGGGTGCTGTCGACCGGCGAAGGCTGGTCCAAGCTGCCCGGCCGCTATCCGTCGCCGCCGACTTGCCGCCGCCGCTTCGATGAGTGGCAGGCCGATGGTACGCTCGCCGAAATAGTCAAGCGACTCGGCACGAGCGGCCGCGAAATTTCGCTGCGCGGCCGGATCGGCGCCACCGCCGCGAAACCGCCGGCACCGCCGAGCCGCGACCGTCTGCGCGGCGCATTCTGGACCAATCCGGAATCCTGGCGCGCCCCGGTCAAGATGGCCTGACGCGAATTGTTTTGCCCCGGGCGCCTTGCGGGCGCCCGGCACCTATCCAGGCCTTCGTGCGCCGCATGTCGACGCCCGCCTGGTCCGTCATGGGCACCGCTCGCCGGCGCGCCCAATGCAGTCGTCCCTTCCCGCCATGCCTGCCTGTGCGCTGCTTCAGACGTCTGAAGCAGCGAGAAAGTTGCGGGTGAAACATCCATTTACTATTACTTACAGCGTGCTTTCGCTAGTCGGCATACCTTAGATGTATGCAAACAGGCCTTGAGTCGATCGGCTAGACGGGAGCTCAGCATGAAACCAATGTCACTGCTTCTGTGCGGCATTGTGGTTTCATCAATGACCGCACCGGCGCTCGCACAGCAGCGCCCGGAAGGCTGGAACTGGCGGCCCGATCGCACGGCTAGCCTTCAGGCCTGGCAGCAACGCGACACGCGCAGCCGTGACTTCACGCCACCGGCGCCGCGCGGCGATTTACGTGGCGATATTGCGAGCAACGTGCGCACCCGGCCCGAACCGCCACGCGAAGATCCAACGCGCCGCCGTTAGCGAGAAACGTCAGTCGAAGCATTTGACCTGCTGGCAGCGAGCGCTCGGATATCGAGCGCCGCACCTGTTCGTCACCGTATGGATTTGCCGTGAATTCGCCGGGATTGTCCGCGGCGGCCGTGAGCTAAACGCAGCAGTAAGAACCGGATTGATCGGGGAACCACTGGGCTCCGAACCAGTCTGATTCAACGCCATTAGCACAGCGTGGCAGTAGTAATTCCGGTAGCCCGTATCCGTACGATACGGGCTTTTTTTTGCATGACCGGCGACGCGGCCGAACGCGCGAGGCACCTGCGCGGAATATGCCCGAATGTGTCCGCATTTCCCCGCTAGCGAGCAACGAAATCGCCGCCAGCCGCTTGCGGCGGCCGGAAAAACAGCGTCAGCCGTGCGCCGAAGCTAAGGCCGGACTTCGAGAGCGGCGGTGGGCCGCGAGTCGGCGGTGGCGACGACGTAGTCGTTCATTCGCTGGGCAGTCCAGCTGAGCAGCCGCTCGTCATGCGCGAGCCGCGCGAACTCGGCCTTGCCGCGCTCGGTGAGCACGGCGATATCGACAGGTGCGTGAAAGCCCGGAGCCGGTGCGACGGTGCGCTGCCGAACGGTCTCCATCAGGCCAAGCGCGCGAAGATATTGGAAAACGCCCGGCCGTCTGGCCCATGGGACCTGGCGATATTGCGCCCGCCGCAGCGCTTCAAGTACCGCTTCGTTGGAATACGTGGTCATCTCACTTCTTTCTTAAAGTGCAGCCATGACACATTTATGCCCAACACGTCACCGCGCCACCAGTGACGCGCATAGCACCCGCCCTTGGCTGGAAGCAGGCTGCATGTCATGCAGCCGGATTTCCGCCAGGTGCTGCCTGGTCTCGTTTTCGGAACCCCCGTCTGAACAGCATGTTAGCGTTCTGTCCACGAGCCGGCGATGCAACCGCTGCGGCGCGATAGCAAGCCCGTGGATTTGTCCCGAAAGTCATACGTTACCCCATCTAAATTGATTCTATTCACTTTATTAGCGCTTTTTTTTGCAGCAATCGTGCTATGGAAAGGCGCTCGCCGCCTGCTCGCCGTTTGCACGCTCGCCCTGTTCTGGCTGCTCTCGGCCGGCTGGCTCACCGCGCCATTGCTGCAATTGGCGCAGCCGCACCGCCAGACCTCGGCGCCCGCCACGTTCGCGCCGCGCACCGCGATCATCCTGCTCGGCGGCGGCACGATTTACGACGACGACGATGTGCTCGTGCCGCCGCGCGACGTGCTCATGCGCATCGCGGTGAGCGTGGATAACTATGCGGCCTGCAAACGCATGGCGCTCACCTGCGAGGTGATCGTAAGCGGTGGCAACCCACAGCGGCATCGCGCGACCGAAGCCGACACCTATCTGCCCTATCTGCTGCGCGAGCAGGTGCCGCGCTCGGACATCGTGTTGGAAAACAGCAGCCGAACCACTTATGAAAACGCGCGTAACGTGTCGACCATTATCGAACGATCACGTTACGATTCCTTGATACTGGTCACGTCCGCGTATCAGATGCCGCGCGCATTACTCGACTTCAAGCAATTCGGTCTCTCACCGCAGCCTGTGATCTCGAGCGCGCGGCGCGCACATCTCGGTGTACTGCCACGGTATGACAATCTGGTGAATGCGGAGATCGCGCTGCACGAGCTGATTGGGATCGCACAATTTCATGTTTATCGCGCAATCGGATGGTTCTGAAACGCGCGTCGTCGCAACGGACGATTTATTTAGAGATGCCAATATTTTCCTTAACGACAACGCGCTGCGATGCGCGGGCGTCAAGATCGAGCTGATGGCGACTGTGGGGCCGAGGTAACAAGATGTAACCAATTGTCATCGCCGTTACAAAGCGTCTACTGGAGCGGATATTGCTCGCTAGAATGCATTGTCTTTCCGTTTGGACAGACAATATTCGGGTCCATAAACCACTCTGCGGAGGTAACGATGAAGAAAGTGTCCCTGGCGATCCTGGTTTCCCTTAGTGCCGTAACGGGCGCGGCCTATGCGCAGGACGGCGGCGTCACGATGAGCACCGATCCGGCCAAGGCCGCCGACGTCGAACAGCGTGCGCAAGATTTGCAAAACCGCCAGCAAGCAATGGAAAGCGCCCCGGCGCCCGCCACACACCACAAGATGTCCCCGCATCACAAGAAGAAGGCCGCCAAGGCCGATGCCGCCAGTTCGTAAGCGCGGCTAGTCAGGTCGTTGACAGCCTCACCCGCGGCCTCGCCGTGAAGGTGAAAAGCCGAAGCCGGCGCCGCCGGTTTCGGCTTTTTGATGTCTAATGGACTTGCAAAGGGACTTTGCGAAGCACTCACAGGTCTTCGACGCGCGGGGCGCCGACGGCCTGCCAGGCTATCTCGTCAACGAAGCGTTAAAAGCAGCGCCAAGCAGCGCCGGAAGAGCCCCGAGCGCGGGCGTTCGAAGCCCGCGGCATCCCGCTGACGGTATGCTAAAGTCGCGCACCGACCGGCGCCCGGCCGGAATCCCCCTAACCCGTGCGCACCTTGGTGCGGAGGACAGCATGAGCAACATCCAGCTAGATATCGAATGGACTGAAGCAGCATCCCGCAAAATCGAAAAACTGATGCCGCGCGGCGGTCAGGAAGCGTTCCTCGCGCTGCCGCCCGTCGAATGCCTGCCGATGGAAGGCGACGTGCTGTTTCTCGGCCCGGACGGCAAGCAGCAGCCGTTCATCGTCGCGGAACGCCAGTATCACCACGATGGCGATGCCGACTGGACCATCATCCTGATCCTCGACGTCCCGCAAGCGACCCACTGAGCACGAACGGCAAGCGCCGCACGAGCCAGTCCGACTCCGGCCGGACTGCTCGCTCGCCGTCGGGCGGTGCTCCCGAACGCTTAGGCGATCTTCGACACGACGCGAATTTCCGCGTGTTCCACCCAATCCGCCACGGCTTTCCTGTAAGCCTCGATGTGCACGGATTTCGCATGCGCCGCCAGCGCCTCCTGACTTTCCCAACGCTCGACGAACACGAACCGGCGCGGCTCCTGCACGTCTCGGTGCAGATCGTATTGAAGCGCGCCTCGCTCCTTGCGCGTCGGCCCGACGATGCCTTCGAGCGCTTCACGCAGTTGCTCTTCGTAGCCCGGCTTCGCCACCGAGATTGCGACCACTGCGATTTCCGACATGCTGCCCTCCATTTCACGAAAAGCAGCAGCATACCCGCCGTCCGTCAAACCTGCAGGCGGCCGCGCGTGCGCATCCGGCGTCATTGTCACGCGTCGTCCGGGCTGGCGGAAACCGCGAGCCGAAGCGCAGAACGCCGCAGAACGTCCGAGTACCCTCTGGCCTGGAGTTTGGCGGGCGTCCACTCGCCACCCTGCTACGCTCGGCTTCATGCACACGGTGGATTGCGACGGGCTGCGATGACCGATGACGGCAATCGAGGTTTCGAGCGCGGCAAGCGCGCGCGACGTGTTCACGAAGTCATGTCAGGCGGCTTCGCCGCAGCCAGTTTGCAGGGCAATCAATAAGCTTGCGCGTCTGTGATAACCCGCACATTCATGCAAATTGCAAACTGCTAGACTGGTTTGACCAATCCGCCGGAGTCCAGCATGGCTGGCATCGTTCTCCGCGTTCCCGCGCGTTTCGCGCCTCACCCCGCCAATGCCTGGGCTGCGTTTTCGTTGCGCGCTGAAATCCGCGCGGAATCGGTTTGCGCGCCCCGTCACCCGCTTGCCGCGATGCCACCATGCCCGCTCTCATGCCTGCCCTTATGCCAACCGTCAGCGAATTGACCCTGAGCGGCCTGCTCCCGCATCTGGTCCGGGACGAGTCCGGTTGGACCGCGACGTGGCGCGCGCTGACCCTGCACAGCGCATTCCAGCCGGTGCTGTCGGTCACGCATCAGTGCGTGGTCGGCTACGAAGGACTGCTGCGCGCCTTCGATCCGGTCGGCTTGCCGGTCTCGCCGGACGTGCTCTTCTCCGGCACCCGCTCCGCCGCCGACGCCCGCGAGCTCGATCGCATCGCGCGCTGCCTGCATGTGGCGAATTTCATGGAGCAAGGCATCAGCACCGGCTGGCTGTTCCTGAATACCCGCCCGCAGGTGTTCGAGACGGACTGGCCGCAACGCACCTTCATCGATGAGCTGTCCGCGCACTTCGGCCTGCCGCAGGAGCGCATCGTGATCGAGGTGCTCGAGCAGCCCGCCGACGATGAATCCGCGGTCGCCAGCATGCTGGCCGCCTCTCAACCGCGCGACTTTCTGATCGCGATCGACGACTTCGGCACCGGCTTTTCGAACTTCGACCGCGTCTGGCGTTTTCGCCCCGACATCGTCAAACTCGACCGTTCACTCGTCGCGCGCGCCGGCAAGCGCGAGGGCGACGATTCGATGATCAGCCACCTGATTGCGATGCTCCACCAGTCCGGCACCCTGGTGCTGGCCGAAGGCGTCGAGACCGACGAGGAACTGATGATTCTGATGCAGGCCGACGTCGATTTCGTGCAGGGTTTCTGGCTCGGTCAGCCGCACAGTTCGGTGCAGGCGGCGTGCGCCAAAGTGCCCGCGCTGATCGAGTCGATGTGGGGCAAGTTCGCCGATTACGAGCGCGCGCACGCCCGCCATCAGCGGATCGGTTTTGAAGGTTTTGCCGAGGCGGTGCTCGCCGCCGCCGACGCCTTCAAGGCAAGCGGCGATCTGCGCGAGGCGGCGCAAAAAGTGTGGCATCTGCGCGAAGCGCGCCGGGTGTTCATCACCGACAGTGGTGGCGAGCAGACGCAACCGTCGATCACCGCCGTTTGCGTGCCGCCGCCTCCGCTGCGGCTCGCGCCGCTTTACACGAACACGCGCAGCAACTGGTCGCGGCGCGCGTATTTCAAGCATGCGCTCGCGGCACCGGGGCGCGTCGCCATGATGGGTCCGCACTATTCGCTCGCCGACGGCGAGGACTGCTATACCGCGGCAATCGCTTTCGAGCGCGACGGCATGCACGTGCTTTGCGTCGACTTTGTACCGACAAGCTCGACGGCCAATGCGCGCGCCGGCGGACGCGGCGGCAAGCGTTAATCGTCCACCCGCCCGCGGCCCGATTTGATTTCGCTGCGCTTGGACTTGCCGTCGAGACGCCGCAGGTTCGACGCGCGCGTCGGGCGGGTCGCGAAGCGCGGCTTGCGCGTCACGCTGACGCTTTCGATCAGATCGTCGAGCCGTGCGAGCGCCGCCGCGCGATTCATCTCCTGAGTGCGATGCTCCCGCGCCTTGATGATCACCACGCCGTCGCGCGTGAGCCGGTGATCGGACAGCGCGAGCAGGCGCATTTTCAGCACTTCCGGCAACGACGACGCGCGCACGTCGAAACGCAGATGAATGGCGCTCGAAACCTTGTTGACGTTCTGGCCGCCCGCTCCTTGCGCGCGCACTGCGGTCAGTTCGATTTCGTTCGGCGGGATCGGATAGCGGGATGTCATGACGCGAGATTGGGCAAAGAGACACAAGTGTACACAGCGGCCGCCGATGCCTGAAACCGTTTGCGTCGGCATGGCCGCTTCATCGATACTGCTGCTTCCGTTTTCAGCTCCATTTTCAGTTCAATTTACATGAAGCTCCGTCCTGCTTTCGTGCTGGAACTCGCCGTCAATTTCCTGCTGCCGTGGCTCGCTTACCGGCTCGCGCTGCCGCGCTTCGGCGAGACTGGCGCGCTGATTGCGTCCGCCGTGCCGCCGATCGTCTGGAGCCTGATCGAGTTCGCGCGTTTTCGCCGCGTCGACGCGCTCAGCGTGATGGTGCTGGCCGGCATCGCGTTGTCGGTCGCCGCGATGGCGCTGGGCGGCAGTCCGCGCATGCTGCTGTTGCGCGAATCGCTGGTGTCCGGCGCGGTGGGCGTGGCGTTTCTGCTGTCGCTGCCGATGCGCCGTCCGCTGATCTTCTATCTCGCGCGCGCCACCGTCGCCCGCGAAATGGAAGGCGGCGCCACGCGTTTCGAAGCGTTATGGCGCGAGCGGCCCGCCCTCGTCACCTCGATGCGGCTGATGACGCTGGTGTGGGGCGCCGGCCTGACCGGCGAAACGGCACTGCGCGCGTGGATGGCGCTCACGTGGCCGATCGAACGCTTTCTGGTGGTGTCGCCGTTCATCGGCTACGGCATCTACGGCACGCTGGTGCTGTGGACGCTGTGGTATCGGAAGATGATGCGCAACCGCACGGAAGCGCGGGTGCCCACGGAT
>DASPZL010000317.1:0-4215 GCA_035636295.1 Paraburkholderia sp.
GACCAGGCGTACCCCGACTCTCATAACCTCAACTTCCCGAACCGCCCGGTGCGGACCCGCATGCCGGGTGGTGTGGCAGGGGTACGGCCTCATGGCCGTCCCCTATGCCGATTTGGGTTCTCCAAAGAGATCGCGCGGCGCATGACATTTCCGCTATCCCACGCGTGGGTCCAACAATCGTCAATGCGAACGTCCCCCATGCCCGCCGCCGCTCCACGAACTCCCGCCGCGAGAGCCGCCATATCCGCCGCCGTGCCACCCGCCGCCATGCCCGCCGTGCCAGTGCCCACCTCCGCCACGGTAATAACAGCAGGAGGAGCCGCCCCAGATGCCGATCGTGCCGTACACCGGTTGATACGGCGGTCCATACGCGTAACCGTAGCCAGGGTAATAGGGTTGACCATAGGCGTAGTCGTATCCCGGTGCGACTGCGCATCCGGCGAGACTCGCCACTACAGCCAGCAGCGCCATCGATCCAATGAGCTTGCTCACGATCTTCTCCTTCGTGGATAAGGTTCAGAAAGATCGCGCGTAAGAGAGTTCAGCCCCGGTTGTGTCCGCAAATTACGGCCGGCACGTGTCATGGCGCGCGCATTAACCCTGCGCGCCGATTGAACGCCATGACAGCGAGGCATTGCCGCGAACGTCCCATGCCTTACCGGTTCGCCGCGTTGTAACAGTTAGTTAAATTTTCGAAGCGCAACTGTAGGGTGCGCCTGTTATTTTCCCGTCAGACGAAAAGCTTCGATTCCGGATATGCGCACGTGCAGAAGCCGGACCAAAAAACACTCGCCACTGACAGTGCCCCTCAATGCCAAGCCTGCGAAAAACCAGCCGTCAATGAAGCACGATCCCCAGCCGGCAACAGCATCGGAATGGCGCGCCGAAGGCGCCGCCCGTGCAGCGCGTGGTGAACTCGAAGCCGCGCTGCAATGCTTCGAAACCGCCGTCGCGCTCGATCCCTCCGATGCCGCCGGCCACGACCGCCTCGCCGCCACGCTGGCCGTGCTGAACCGCTTTCCCGAAGCCGTCGAGCGTTACCGCGAAGCGATCGCGCTCGACCCGCGCAACACCGATTCCCATCACGGCCTCGGCTGGACGCTCGAGCAGATGCATCGGCTGGAGCAGGCGGTCGACGCCTATCGCGAAGCGGCGCGCCTGAATCCGGACGCCGACGGCTCGCACAACAACGTGGGCAACTGCCTGCTGGCGCTCGGTCGTTTCGATGAAGCGACCGAGGCGTATCGCCACGCGATCGAGGCCGCGCCGCAGGTGCCGCTGTATTACCGCAATCTCGTGCAGGCGACGCGCCTCACTGCCGACGATCCGGTCTTCATGGCAATGGCGCGTCTCGTCGGCAATGCCGCCACGCTCACGCCGGCCGGTCAGGCGGAGATTCACTTCGCGTATGGCCAGGCGCTTTCCGATGTCGGTCGCAACGACGCTTCGTTCGATCATTTCCTGAAGGGCAACGCGTTGCGCCGCGCCAGCGTGCGGTACAACGAAGCGGAGTCGCTCGGCCTGTTCGCGCATCTGCCGGAGCTGCTGACCGCGGATGTGCTCGCGGCCAAACGCGGTTTGGGCGATCCCTCAGCGGCGCCGATCTTTATCGTCGGCATGCCGCGCTCCGGCTCGACGTTGATCGAACAGATTCTCGCAAGCCATCCACGAGCGTTCGGCGCGGGTGAGCGCACGGAATTCGGGGAGGCGCTGGTGACGTCTATCAGGCGCGATCTCGACGATCCGCTTCGAATCGATATCGAAGCATTGCAAGGCGTGGGCGTTGCGCAACTGAGCGCGCTCGGCGCGGACTATCTGCGCCGTATGCATGCCGCGCTGCCGGAAATGCAAAATCCTATGCAAACCGACGCGCCGCGCTACACCCGCTTCACCGACAAATATCCGTTCAATTTCATCAACGTCGGGTTGATCCATCTGGCGCTGCCGAACGCCCGCTTCATTCATGGCAGCCGTTCGCCGTTGCAAACCTGCCTGTCGATTTTTTCGCGGATTTTTCACGACGTGCCGTTCGGCTACGACCTCGGCGAATTAGGCCGCTATTATCGTGCGTACGATGCATTGATGTCGCATTGGCAAAGCGTGCTGCCCGAAGGCGTGATGATCGAGGTCAAGTACGAGGAACTGGTCGGCGATTTCGAAGGCAATGTCCGCCGGATGCTCGCGCATTGCGGGCTCGACTGGGACGAACGCTGCCTCTCGTTTCATGAGACTGCACGCGAGGTGAGCACGGCAAGCGCGGCGCAGGTGCGTCGTCCGCTCTACAAGACCTCGTTGCGACGCTGGCAACCGCAGGAGGCGTTGCTTCAACCGTTGTTCGACGGCTTGGGGCCGGCGTTGACGCCGGCGGGACGCAGCGTGCGCTCGTGAGCAAACGCCTCGCCTCAGCGCTTGCGCAATGGCTCGATCAGCGACGACAAACCGTTGTGATCGATCTCGTGCATCAAGGCGAGCAGCCGGCCGATTTCGCCCGGCGGAAAGCCCTGGCTAGCGAACCAGTTCAGATAGTGACCGGGCAGGTCCGCGATCAGACGGCCTTTGTATTTGCCGTAAGGCATCACGCGCGTGACCAGCAGTTCGAGGTGTTCGGGATTCATCGCAGATAGGTCGACGCAAAAATCGTTGGGCGCGGCAGAATTGAAAGCGCGGTGGGCGCCCCTCGAACAGCATTTTAGCCGCGCTGCACGCATTACGCCGGCGTGGTAACGTCGGCGCTTTCCGTTCATACAATCAACAGGACAAGTTCGATGGAATACCGCAGACTCGGCGACTCCGACGTGCAGGTTAGCCTGATCGGCCTGGGCACCATGACATGGGGCGAGCAGAACACCGAGCAGGAAGCGCACGCGCAGATCGATTACGCGCTCGATCACGGCGTCAACCTGATCGACACCGCTGAGATGTACCCGGTGCCGCCGCGCGCGGAGACGCAAGGCTCGACCGAGCGCTTCATCGGCACGTGGCTCGCGCGGCATCGCAGCGCGCGAGAGAAGATCGTGCTTGCCACCAAGATCGCAGGCCCCGCGCGTCAACCGCACAACCCGCGCCATATTCGCGGCGAGGGCAATCAGTTCGACCGCAAGAATCTGACCGAAGCGCTGAACGATAGCCTCAAACGCTTGCAAACGGATTACGTCGATCTGTATCAGTTGCACTGGCCGGATCGCAGCACGATGACGTTCGGCCGCCCCGCGTATCCGTGGGTCGACGACGCGTACACAGTGCCGATCGAAGAGACGCTGTCGGTGCTCGCCGAGTTCGTGAAGGCGGGCAAGATCCGTCACATCGGCGTGTCGAACGAAACGCCGTGGGGCGTCGCGCAGTTTCTGCGCGCGGCCGAAAAACTCGGCTTGCCGCGCATTGTCAGCATCCAGAATCCGTACAGCCTGGTCAATCGCACGTATGAAGCGGGGCTGTCGGAGTACGCGCATCGCGACAACATCGGCTTGCTCGCTTATTCGCCGCTGGCCTTCGGCTGGCTGTCGGGCAAGTACGAGGGTGGCGCGCGGCCGGCGGGCGCCCGCATCTCGCTGTTCGAGCGATTTCAACGCTACAGCAAGCCGCAAGCGGTTCAGGCAATCACGCGTTACGTCGAGCTGGCGAAACGTCACGGCTTGTCGCCCGCGCAATTCGCGCTTGCCTTCGTCAACAGCCGGCCGTTTTTGACCAGCAATCTGATCGGCGCCACGTCGCTCGATCAGTTGAAGGAAAACATCGCGAGCGCCGACGTGAAGCTGTCGGCTGAAGCGCTCGCGGAAATCGACGCGCTGCATGAATTGCAGCCGAATCCGGCGCCTTGAAGTAATGGCGTGGTGCGTCGGCCTGAGATCGATTCGAGCGACGCGCCTGAACGTCGCCTGAACTTGCCCCGGCTTCATTGCCGGGCCAGTGACATGGCTTGATTCTCCGCGCCTTCTTCGACTCAATGCCGTTCAGCGAATCTTCAGCTTCGCGCGCGCCGTATAAAGCGTCAGCCAACTCGCCACCGCCCGGAACACCAGATAGACGCCGGGGAACCCGGTCTGGCCGGCAAACGATGCAAAGCGCTGCGGCAAGCCGGCGGAATGCCCGCCAGCGCCGCGGGCGACCGTCGATTGAAAGCCAAATCTCCCAAGCCGGAACACGAATCACGACCTAAACTGTGGTGGACGGGGCGGGCTGTCGGGACCGGGCCGCGCGGATCGCAATGCCGGGATG
>DASPZL010000318.1:0-10821 GCA_035636295.1 Paraburkholderia sp.
GAGCGCCTTGCGCCTTGGCAACCCCGCCGATTTCGCATCCCGTGTTAAAGCAGACTGCGAGCGGCTCAAGTGGCTGGCCGAGAACTCGGTGCGCGCACGTACGAAAAAGTGAGGCGCGGCGCGCGGTGTCACGTCTGGTTACCAGATGACTCGGTGGCACAGGCCGTCAAGAATAGGATCGATTCGAGGCGAGAAGGAAAAACGTCGGGCCCATCGCGCGCCTGCCTACGACGTTTCCGGCGTTGCGGAAGAACGCCGCGCTGCAAGGGATTTCCCTGGTGTAAGCACTTCAGCGCTCAGCAGCAGCGTGCTCCACGTCGGAACAATCGTCGCCCGATCTCCGCCCGTGCTCGCCCGGAAAATCGCTAAGTGCATGTTTTAGAATAGCTATTTTTCGATTCAGCGCTCCACCGGCGCGCGGCGGAATCCGGATCCGAGCGGCCAAAGTTCAAAGTTAAGCGAATCTCGACAATCGCCGCATCCCTTCTTGAATTTGTCACCACCCGTCCATATAATTAGCACTCGCTGCACGAGAGTGCTAACAACATCGCCGGTTGGCTCAGCCAACTGGGTTTTCTCAGCGTTCTTCAGTCTCAATCAAGAGAGGAGTATGTATGAACCTTCGTCCTTTGCATGATCGCGTGATCGTCAAACGTCTGGATCAAGAAACCAAGACCGCGTCGGGCATCGTGATCCCCGAAGCCGCAGCGGAAAAGCCGGATCAAGGCGAAATTCTGGCAGTCGGCCCGGGCAAGCGTGACGACAAGGGCGCATCCATCGCGCTCGACGTGAAGGTGGGTGACCGCGTTCTGTTCGGCAAGTACGCAGGCCAGACCGTCAAGGTCGACGGCAACGAACTGCTCGTCATGCGCGAAGAAGACATCATGGCCGTGGTGCAGAAGTAAGCGCGAGTCGCTACTTCCCCGGTTATATCCCAAGAATTCAAGGAGTTAGAAGATGGCAGCTAAAGACGTCGTATTCGGTGATTCCGCCCGTGCCAAGATGGTTGAAGGCGTGAACATCCTCGCGAACGCTGTGAAGGTCACGCTGGGTCCGAAGGGCCGCAACGTTGTCCTGGAACGCAGCTTCGGCGGCCCGACGGTCACGAAAGATGGCGTTTCGGTCGCGAAAGAGATCGAACTGAAAGACAAGCTTCAGAACATGGGCGCGCAAATGGTCAAGGAAGTCGCTTCCAAGACCAGTGACAACGCAGGCGACGGCACCACGACCGCAACGGTTCTGGCTCAGTCGATCGTCCGCGAAGGCATGAAGTATGTTGCATCGGGCATGAACCCGATGGACCTGAAGCGCGGTATCGACAAGGCTGTGACGGCCGCTATCGAAGAACTGCGCAAGATCAGCAAGCCGTGCACGACGAACAAGGAAATCGCTCAAGTTGGCGCGATTTCGGCAAACAGCGATTCGTCGATCGGCGACCGTATCGCTGAAGCGATGGACAAGGTCGGCAAGGAAGGCGTCATCACCGTTGAAGACGGCAAGTCGCTGCAAGACGAGCTGGACGTTGTCGAAGGTATGCAATTCGACCGCGGCTACCTGTCGCCGTACTTCATCAACAACCCGGACAAGCAAGTTGCCGTGCTCGAAAACCCGTTCGTGCTGCTGCACGACAAGAAGGTTTCGAACATCCGCGATTTGCTGCCGGTGCTGGAACAAGTCGCGAAGGCTGGCCGTCCGCTCCTGATCATCGCTGAAGACGTCGAAGGCGAAGCGCTGGCTACGCTGGTGGTGAACAACATCCGCGGCATCCTGAAGACGGTTGCTGTGAAGGCTCCGGGCTTCGGCGATCGCCGTAAGGCCATGCTGGAAGACATCGCGATCCTGACCGGCGGTCAAGTCATCGCTGAAGAAACCGGCCTGACGCTCGAAAAGGCAACGCTGGCTGAACTGGGCCAGGCGAAGCGCATCGAAGTGGGCAAGGAAAACACGACGATCATCGACGGCGCCGGCGAAGGTGCGAACATCGAAGCACGTGTGAAGCAGGTCCGCACGCAAATCGAAGAAGCAACGTCGGACTACGACCGTGAAAAGCTGCAGGAACGCGTCGCCAAGTTGGCTGGCGGTGTTGCAGTGATCAAGGTCGGTGCTGCGACCGAAGTCGAAATGAAGGAAAAGAAGGCACGTGTCGAAGACGCACTGCACGCAACGCGCGCAGCTGTGGAAGAAGGCATCGTGGCTGGCGGCGGCGTCGCGCTGATCCGCGCACGTACGGCAATCGCTGGCCTGAAGGGCGCTAACGCCGATCAGGACGCAGGTATCAAGATCGTGCTGCGCGCGATGGAAGAGCCGCTGCGCCAGATCGTCACGAACGGTGGCGAAGAAGCCAGCGTCGTGGTGGCTGCTGTTGCAGCTGGCACGGGCAACTACGGCTACAACGCAGCAACTGGCGAGTACGTCGACCTGGTCGACGCTGGTGTTGTCGACCCGACGAAGGTGACGCGCACGGCGCTGCAAAACGCAGCTTCGGTCGCTGGCCTACTGTTGACCACCGACGCAGCTGTGTGCGAACTGCCGAAGGAAGATGCTCCGATGGGCGGCGGTATGCCCGGCGGCATGGGTGGCATGGGTATGGACATGTAATTCCGGTTGGGCCTCGTTACGAGGCTCAGTTGGGAATACATGGGGAAGTGCGCCGCGAGGCGTGCTTTCCAAAGAAAAAACCCGCATGGCTAACAGCCTTGCGGGTTTTTTCTTTTGGGGCGGCAGTGTGCGCTGGCGCCCTGGTATCAGGAGGCCGCTTCGCGGTCGAAATTCACGGCGAGGCAGTTCTCGCGCAAGTAGGCGAATATGTCCGCCACGCTTTGTTCCGGCGTCAACGTTGCCGTGTCGATCCGCAACTCTGGGTTGGCCGGGGCTTCATACGGCGCCGACACGCCGGTAAACGAAGGAATTTCTCCCGCCCTGGCTTTCGCATAGAGGCCTTTCGGATCGCGGCGAGCGCACGTGTCGACAGGCGCGGAGAGATGGGTTTCGATAAATTTGCCGGATCCGATGATCTCGCGCGCCATGGTCCGGTCTTCACGCATCGGAGAAATGAGCGCCGTGATGACGATGAGGCCCGCGTCGTTCATCAACTGGGCGACGTGTGCGACTCTGCGAATGTTTTCGCGCCGATCTTTCTTTTCGAAGCTGAGGTCGGACGCCAAGCCGTGGCGGATATTGTCGCCATCAAGCACATAGCACGCGTGCCCTAGCGATACGAGTTGTTGTTCGAGGGCGAACGCGATGGTCGACTTGCCCGCGCCTGACAGACCGGTGAGCCAGATCGTGATTGGCCTTTGACGAAACATCCGTATCCTGTCTTCAGCGGTAATCGCACCGTGGCAACGTTGCACGAAAGCATGAGATCGTCCCATTGTCATGCCCCCCCGGGGCTCAGGCACAGTGCCATCGTGGGCGCGAGATTCGCGCGCCCACGACCGCCCACGCCAAAAACGGCCGAGCTGTGAACGTGTGGATTCTCGAGTCGATTTATCTCGGCCCGAACGACCTGAACGAATTGCGGAGCTTTCGAGAAAACGCGGCCCGATTCGATCACATGCCTTTCGATCTTACGATTGGCATGACGAAAGAGTTCGGAATCAAAGCTATTGTCCTGGACGGAATTTACTTTGGTTGCTCGGCTCAAACGGCCCATGTTTTTTTGCGAGCCACTTATCATGTTTGTTCTGGAATAAAACGGCAGAATCGCACGGTAGTTGACAGCGCTCTTCAGGCTGCTGTGATTGCCGCCGGATTGGTGGCTGCCGCCACTGCTCGTTGCCAGAAGCTTTGCCCGCCGGCCTTCGGGCCGTTGCGGATCCCATTCAAAGTTGGCGAACCGATCTTTGCTTTTATTCAAATCAAAAAAGCCACTAGTGGTCGATCCCCCGTTCTCCGGAGAATGAATGAAAAAGACGGGCAAAAACATTGGCGATACATGGCAGATTTACGATCTGGTAAGTGTAGCCTGACAAAACCGTCCGGGTTGTAACGTTTGATTACGCAATACAACATTTTCTTACGTCGCTATAGCCGCGATTTGTTCGCCGATGGCAAAGCGCAATTAGGTGCTTCAAATAGAAAAACCCGCACGGATGCGGGTTAGTGATGGTGCCCGGGCGTGTAACGACCTGGCGACGAAGCGATCCAAGAACCTATGTTCTAAGCCATACGCACCATGAACAAGGAGCGTGTGTGGCGCCTGTCAGCAGACGCTCCGCACGAATCTCAATGCCGTGCTTCGCCCGGCGCCGCGTCCTTGCCGGCCGCGGGGGGCGTTTCGTCGTCGCTGCTGCGCGCCCAGAAAAACCGGTCCGGCATATACGCGCCCATGCCCGGCCGGAATGCGCTGCGCATTGCCTGGTACAGATACTCCTGCGCCTCGCGCACGGCCTCGGCCGGTTCCTGGCCGTTGGCCAGCAGCGCGGCGATGGCGGCTCCCAGTGTATCGGTTAGCCCCATGATCCGATGGCTGCCACGGTCCCACATATCCTGACGCAACTGGCCGTCTTCGCTGAACAGCGTATTGACGAGCCGATGGGTGCCGGTTTCCGTCGACAGAATGTATTCGCAGCCTTGCGACAGCAGGTGCGAAATCGCGGCGTCGAGGCTCGGCGCTTCGGCGTCGCCATCCGGCTGGGCGAGGGCGAGCAGCGTGGTCGAATCGGCGACCAGCAGGGTAGTTTGCGGCGCCAGCAGGTCGGCAATCGCTTCGCGCAGTTCGTCGGCGGCGAGCACGTGTTCGTCGTCGAGTGTGAAGTCGGGGGCGAGAATCAGCGGAATGTCGTCGTAATCGGCGACCACTTCGGCGATTGCGCTGACCACTTCGGCGCGCGTGCAAGCGCCGACCTTGAACGCGGCGATAGGCATGTCTTCGAGCAGCATCCGCGCTTGGGTCGCGACCACTTCGGGGTCGAGCCCGTTGACTTCGTCGCAGCTGGCCGAGTCGCGCACGGTGTAGCCCGTGAGCACAGTGACGCCGTGGCAGCCCATGCTTGCAAGAGTCATCAGGTCGGCTTGCAGGCCGGAGCCGCCAGTGGGGTCGGAGAGGCCGAAGGTGAGGACGATCGGAGGCGTGTCGCTGGGCATGAAAATTTACAAAAGGAGCGGTATTTAGGCGCAGAGAGTGCGCAATCGGCTCAATTATGCGGCCTAAACTGTCGCGAGGGCGTTTTTTCGCATTCCTGGGCGCAATGCCTCGGGCGGGCGGCGCGCGGCAGGCGGCACGATGTCGCGAGTGACGCGCGCGCCGACGCGACCGGCATACCCAAAGGCCGCCGCAGACTACGATTGCGCGTTTGTGATTGCTAGGCATTGGGGCGGCAACACGGTACCATCATGGCTCCCGTTTCCACGGACTCTACGACGCGACACAAGAATGGAATATCAAAGCTGGATGTGCCTGATTTGCGGCTGGATTTACGACGAAGAAGCCGGTTTGCCGGAGGAAGGCATTGCGCCGGGCACCCGCTGGGAGGACGTTCCCATTAACTGGACCTGCCCGGAATGCGGAGCGCGCAAGGAAGACTTCGAGATGGTCCAGATCTGAAGTCGGAGGGCAGACCGGCGAATGCCGGCGCGGCGTTTCTTTCGCAAACGGCGTCCGCAGAATCGAACGCGCTTGCTGCGCCAGGAGTACTGCCCCACCGCGTCGGCGCGAGACGTCCTCGATCGCGCCGTGTCGCAGCGGTAATCTGTCATTGTCCTGTCGCCGGTTCGCGCGTTAGCCGATCAGTCTGCGTGCGGCGCGAAACGGCAGCCCGTCAGCTTCCTCTCGCCTGCTCATGACTCTCCGATCCGCCGCACCTGATTCCTTCGATGCCTTGCCGAATCCGCGCGGCGGCGCCGTCCGTCCGGCGGAGCTTGCGCTGGCCGAGGCGCTCCTCGCGTTCGAACAGCACAGCGAGAGCACCTCGGCGCTGGTGCGCGCGTCGCACGCGTTGCGCGGGGCCGGCTGGCTGAGCGCGCAGCGCTTCGCGGACGCCTTGGTGCGGCTCTCGCCGCTGGCGGCGGGCGATCCGGCCGAGGCAGACAGCACGCGGCCCATGTTCGGCGCGGCGCTGCGTGATTTCCGCGCGGCGCTCGAGCGTCATAATCTGCGCGAGCTGGCCTGTTCGCCCACGCTGTTCGATCGCTATCGGGCGCTCTGTTCGCATTTGGCCGACCATACGCCCGGTTCCACCGTCGCTTTCGAAGACCTCGCGCTCAGCTCGCGGCCCGTGCCGCCGGTGTCGTTTCACGCCCAGTCCGCCGACCGGTTGGCTCATTTGCGAGCCCGCTACGAACGCGCGCTTCTGCCGGTATTGCGCTCGCAGCCGGACACCGGCAGCGCGGCCGCGCTGGCCGCCACCAACGCGGCGCTCGACGAACTCGACGCCGTGCTCGCCGAACTCGCCGGCCCGGATCCGTACGACTTCTGGCGCCTCGCCAAGGCCTGCGTCAAGGCATTGCGCGCGGGCGGCCGTGCCACCGGAGAAACCGACGCGCGGCGTTTCTATGCCCGCTGCAATCTCGCGCTGGCCGACCACACGCGCGGCATCCAGCGTGCGCCGCGCTCGCTGGTGCGCGCGACACTGGCGCTGCTGTGGCGCGACTACGCGTTGTTCGGCGCAGCGGCCGAAGACGTCGATCAGGTCGAGGTGCTGCACGACTATGGCTTGACGGTCGATTGGCACGTCGCGGGAACGCTGGCATCAGAAATGCTCTGGGAGGCAGGCGCCGTGCAGGCGCAGTCGATCAGCGGCACCCGCAACGCATTGACACGCGAACTGGGCGTGCTGACGGTCAACGCGCACGCCTATGAAGATTTCCTGCAGACGGCGGATGCCTCGATCTCCGCGTTGACCGAGCATGCCCGCGCGGCCGACCAGCCCGAGAAAGCCGATCCGAGTGAAGCGCTGCAAGCCGGCGACGCCGCCTACCGGCTCGGCGCCGCCGCCTGCGCGCTCGGCTTGGGCCATGTAGCGCTGCTTGCCGACGCACTGGGGCTCGCCTGGCGCCGCCGCGCGCATGCGGGCGTCTCGACGCCGGCGGTGCGCGAGCACGTGATTGTCGGCGCGCCTGCGGCGAGCACGCTCGAGCAGACCGCCGAAGCGTTGCGGGCGATGCTGCACAAGGTAGCCGCAGGTGTCGCTCCACCGGCCGGCGGCGCCACGCTGGCCGCGTTGACTCGCTCGATCGAGGAGGGCGGCGCCTGATCGGTATCCGTCGCGAGTCGCATGCGGGTGAGCCTCGCGGCCGGCAAGAAAAGGGAGCAACGAAGGAGAGCAATGATCGAACCGGAAGGCACGCGAAATGCGTGCCGTAAAACCGCTAACCTGCATCGTGGCCAAGGCTCGCGTGCGTGATAGAGTGCAACTTGACTGGCCGTCGATGGCTCGCGGCGCACTTCATCGCATACATCGCGGTCCTACGCTCAAAGCCCGCCACACCGCATCGTCTTTGCTAAAATCCGAACTATGTCCAAGAGTACCGATCGCATCAATCTGACCAACCAGTTTCTGATCGCCATGCCGAACATGGCCGATCCGACGTTTTCCGGAACGGTGGTCTACCTTTGCGATCACAGTGAGCGCGGCGCGCTCGGTCTCGTCATCAACCGGCCGACCGATATCGACCTTGAAGCGCTTTTCAGTCGTATCGATCTCAAGCTCGAGATCGAACCCCTTCTCCACGTGCCCGTGTATTTTGGCGGCCCGGTGCAAACCGAGCGCGGTTTCGTGCTGCACGATCCGAAAGACGGCAACGTGTATACCTCGTCGATGTCGGTGCCGGGCGGCCTCGAGATGACCACTTCGAAAGACGTGCTCGAAGCCGTCGCGGGCGGTACCGGTCCCGAACGTTTCCTGCTCACGCTCGGCCACGCCGGCTGGGGCGCGGGCCAACTCGAGGAAGAAATTTCGAAAAACGGCTGGCTCACCGTTGAAGCCGACCCGAAAATCGTCTTCGACGTGCCCGCCGAAGAACGTCTTGAAGCCGCGCTCGCGCTGCTCGGCATTTCGCTGTCCATGCTGTCGGGCGAGGCAGGTCACGCATGAACCTGCCGGCCGGACGTGAGGCGACGCTGCTTGCGTTCGACTACGGTGAAAAACGCATCGGTGTGGCGGTCGGCAATTCGCTGACGCGCAACGCGCGGCCTCTCGTGATCGTGCAGAACCGCAGCCGCGAATACCGGTTCGAGGCGGTCGGCAAGCTGATCGCCGAGTGGAAGCCGGACGCGCTGGTCGTCGGCTTGCCGATGCACCCGGACGGCACGCCGCACGAAATGACCCAGCTTGCGAAGCGCTTCGGCAATCAGCTGAACGGCCGCTTCAACCTGCCGGTGACGTGGGTCGACGAGCGCTATTCGTCGGTCGAGGCGAAAGCGGGAATCCGCGCCGGCAACGGCCGCGCCGACATGCTCGACGCCGAAGCCGCCAGCATCATCCTCCAGCAATATCTAGACGGACTTTCCGACGATCATGAGTTCCATTGACGCCGAAGCGCTTTATCGCGCGTTGCTCGACCAGATTCGCGCGGTGTATGGCGAGAAGCTCGGCGCCGCGCAAGACGGTGCCGAAGGCGCCGTGCTGGCCGGTATTCATAGCGGCGGCGCATGGCTTGCCGAGCGGCTCGCGCGCGACCTGAACCTGCCGGGCTTCGGCGTGGTGAACGTCGCGCTGCATCGTGACGACTACGCGAAAAAAGGCCTGCATTCGCAGGCGAGCCCGACCTCGCTGCCGTTCTCCGTCGACAAGTCCCGCATCGTGCTGGTGGACGACGTGCTATACACCGGCCGGACGATTCGCGCGGCGGTGAACGAACTGTATGACTATGGCCGTCCGGCCTCGGTTGAGCTGGCGGTGTTGGCCGATCGTGGCGGGCGCGAGCTGCCGGTGGCGGCGCGCTTTGTCGGCGGCGTGGTGAACGTGCCCGCCGACGCCACACTTGTGCTGGCCCGCGAAGAGGGCGGCGTGGCAGGGCAGCAGCGTTTCACTTTTCACACCGAAGCACGCGTCGATTGAACTCGGCTTTGCGCCGCGTTGCGCAAGACCGTAATTGACTGGCAGCGGCGCACCGCGTTTCGCGCGAAGGGCTGGCATAGCCCAAAACCATCGCAAGCAGTCCGCATCGACATCGATCACGTTGAAGCCCGTATTTGAAGCAGGTACTCCATGAACACCGCCACCCAGGCTCCGAAGGATTCAGCCGATAGCGCCACCGAGCGCTTCCGTTATGGCTTCCTGAAGGGCAACCCGCAGCTCACGAAAAACGGCGAGCTCAAACATCTGTTGTCGATCGAAGGTTTGCCGAAGGCGATCGTCAATCACATTCTCGACACCGCCGAGCAGTTCGTCAGCGTGACCGATCGCGAAGTGAAGAAGGTGCCGCTCCTGCGCGGCAAGTCGGTGTTCAACCTGTTCTTCGAGAACTCCACGCGCACCCGCACCACCTTCGAGATCGCCGCGACGCGTTTGTCCGCGGACGTGCTGAATCTGAACATCAACGCGTCTTCCACGAGCAAGGGCGAATCGCTGCTCGACACGATCAACAACCTCTCGGCGATGCACGCCGACATGTTCGTCGTGCGTCATGCATCGAGCGGCGCACCTTATCTGATCGCCCAGCATTGCGCGCCGCACGTGCACGTGATCAACGCCGGTGACGGCCGTCATGCGCACCCCACGCAAGGGCTGCTCGACATGTACACGATCCGCCACTACAAGAAGGATTTCACGAACCTGCGCGTGGCGATCGTCGGCGACATTCTGCATTCGCGGGTCGCGCGTTCGGACATTCATGCGTTGACCACGCTCGGCGTGCCGGAAGTGCGCGCGATCGGTCCGCGCACACTGCTGCCGGGCGGGCTCGAACAGATGGGCGTGCGCGTGTTCCACAACCTCGACGAAGGCCTGAAGGACGTCGACGTGATCATCATGCTGCGTCTGCAAAACGAGCGGATGAGCGGCGCGCTGCTGCCGTCGGCGCAGGAGTACTTCAAGAGCTGGGGCTTGACGCCGGAGCGCCTCGCGCTCGCCAAGCCCGATGCGATCGTGATGCACCCGGGTCCGATGAATCGCGGTGTTGAAATCGATTCGCAGGTGGCCGACGGTCCGCAGTCGGTGATCCTCAATCAGGTGACGTTCGGGATCGCGGTGCGCATGGCGGTGATGGGAATCGTCGCGGGCAATCACGATTGATTTCGCCGGCTTCGAGCGCCGTAACGCAATGAGCGTCACGTCAGCACATCGGCACGGCACCGTACGAATACGCGGCAAATAACGCGGAACTTAGCTGAACATAAGGCAGCGCATGAAGATTCATATTCAAGGCGGCACGCTGATCGATCCGGCAGCGGGCACCGAACAGCAGCAGGACATTTTTATCGCGGCGGGCAAGATCGTCGCGATCGGCAACGCGCCTGCCGATTTCCAGGCGGAGAAAACGATCGACGCGAAAGGCCTTTCGATCGCGCCGGGTCTGGTCGACCTGTCCGCGCGCTTGCGTGAGCCCGGCTACGAACACAAGGCCACGCTCGAATCGGAAATGGCCGCGGCGCTCGCGGGTGGCGTGACGAGTCTCGTGTGCTTGCCGGACACCGATCCCACACTCGATGAACCGGGCCTCGTCGAGATGCTCAAGTTCCGCGCGCGCAATCTGGATCAGGCGCACGTGTATCCGCTCGGCGCTTTGACGGTCGGGCTCAAGGGCCAGGTGATCACCGAGATGGTCGAGCTGACGGAAGCGGGCTGCATCGGCTTTTCGCAGGCCGACGTGCCGGTGCTCGACACGCAGGTGCTGATGCGCGCGCTGCAATACGCGAGGACCTACGGTTACACCGTG
>DASPZL010000319.1:0-56775 GCA_035636295.1 Paraburkholderia sp.
CACGCGCGCTGCGCCAGCCGCCGCACGAAGCGGTCGCCGACGAACTGCACGGCCGTCACGATGACGATCAGCAATACGATCACCGTCACCATCACGGCGGTATCGAAACGCTGATAGCCATAGCGGATCGCCAGATCGCCGAGGCCGCCCGCGCCGACCGCGCCCGCCATCGCGGAGGAGCCGATCATCGCCACCACGGTAATCGTGAAGCCGCCGAGAATGCCGGGCAGCGCTTCAGGCAACAGCACATGCCAGATGATATGGCGGCGCTGAGCGCCCATCGCCTGCGCAGCTTCGATCAAACCGCGGTCCACTTCACGCAGGCTCACTTCGGCCACGCGCGCAAAGAACGGAATCGCCGCGATGCTCAGCGGCACGATGGCGGCCCATACGCCGATTGTCGTGCCGATCAGCAAGCGTGTCAGCGGCAGCAGCGCGACCAGCAGGATGATGAACGGCGTGGAGCGAAACACGTTGACGAGCGCACCGAGCGTACTGTTCACCGCGCGCTTTTCGAAGATGCCGCCGCGTGTCGTGGTCACCAGCACGAGTGCCAAGGGAATGCCGACCAACGCCGCGACGAACCCGGATACGCCGACCATCACGATGGTGTCGCGAATCGCGTCCACAAGTTCGGAAAGCCAAAGATCAGACATAGCCGAGCACCTCGACATGATTGGCGTATCGACGCGCGCGCTCGACGAGCGTCGCGATCTGCTTTTGCACGGTGCCGTCCGCGTTCGCGCGCACTTGCGCAGACACGATCAGACGCCCTTGCGCATGCCCCTGAATCCTGTCGATGCCGCCATGCACGAAACTCACTCGGCCGCCTTCAACGCTCAACGCGGAAGTCAGCCCACCGAGATCCGGCTCGCGAGCGTCGGCTCCGGTGAAACGCACGTCGAGCAGAATCCGCGCGTCTGTCTGCGCGATTTCGTGCAAAGGCTTGACGCGTTCAGCGAGATCCGCGGGCAAGTCGTACACCAGCGTACGCAGCAGCGCGCGCGTCGCGTCGTGTTGCGGGTCGCCGAACACGCGCCACACCGGTCCGGTTTCCACCACTTCGCCGCGCTCGATCACGGCAACCGTATCGCAGACCTCGCGAATCACCTGCATTTCGTGCGTGATCAATACGATGGTCAGGTTGAGCCGCTGATTGATGTCGCGCAGCAACGCGAGAATCGCTTGCGTCGTTTCCGGATCGAGTGCGGACGTGGCTTCGTCGCAAAGCAGAATCGCCGGATCGGTCACCAATGCGCGCGCGATGCCGACGCGCTGTTTCTGGCCGCCCGACAAGCTCGCCGGATAAGCGTCGCGCTTCGCGGACAAGCCAACCAGTTCGAGCAGCGCGTCAACCTTTTTGTCGATCGCCGCTTTCGGGGCGCCGGCAATTTTCAGCGGCAACGCGATATTCTCACGCACTGTTTTCGCGGAAAGCAGGTTGAAGTGCTGAAACACCATGCCGATGCGCCGCCGCAACGTCACGAGGCCCCGCTCGTCGAGGTCGCCGACGCTCACGCCGTTCACGCGCACGCTGCCGGAGCTCGGTTTTTCCAGACCGTTGACGAGCCGCAGCAGCGTGGACTTGCCTGCGCCGCTGCGGCCGATAATGCCGAACACTTCGCCGTGCGCCACGTTCAACGTAACGTTCGCGAGCGCCGCGGTCGGCACGCCACGCGTGTTGGCGAACACCTTGCCTACGTCATCGAATACCACGGCGGCTTGCGTCGTCTGATTCGAACCATGATTCGATGCAAGGGACGGCGCGTCTTCAATGAACTGCGGCACGTCGAATAGATTGGCCATTGCTTCGCTCCTCTCAGGCATCCACTGCGGTTGACACGCTGTTTTGCGCATGACGCCGATGCCGCGCGCCGGCATGCACGCCGGGCAGACGCGCGCGGCCGCCGCCGAACAGCTTCTCGCGCAGCGTCGGCGCGGGATCGTAGTCTTCCTTATAGACGCCGCGATTCTGCAACTCCGGCACCACCAGATTCACGAAATCCTCGAACGATTCGGGCATCACCGTGCGCGTCAGATTGAAACCGTCGACACCTGCTTCCTCGATCCACGACACGAGTTCGTCCGCGATCTGCTGCGGCGAGCCGACCACCGGTTTCGCGCGGCCGCCGAGCGTCATCTGTTCGAGCACCTTGCGCTTGGTCCACACCCCGCTCACGCTCTTCTTCGAAATCGCTTCGACGGCCGATTGCATCGACTCGGTCTTCACATACGAGATCGGCTCGTCCAGCCCGTATTGCGAGAAGTCGATGCCGGTGGAGCTCGAGAAATGCGCGATGCCGCCTTCGGCGCTGGCATAACGCCTGTACTCCTCGAATTTTTCCTGCGCCGCGCGTTCCGTTTCGCCGACGACAACCGTGATACCCGCGAAGATTTTTATATCGTCCGGCGCGCGGCCAAAGCTCACCGCACGCGCGCGGATGTCGTCGACGATGGAGCGCGTGAGCTGCTTGTTCTGTCCGCCGACAAACACGCATTCCGCGTGACGTGCCGCGAAATCGACGCCGCGGCTCGACGAACCAGCCTGGTAAAGAACCGGCGTGCGTTGCGGCGACGGCTCGCTCAAATGAATGGCATCGATCGAATAATACGGACCGTCATGCTTCACGCGATGCACCTTGTCCGGATGCGAGAAGATGCGCGCCGCGCGGTCGCGCACCACCGCGTCGTCTTCCCAGCTTTGCTCCCAGAGCTTATAGACCACGTCCATGTAATCGTCGGCGCGATCGTAGCGGTCGTCGTGGCTGATCTGCTGCGCGAGCCCCATGCCGCGCGCCGCACTGTCCAGATAGCCGGTGACGATGTTCCACCCCACCCGCCCCCTGGTCAGATGATCGAGCGTCGACATGCGGCGCGCGAACAGATACGGCGGCTCGTAAGTCAGATTCGACGTGACGCCGAAGCCGATATGCCTGGTAACGTGCGCCATCGCGGGCACGATCAAGGACGGATCGTTGATCGGAATCTGCACCGATTCGCGCAACGGCGTTTCGGGGCCACCCTGATAAACATCGTATACGCCGACGATGTCCGCGAGAAAAATGCCGTCGAACTTGCCGCGCTCGAGCGTCTGCGCAAGACCCGTCCAATAGTCGAGATCGGTGTAATGCGCAGAGCGGTCGCGCGGATGCGTCCACAAGCCATGATTGATATGGCCGACGGCATTCATGTTGAACGCGTTCAGCAAGATCTTTTTCTTCGCCATCGTGCGGCTCCTTTCCTTTCCAGCTACGGCTAACCGCTTTCCTTACCAGGCGACGGCGTAAAGCGTGCCGAAGGCTTTATCGAGCGCGGCGCGCACGGCCGGCGAATGCTGATAGATCGAGATGAACTTGCGGATACGCGGATCGTTCGCGCT
Source organism: Paraburkholderia sp. (assembly GCA_035636295.1). GTDB lineage: Bacteria > Pseudomonadota > Gammaproteobacteria > Burkholderiales > Burkholderiaceae > Paraburkholderia. Next base: position 3,380 of record DASPZL010000319.1, read on the forward strand.
TTCCGGACGCACGACCCACTGGATCGCGTAGTTCTTGTTTTCCAGACCGTCGAACAGCAGCGCGCTATTCGGATCGGTGGTGCCCGCGAGCTTGATGAAGCTCGGGTAGCCTTGCGCGAGGTCGACATCGTCGAGCGAGCGGGCCAGTTGCGACGCTTCGAGTTGAACGATTTTCAGATGCTTCGGGTTGTCGATGATGTCGAGCGTCGTGGCACGATAGTCGATACCGGGCGTCAGCTTGATGAGACCGGCGCGCTGCAGCAACAACAGACCACGCCCGCCGTTGACCGGATCGTTGGCAATCGCGACGGTGGCGCCGTTCTTCAGTTCGTCGAAGCGCTTGATCTTCTTCGAGTACAAGCCGATCTTCATGATCGTGCCCGGCGCGATCGCGACAAAGTTATAGCCGCCCTGCTTCTTCGCGTTCTCGAGAAACGGAATGTGCTGAAAGTAGTTGACGTCGATGTCCTTGTTGGCGAGCGCCGCGTTCGGCGTATTCCAGTCGGTGAACTCGATGATCTTCACGTCGAGCCCCTGCTCTTTCGCCTCGCGCGCGGCAACTTTGAGCGCCTCGATTTGCGGGCTGGTGGCAGTGCCGATCTTCAGCGTGGGCGCGTCGGCCGCGGGTGCCGACGTGGCAAACAACGCCAGCGCGAGACCGAATGCGCCGAAGAGCGTGCGAGCCGGCGCATGGAAAAAGCGCCGCACGGTGGACAGAAAAATGCGCATGGTGAGCTCGAAGAGTTAGGACGTATGTGTTTTGAGGCGAGCCGGTCCAACGGCAAGCGGCGACGCATGCCGGAGAACATCGGGCAACGGAAATCCGCAACGCGCGGGTTAGCCGGCGCGGCGCAGTGACAGGACGCGCTGATCGCTCAGCGCGGACAGCGGAAAGTCGGACAGGTCATCGCCTCTCTCCAGATGAGGTGCGAATCATGATAGAGGGGGCGAAACCGGCGGTCTACGAACGGATTTTTGGAAGGAAAGCGGGAAAAATGATTTGGGATGGTGAGAATGAAGGGGAATTCTTGAAAACCGCGTTTTTTCGCAGCCACAGCCCAATAAAAAACGCCGGGCCGCGCAATCGCGCGCCCCGGCGTCCACCACCAATAACTGATTTAAAAACCTACCGCTTCGCCACCTGTTCCGCCAACGCAGAGGCAGAAGCAGACACAGGAACAGCAGCCGAATCCGAAGCCGGCGCAACCGACCCAACCGTGGCATCCGGCGCCTTCACCTCACTCCATCCGCCGCCCAACGCTCGAATCAGATTAACCGTCGCCACCGCCTGCGTGCCCGACAAATGACTCGCCTGCAGTTGCGAGGTCAACACCTGCCGCTCGCCGTCGATCACATCCAGATAGCTGACCGCGCCCTCGGTGTACTGCGTGCGCGACAGATGCGCCGCCCGCTGCGATGCCTGCACCGCATTGTTCTGCTCGCGCATCTGATCGTCGAGCAAACGCAGATCGGCCAGGTTGTCCTCCACCTCGCGGAACGCCACCAGCACCTGCTGACGATATTGCGCGACGTCCTCGTCATACTTCGAGCGAGCTTGCGCGAGGTTTGCCTTGCGGCGGCCGCCGTCGAACAGAGGCAATGTCAACGCCGTACCGGCAAACGGTCCAAGAATGAACGCGCGGCTCGACCACATGAACAGATCGCCCAAAGTCGCCGACTCATAACCGAACGCTCCCGTGATATCGAGCTTCGGGAAGAACGCCGACTTAGCCAGGCCCACGCGCGCGTTCGCCGCGGCCATCGCCCGCTCCGCCGCCGAAATGTCCGGCCGACGTTCGAGCAAAGCCGAAGGCAAACCAGGCGGCACACGCATCGTCACCGGAACAAGCGGCGCTTCAGCGAACGAGAAATCCGCCGGCGGCTTGCCGAGCAGAATCGCGAGGCTATGTTCCGACGCCGCCCGCTGACGCGCCACGCCCACCGCATCGGCACGCGCGCTCGCCAGTTCATTGCGGGCGCGCGAAACGTCCAGTTCACCGATATCGCCTTCCTTGAAACGCCGTTCGACCAGCTTCAGCGTATCCTCGCGCAGCGCCACGGTACGGCGGTACAGGACCTGATCCGTGTCGAGCTCGCGCAACTGAAAATAGTTCTGCGCGACGTCGGCTTGCAACGACAACTGCACCGAACGGAACAGCGCTTCGCTTTGCTGCTCGTCCGCGCGCGACGCGTTCACGTTCGAACCGACGCGCCCGAACAGATCGGCCTCGTACGACGCGCCCACTTGCGCGCGCCAGATCGTGCCCGTCGTGCCGCCCACGCTATCCGGCTGGAATTGCGATGCCGCCGACGCGCGCTCGCGCGTCGGGCCGAAGCCCGCATCGAACTTGGGAAACCAGTCCGACCTCGCCGCCTGCGTCACCGCGCGCGCCTGTTGCACGCGCGCCGCCGCCGCCTTCAGATCCTGGTTCGCGGCGGCCGCCTGCTCTTCCAGCGCGTTCAATTGCGGGTCGCCGAAAATCGTCCACCATTCGCCGCGATGCGCGTCGTCGGCGGGCTGGGCCTGCTTCCACGTGCCGGTGTCCTGTGCGGAAGCGGTTGGCGTTTCCTTGAACGCAACCGGCGTATCCATCTCCGGGCGCTTATACGTGGGCTCCACCGAGCAGGCGGCGAGCAGCGCGACCAGCAAACCGCTGGTAGCCGCCCGGCCCCACCCGCTCAAAGATTCAAAGCGTTTCATTATTGTTTTCTCCTCAAGCGTCCGTCACCGGCGCGCCATAGTGCGGCGCATCCTTCTGCGCGACGTGAATCGTTCCACCCGCCAGCGTACGCAGCACCACATAGAACACAGGGGTCAGCATCAAGCCGAACAGCGTCACGCCGAGCATGCCGAAGAACACCGCGATACCCATCGCGTGACGCATTTCCGAACCGGCTCCGCTCGACAGCACCAGCGGCACCACACCCATGATGAACGCGATCGACGTCATCAGAATCGGCCGCAGACGCATGCGGCTCGCCTCGATTGCCGCCGAGAGCGGCGTATGTCCGTCATGTTCGAGTTCGCGTGCGAACTCGACGATCAGAATCGCGTTCTTCGCCGACAACCCCACCAGCACCATCAAACCGATCTGCGTGAAGATGTTGTTGTCGCCATGCGTGAGCCACACGCCGGTCAGCGCGGACAGCACGCTCATCGGCACGATCAGGATCACCGCGAGCGGCAGCGTCAAGCTTTCATACAGTGCGGCCAGCACGAGGAACACGAGCAGCACGCTGATCGGGAACACCCACAAGCCTGCATTGCCGGCGAGGATCTGCTGATACGTCAGGTCGGTCCATTCGAGCTTCACGCCATGCGGCAGGACTTCCGCCGCCACGCGTTCGGCCGCGGCCTGCGCCTGACCCGACGAGAAGCCCGGCGCCGGTCCACCGTTGATGTCGGCGGCCGTATAGCCGTTGTAACGCACCACCATTTCCGGACCGTACGTCGGCGTCACCGTCACCAGCGACGACAACGGCACCATGTCGCCCGCCGCATTACGCGTCTTCAGTTGCAGGATGTCGTCGGCGCGTTGACGGAACGGCGCGTCCGCCTGCACCCGCACCTGATACACACGGCCGAAGCGGTTGAAGTCGTTCACATACAGCGAGCCCAGATAGATCTGCATCGTGTTGAACACGTCCGTGACCGGCACGCCGAGTTGCTTGGCCTTCACGCGATCCAGGTCGACGTTCAATTGCGGCACGTTGATCTGATAGCTGGAGAAGGTCGGGCCGAGTTCAGGCGTTTGCGCCGCCTTCTTCACGAATGCCTCCGCTGCCTTGTTCAACTCCGCGTAACCGAGCGCGCCGTGATCCTCCAGCTGCATCTTGAAGCCGCCGAGCGTGCCGAGACCGAGCACCGGCGGCGGTGGGAACACCGCAACAAACGAATCCTTGATCGCGCCATATTGCTGGTTCAACGCACCGGCAATCGCACCCGCCGAGAGCTTTTTGTCGCCACGCTCCTTGAAGGGCTTGAGCGTCACGAACACGATGCCCGCGCTCGAACTATTGGTGAAGCCGTTCACCGACAAACCCGGGAACGCCACCGCGCTTTCCACGCCCTTTTGCTTGAGCGCAATCGCGCTCATATCGCGGATCACTTTTTCCGTGCGATCCAGCGATGCGCCGTTCGGCAATTGCGCAAAGGCAATCAGGTACTCCTTGTCCTGCGCCGGCACGAAACCGCCTGGCACGACGCGCGAGATCAGCACCGTTGCGCCCAGCAGGATCGCGTACACCGCGAGCATGGCGCCCTTACGGCGCAGCACCCCGGTCACGCCGCGGCCATAGGCCGTCGAGCCGCGATGAAAGACCTTGTTGAAGCCCTTGAAAAAGCGGCCCAGTACACGGTTCATCACACGCGTCAGAAAGTCTTCCTTCGCGCCATGGCTGCGCAACAGCATCGCGGAGAGCGCCGGCGACAACGTGAGCGAGTTGAATGCCGAGATCACCGTCGAGATCGCGATGGTCATCGCGAACTGCTTGTAGAACTGGCCCGTCAAGCCGGTCATGAAGGCCAGCGGCACGAACACGGCGACCAGCGTCAGCGCGATGGCGATAATCGGCCCGCTCACTTCCTGCATCGCCTTATACGTCGCGTCACGCGCACTCAGCCCGTTCTCGATGTTCCGCTCGACGTTCTCCACCACCACGATCGCATCGTCCACCACGATCCCGATGGCGAGCACCATCCCGAACAATGACAACGCGTTGATCGAGAAGCCGAACGCGAGCAGCAGTGAGAACGTCCCCACGATCGACACCGGCACCGCGATCAACGGAATGATCGAAGCACGCCACGTCTGCAGGAACACGATCACGACGATCACCACCAGCGCGATGGCCTCGAGCAGCGTATGCACGACCGCTTCGATACTCGAGCGCACGAACTGCGTCGGGTCATAGACGATCTTGTATTCGACGCCCGCCGGCATGTCTTCCGCGAGTTCCTTCATCGCGGAGCGAACCTGATCCGAAATCGCGAGCGAGTTCGCACCCGGCGCCTGGTTGATGGCGAGCGCCACCGCCGGCTTGTTGTCGAGCAGCGAACGCAGGCCGTATTCGGAAGCCGCAAGCTCGACGCGGGCAATGTCACGCAGATACGTCACGCCGCCATCCGGCGCGGTCTTGACGATGATGTCGCCGAATTCACCCTCAGTCCTCAAACGGCCGCGCGCATTCACCGACAACTGCAACTGCGTGCCCGGCACGGAAGGCGATGCGCCGATCACACCGGCCGCCACCTGAATGTTCTGCTCACGAATCGCGTTGACCACTTCGGTCGCCGTCAAGCCACGCTGCGCGACTTTCTGCGGATCGAGCCACACGCGCATCGCGTAGTCGCCCGAACCCCACAACTGCACTTCGCCGACGCCCTGAATCCGCGCGAGCCGGTCCTTGACGTTGAGCAGCGCGTAATTGCGCAGATACGTCATGTCGTAGCGATTGTTCGGCGAGATCAGGTGGACCACCATCGTCAGCGTAGGCGAACTCTTGATGGTCGTGATGCCGAGCCGTTGCACGTCTTCCGGCAGACGCGGCAGCGCCTGGTTGACGCGGTTCTGCACCAGTTGCGTCGCGAGGTCCGGATTGGTGCCGAGCTTGAAGGTGACCGTGAGCGTGAGATTGCCGTCGCTATTCGCTTGCGACTGCATGTACAGCATGTTCTCCACGCCGTTGATCTGCTCTTCGAGCGGCGCGGCGACGGCTTCGGCGATTACCTTCGGATTCGCGCCCGGATACTGCGCGTGCACGACCACCGACGGCGGCACCACTTCCGGGTACTCCGAAATCGGCAGCTTGAAGAGCGCAATGATGCCGCCCAGCAGAATCAATACCGATAGCACGCCGGCAAAGATCGGCCGATCGATGAAGAATTTGGATATGTTCATGGGAAGCTCTTAACGTTGGAGCATGCGCCGCGCGTTTCGAGCCGCGGCGCGCGAGGCTCACGAATTCTTGTCCGCTTTCGCGCGCGCCTGCGCGAGCGGCGCGCTGTTCGGGTCCTGATCGGTCGTCATCGGCACCATGTGTGCGCGCACCGAATCGCCCGGACGCACACGCTGAATGCCGTTCACCACGATCCGGTCGCTGGCTTTCAGGCCGCCCTTGACGACGCGCAGATTGCCCTGCATGCCGCCCACAGCGATCTCGCGATACACGACGTGATTGCCCTGATCGACCACCAGCACGAACTTCTTGTCCTGATCGGTGCCCACCGCGGCATCGTCGATCAGCAGGGCCGGATGCGGCTCGCTGCCGCCGACCTTCACGCGCGCGTAGAGACCGGGAATCAATGCACCATCCTGGTTATCGAAGCGCGCGCGCACCCGGATCGTGCCCGACGACGTATCGAGCCGGTTGTCCACCGATTCGATCGTGCCGCTGCGCGAGTAGCCGCTTTCGTCCGCGAGACCGAGTTCCACCGGCACCTTGCTGCCGTCTTTCGCGCGGCTCAGGTATTGCAGGTAGGTTTGTTCGTCCGCGTCGAACGATGCGTAGATCGGCGAAACCGATACGAGCGTGGTGAGCGGCGTCGAACCCGCGCCCGCCGACACCACGTTGCCCACCGTGATTTCCGCACGCGACACGCGGCCCGACACGGGCGCCACGATCTTCGTGTAGCCCAGATTGATGCGGGCGGTTTCAAGCGCGGCTTGCGCGGCCTTCAGGTTGGCGCTCGCTTCGCGCGCGGCGTTCTGCTTCTCGTCGTAATCGCGCTTGGCGATCGCGTTGTCGGTGATCAGGCGTTGCGCGCGCTCCCAATCGCTTTGCGTGTAACCGGTGCGAGCCTGCGCGGCCGCGAGCTGCGCGGCCGCGCGATCCACTTCCGCCGCGTACGGGCGCGGGTCGATCACGAACAGCGTGTCGCCCTTCTTCACGAGCGCGCCGTCCTTGAAGTTGACGGACACGATGGTGCCGGGCACCTGCGAACGGACGTCCACTTTTTCGACGGCTTCGAGGCGCCCCGAATAGGTTTGCCAGTCGGTAATCGTCTTTTGCACCACAGTGGCCACATCGACTTCCGGCACGATGGTCGGCGCGGCCGGCGAGCTTGCGTCGACGCGAATCGCGCCGAACGTGCCCAGCCCGGCCAGCACGACCACAAAAAGTGCGGCAACCGCCACACGGCGGCGGGAAAGAGGAAGGATAGTCATGAGAAGCTCCCGGTATCGTTGATTAAAGTTTTGCTTATTTCTGTTTCAGCGATGGGCGCGCGCGTCGAAGCGCCACTGAAAAAATCGCACCGCTTCCTGCAAAGCGGGCGGATGATCGGCCAATGCGGCATGCGAGACGCTCGGATAGCGGACCACCTGCGTCAGCACACCCGCGTCGATCAGACTGCTCGCGTATTTCTCCGCTTCCACATGCAGCACGTCGTTTTGCGCCGTCGTGATCAGCGTGGCCGGCAGGCCCGCGAGCCGCGACGATTCGAGCGGCGCGGCATACGGATGCATGCGCTGCGACGCTTGCGGAAGGTACGCGCGATAACACGCCGCGCACTCCTTCGCGGTAATGTCCGAGCCGAGGCGCTTTTCGTCGCCAAGACGCGTGAGGCTTGGGTCGAGCATCGGCCCGAACAGCGCCTGCGCGGCAATCTGCACGTCGCCGCGGTCCCGCGCGATGAACGCGAGGCAATTGGCCAACTGCCCGCCCGCGTCGTGCCCGGCTACGCCGACCTTCTTGCTGTTGCCGCCGAACGCGCGCGCCCGCGTTTGCACCCACAGCGCCGCGCGGTGCGCGTCTTCAGGCGCCGCGGGAAACGGAAACTGCGGCGCCAGCGAATAACCGACCGAAACGACCAATGCCGGTAAGTGTTCCGCGAAATAGCGCGCGGCGAAGTCGGCCTGATCGATCGAGCCCTTCGTAAAGCCGCCACCGTGAAAATAAAGCAGTACCGGCAGTGCGGTTTTCTGGCCTTGCCGGTACAAACGTAAAGTAATGTCCTGAGCGTGCCCTTCGATCTGCACGTCAGTGACTTCAAGTGCCGTGCTGCTGGCCGCTGCCGGACCGTTGCCGGCGGGCGCGAAGGAGTACGGCGGTTTCAATGCATCCATGTCGAGCCGCGCAATGCGCATAGAACTTCAATGGTGCGAATTGTGGGTTCGGCAGACTCGTAAATAAATGCCTATAATCCGGCAACACAATTCGGCGCTTCTGAACAATCGGATGAGATTGCTCTGCGGATTCGATTTCTGCTCAGTGCGCCCGCCCCTTCTGGAGGTTTGCAATGGACCGGCTTCAGGCCATGCAAGTGTTCACGCGTGTCGTCGACACCAATAGCTTTACCCGCGCAGCGGAAACGCTCGACCTGCCGCGCGCATCGGTTACCACTATCATTCAGAACCTCGAAGCGTTCCTCGGCACGCGGCTGATGCACCGGACCACGCGGCGTTTGTCGCTCACGCCGGACGGCGCGGCGTACTACGAGCGCTGCGTGCGGATCCTCGCGGACGTCGAGGAAACCGAGGCCAGCTTCCAGAGCGGCAATAAGAAGCCGCACGGCAAGCTGCGCATCGACATGCCGGGATCGATCGGCCGCTTGCTGGTGATTCCTTCGCTGTGTGAGTTTCACACGCGCTACCCGGACATCGACCTGCAACTCGGATTGACGGACCGCCCTGTCGATCTGTTGCAGGAAGGCGTGGATTGCGTGGTGCGGGTGGGCGCGCTACAGGATTCCTCCCTGGTGGCGCGTCGTATCGGTTTGTTCGAGGGCGTGACCTGCGCGGCCCCGGACTACATCGAGCGTGCGGGCATGCCCGCCTCGCTCGAGGACCTGCAGAATCACAAAGCAGTCAACTACTTTTCGAGCCGCACGGGACGCACGCTCGATTGGGCCTTCATGGTGGACGGCAAGGAAATCGAAGTGAAGATGAAAAGCATCGTGTCCGTGAACGACGCCGATGCCTACGTGACCTGCGGGCTGGAAGGCTTCGGCCTGATTCAACCGGCGCTCTTCATGGTGCTGCCGCATCTGCGTTCGGGCCAGTTAGTGGAAGTGTTGCCGGAGCTGAAGCCCTTGCCGATGCCGATTTCCGCAGTCTATCCGCACAGCCGTCATCTGTCGCCTAAAGTCCGTGTTTTCGTAGACTGGATTGCCGAACTGTTCGACCGTTGCCCATTGCTGAGCGGCCGCGGCAGTCTCGACGCCACCTGCACGAAGCGTACTTTCGAGGAACGCGAGTCTGCCCCGACGCTCGATACACCGGTAATCACCGAGTGGGTCGCCTGACTTACGTGAACTGAAGTGGGTTGAAGTACAGATTCTGGAACAGTGAATTTCAACCGCGGCTCTAATGCCGCGGTTTTTTCTTTATGCCCCGTCCGCGCTCCCACCAGCGCGCTTTCGCCGCGATCGTCATTGCGATTGTTCCGGAATCGCGACAATTCATTTCGTGAAAGTGCGATTTATCCGCACCCTCCCGAAGCCTACATTTCACCCTGTCGCAGCGCCGCTTGTGCTGCAAATGAATCGACAGGAGTGAATCATGAAACGCAATCTCTTCGCAGGTCTGGCTCTTTCGCTGCTCGCGAGCGCACCGGTGTTTGCGCAAAGCAGCGGCGGCGGCATCGGTCACGCCGGCAGCTATCAAACCCAACCCGCCCCGACCACAAGCGGCAAAACACGCGCCGAAGTGAAGGCCGAACTGGTCGCGGCTTATCGCGACGGCTCGCTGCCCGCGCTGAATCGCACGACGTATCCGAACAAAGGTTTGATCGGTCAAACGCAGGCTGCGCGCATTGCGTTGCAGGAAGGCACGAGCGGCGACGTCACGCGCGTTGCCAACGGGCAGTAAAGCGGGCAGCAAGACGAACGCGCCGCAATGATTCGGTTTCCAAAAGAAACGGTCGTTGTGACGCCATTCATGCACTCTTCAAAAAGGAGCACATCATGACACCATCCGAACTCGATCATTGGGATACCGACGCCCCTGTCTGGACGCCGTACCGGGCACCGCAACGCTAAATGCCGTTGGCAATCCGCGTTAGCCGCATTGGTGATTGGTGTGCCCGCGGCTTTGCTCCGCAGGCACACCGATTAGAGAAACTTATCGTTTCGGCACGCCGTCCCGCCACTCGCCCCAGTGAGTAGCAATATCCTGCACGAGCGGATTTCCGGATCGGAACAGGTTCTCGATAGCGATCGTAAAGCCGCCTTGCGCGGCATAGTTGAGCAAATTGTCCGCGCTGGTCTGTCCATCGTAGGGCCGGTCGAAATCGGAACCTGACCGCACCACGGCAACGCGATTCAAATCGACCTTGTGCACCGAGGCCGCGCGCTTGAGTGCCTCGTAGGTCGCGTTATCCTCCTGCTGCGTGGTGCAATAGACGCCTTTGCCATCCGTCAAAATCCTGGTCCAGTCGCGGGCTCGCTGACCAAGCAGCGTGCCCGACCACCACGTATCGCCCGCCAGCGTATCGCATTGAATGACGGTAGGCGGGCGGTTCGCGGGCGCATAGGAATACTTGGCGCGTGCGGCCTGAGCCTGCGTGTTGTCGGCCAGTGCAACGTTACGCGACAAGGCAAACGCCGTGTCGGCGAGCTGGGTGTTCAATTGAAATACTTCTGTCCGATAGTCGAGCGGCGGCTTTTCAGAAGGACTCTTCGTATTGATCCCGAGGTAGCCCGTGTTCCAGCCCGACGGAATCTCGCGCCCGTCGATCTCCCACTGAATGCCGAAGTCGACCAGGTACTTCGCCCAGGCGGCGGATCCCACCGTGCCCTGTTGCGGATCGATACCGGCAATGCCGGCCACCATGAAATACGTGTGCCGCAAATCGAAACGCGGCGAGAACGTCAACGCCATGATCGACGCAGCGGCATTGGTATGCCCCATGCCGGTGGTCATGACACACACATCCTGCTTGTTGCAATGAACCGCCGGGTAATCGGGCGACAAACCGTCTACCGGAATATCACGCCATGGTCCGAGCCGGTCGAGCCACACCTGCCCCTCGGGTCCGAACATCGAAATGATCATCACCTTGACGGGCCGCCCGCGCGAGCCGCCGTCGCCTTGGGAGAAACCGTCGTCGTCGGCGCTGGCAGTTCCCGACGAAAGCGCGGCGCATGCCGCCAGTGTGACGGCGCAAGCGGCGCCGAATGTGCGAGTCAGCATCGTGGTTCTTCCTTTTGCTTGTGATGCAGTTTGGGAGAGTGCTGCTTTCAAGCCGAAAGAAGTATAAGTGCGAAGTAATTATTTTCCATTACGCGGTGCATCATTTCCCGCGCGGCGGCTGCGCCTTACTTCTGAAAGCTGGCGAACCGGCTCTGCACGTGCGTCTCGCCGTTTCCATATAATCGACAGTCCGCGGCACACACGCACCGCCTTTGTGCAGTTCTCAACAGGAGCACCATGATGGATTATGTGAAACTCGGCCGCACCGGCCTCGATGTATCGCGTCTTTGCCTCGGTTGCATGAGCTACGGCGTGCCCTCTCGCGGCACCCACCCCTGGTCGCTCGATGAAGAAGCGTCCCGTCCCTTCATCAAGCAGGCGCTCGATAAAGGCATCAATTTCTTCGATACGGCGAACGTCTATTCGGACGGCACGAGCGAGGAAATCGTCGGCCGCGCGCTGAAGGACTTTGCGAAGCGCGACGAAATCGTGCTGGCCACCAAGGTCAATAGCCGCATGCATCCGGGCCCGAACGGCGCGGGTCTGTCGCGCAAGGCCATCATGGCGGAGATCGACAACAGCCTGCGGCGTCTCGGCACCGATTACGTCGATCTGTATCAGATCCACCGCTGGGACTACGACACCCCGATTGAAGAAACGATGGAAGCGCTGCACGACGTCGTGAAAGCGGGCAAGGCGCGCTATATCGGCGCATCGTCGATGTATGCGTGGCAGTTCGCCAAGGCGCTGCACGTGGCTGAACGCAACGGCTGGACGCGCTTCGTCACGATGCAAAACTACGTGAACCTGCTGTACCGCGAAGAAGAGCGCGAAATGCTGCCGCTGTGCGAAAGCGAAGGCATCGGCGTGATTCCGTGGAGCCCGCTCGCGCGCGGACGTTTGACGCGCGACTGGAACACCGAAAGCGCGCGCTCCGAAACCGACGAATTCGGCCGCACGCTGTACGCGCACACCGAAGACGCGGATCGCCAGATCGTCGAACGGGTCAGCCGGATTGCCGCAGAACGCGGCGTGCCGCGGGCGCAAGTCGCGTTAGCGTGGGTATTGCAGAAGAAGCCGATTACCGCGCCGATCGTGGGTGCGACCAAGCTGCATCATCTGGACGACGCGGTGGCCGCTCTCTCGCTGAATCTGAGCGACGACGAAATCCGCCAGCTTGAAGAGCTGTATGTGCCGCATGCGGTGACCGGCTTCAAGTAAACGGTACATGCAAATCAAAGCGTAAGCCGGGGCATGGGCGGAAACCACAACGGAATCCGCCCGGCTCCCTCATGAACTGGACGCCCCCACGCGAGCGCCGCCTCGGCAGCGCAAAAATACGTCAACCGCGCGGCACGTCCGGCTCAAAAAACACCCAGCGCACTTGCGGAAACGCGGCCTGCAAGTCCGCCTCGATCACGTTGATCGCATCCACCATCGCGCGGCCGCTCGCGTAGTCGATCATTTCCGCCTGCACGGCCACCACCACCTGGCGGCCCCATTGCAGCGTAATGATGTTGATGATGCCGCGAATCTCGCTGCGCGCGCGCAGATGCGCCTCGATCGCGCGGCGCACTTCGGGGCTCGCCGATTCGCCGACGATCATCGACTTCACTTCACGCGCCACGAGCCACGCGATCACCATCAGCAGCAAGCCGACGGCCATCGAGCCCAACGCATCATAGACGGAGTTGCCCGTTATCATCGTCAGCAGCACGGCGACGAAGGCTATCGCCAAACCCGCCAAGGCTGCAATGTCCTCGCCCGCCACAACCAGCAGTTCGGATTCGCGCGTCTCCCGAAACCAGCGCCACAAAGTTTTGTCGGGATTCGTCTTGCGGATTTCCTTGACCGCCCCCCACAGCGACAGCGCTTCGAGCACCACCGAAACACCGAGCACGACGAGCGCCACATACGCATACTGCAAGGGCTCGTGCACGATCAGACGGTGCACGCCCTCATACACCGAGAACGCGCCACCCACAAAGAACAACAGCAGCGCGACGAGCAGCGAATAAAAATAGATTGCGCGGCCGCCGCCCATGGGATGCAACAGGCTCGCCGGCTTGCGTGCCTGACGCAGACCGAATAGCAGCAGCAATTGATTACCGCAGTCGGCGCTCGAGTGAATGGCTTCGGCGAACATCGAGCCTGAACCGGTGAATGCGGCAGCGGCGAACTTGCAGACAGCGATGCCAAAGTTGGCGGCGAGCGCGTAGATAATGGCTTTCGGCGATTCTTCTTTCATCGTCGGTGAGAGGGTCCGTAGGGGTCCGTGAGTTTGCAGAGAGCTTTCGGTTGGCAACAATCCGTATTATGGACATGCCGGGCGGCATGCGTCCAACCCCCGGTGTTGCTTTGCATCGTGCACCTTGCTCTCTGTTCGTCTCCCACGGCATGCGCTCTCGCGCACCCTCCGTCGTGCTAGGCCCGCTCGAGCGCCGCCATCTCACGCACGATCACCAGCAGCATCGACAGGCTCGCGCCGCCTGTGGCTCGCAGATCGGCAAGCAGGCGCGCATAGCGTTCGAGTTGCGCGGCGCGTTTCTCGCGCCATGCCTGAACCAACGCGTCGGGCGTCGACGCTTCGTCGGCGTCGGCCAATGCACTCGTGGTCAGCGCGCGTTTGAGGCGCGCGAGTTCGGCCAGCGCCGTGGCGCGCGCCAGCATGTCCCAGTGCGTCGGCGCCGGCAGTGCGGCCGCGCGTTCGCTGATCCAGCCGTAGTTGAGCAGCGTGCCGAGCGCGAAGTAGACGCCCGCCACGAGTTCGAGACTGCGCGCGCAGGTCGACGCCACCTCGGCAATGTCGAGCAAAGCCGCCGAAATTTCGCCGCTCGCGATCCGCACCGCCAATTCACTATCGACACCCGCATCCGCAAGCACGCGCTGGCGCTCGGACAGCGCTTCGAGATCGGCGCTCGGCAACAGCGCGGGCCATTGCGGCGCGAGGCGCTGCGCGGCGTCGCGGCAACGCGCGAGCAAGCCGGCCACGTCGCCGTCGCCAATCGCTCCCGATTGCAAATGCCGCAGGAACCACAGCGCCGAGCGTTCGACGAGCCGCGCGACCTCGACGAACATGCGCGCCTGCACGTCGTCCGCGACGCGGTTATCGAGCGCGTCGATACTGCGCCATACGTCGTCGAGATCGAACACGTCGCGCGCCATGATGCAGGCGCGCACGATGGCGCCCGGCTGCGCGTCGGTTTCTTCCATCAGGCGATGCACGAACTCGCAACCCACACGGTTCACTAATGCGTTGGTTAGATGCGTCGCGAGGATTTCGCGGCGCAACGGGTGCCGCTGCATCGGTTCGCTAAAGCGCTGCCGCAACGGTTTCGGAAAGTAGTCGACCAGCATGTCGCTGACGAGCGGGTCTTCCGGCATCGACGATTCGAGCAGGGCGTCGTACAGCCACATCTTGCTATAAGCGAGCAGCACGGCGCGTTCGGGCGTGGTGAGGCCTTGTTTCGCCGCGAGCCGCTCGGCGACTTCCTCATCGGTCGGCAGGAACTCGATCACGCGATTCAGGCGCCCCGCACGTTCGAGATAACGCATCAGGCGCGCTTCGGCGTCGAACAGTTCGACGCCGTAACGGCCCGCGATCGAAAGCGCCTGCGTCTGGTAATAGTTGTCCTGCAACACGAGCAAGCCCACTTCGTCGGTCATTTCCGCGAGCTGCGCATTGCGCTGCTTCCCGGTCATTTCCCCATCGGCGACGACAAGGCCCAGCAGAATCTTGATGTTGACCTCATGGTCCGAGCAGTCGACTCCCGCGGAGTTGTCGATCGCATCCGTATTGATGCGGCCGCCGCGCTGCGCGAATTCGATGCGCCCCAGTTGCGTGAGACCGAGATTGCCGCCCTCGGCCACGACCTTGCAACGCAAATCGGCGCCGCTGACACGGATCGCGTCGTTGGCGCGGTCGCCGACTTGCAGATGCGTTTCATGACTCGCCTTCACATACGTACCGATGCCGCCGTTATAGAGCAGATCGACCGGCGCCTGCAGAATCGCGCGCATCAATTCAGCGGGCGCGAGCGCCGGCACGCCGATGCCGAGCACCGCCTGCACCGCCGGCGACAGCGGAATCGTCTTGGCCGTGCGCGGAAACACGCCGCCGCCTGCGGAAATCAGCGAGGGATCGTAATCGGCCCAACTCGAACGGTCGAGAATGAACAGACGCCCGCGCTCCGCAAGGCTGACTGCCGGATCGGGATTCGGATCGAGAAAGATATGCCGGTGATCGAACGCGGCCACCAGCTTGATATGCGGCGACAGCAGCATGCCGTTGCCGAACACGTCGCCCGACATATCGCCCACACCGACCACGGTGAAGTCCGTCGTCTGCGTATCGACGCCCATCTCGCGGAAGTGCCGCTTGACCGACTCCCACGCGCCGCGCGCCGTGATCGCCATTTTCTTGTGGTCGTAGCCGACCGAACCGCCCGACGCAAATGCGTCGTCTAGCCAGAAGCCGTATTCCTGCGAAATGGCGTTGGCGTAGTCGGAGAAGGTGGCGGTGCCTTTGTCGGCGGCGACCACCAGATACGGATCGTCGGGATCGTGCCGTACCACGTCGGGCGGCGGCACCAGCGTCGTGCCCGAGAGGTTGTCCGTCAGATCGAGCAGGCCGCGCAGGAAGGTCTGATAGCACGCAATGCCTTCACGCATCCACGCATCGCGTTCGCTTTGCGGCGGCGGATTCTTCACGACGAAGCCGCCTTTGGAGCCGACCGGCACGATCACCACGTTCTTCACCATCTGCGCCTTCATCAGCCCGAGGACTTCCGTGCGGAAGTCCTCGCGCCGGTCCGACCAGCGCAAGCCGCCGCGCGCCACGCGGCCGCCTCGCAAATGCACGCCTTCCACACGCGGCGAATAGACCCAGATCTCGAACATCGGTTTCGGCTCAGGCAAACCGGGGACTTGCGCGGGATTGAACTTGAAGGACAGATACGGTTTCGGGTGTCCGTCGGCGTCGAAACGATAGTAGTTCGTGCGCTGCGTGGCCTTGATGACGCCGAGAAATTGCCGGAGTATCCGGTCCTCGTCGAGATTCGGCACCTGGTCGAGCGCGCTGTCGATCGTCTTCAACCAGCCGTCGATGCGCGCCTCGCGCGTGTCGCCCAACACCGGATCGAAGCGCGCGACGAACAGTTCGACCAGCATGCGCGCGATCGCCGGGTTGCCGGTCACCGCGCGTTCGATGTAGGCGTCGCTGAACGTCGAACCCACTTGCCGCAAGTACTTCGCATAAGCGCGCAGTATCGTCACCTCGCGCGCATTCAGTTGCGCGCGCAACACAAGGCGGTTGAAATCGTCGCTTTCTATCGCGCCCGTCCACACCTGTTCGAACGCTTCCTCGAAGAGATCCTTCACGCGTTCGATGTCGAACTCCGCATCGTCCGCGAGTTCGAGGCCGAAGTCGTGAATCCACGCAGGCGTGGCGCCCAACGCCTCGATCAGATACGGCCGTTCTTCATCGACACGCACGCCCAGATGTTCGAGCATCGGCAAGCTGCGCGACAACGCGATCGGCTGACCCGCTCGGTACACCTTGAAACGGAACGCGCGCGGTCCCGCTTCGATCGGACGGTACAGGTTCATCGCGAGCCGCTCGCTGCCCTGCACACGCTCGATCAGTTCGATATCGCGCACCGCGGTACGGGCGGGATAATCGTCGCGATAGCCGGGCGGAAACGAATCCGCGTAGTGTTGCAGCAGACGGTTGCCCTGCTCTTCGCCGAACGCATCGAGCAACGCGTCGGCGAGATCGTCCTGCCAGCGGCGCGCGACCTGCACGAGCCGTGCCTCCAGTTCGCGCGTATCGACGTTGGGCATGCCGCCCGGCTTCGCATGCACGACGAAGTGAATGCGCGCGAGCGTCGACTCCGAGAGCAGCGGCGTGAATTCGACGCTTGCGCCGTTAAACGCATCGGCCAGCAGATTGGCGATGCGCTGCCGCAGATCGGTGTTGTACTTGTCGCGCGGCACGAACACGAGGCATGACACGAAGCGATCGAAGCGGTCGCGCCGCACGAACAGACGCGTACGCTGATGCTCCTGCAAACGCAGTACACCGAGCGCGATATCGTAGAGCTGGCTTTCGTCGGCCTGAAAGAGTTCGTCGCGCGGATAGGTTTCGAGCACCGTCACCAGCGATTTCGCGAGATGGCCCTTCGACAGGAAGCCTGCCCGCCGCACGATATTCGCGCATTTGCGCCGCACGATCGGAATCTCCGAGGCCGACACCAGATACGCTGTGGACGTATAGAGGCCGATGAAGCGCCGTTCGCCGGTCACTTTGCCGTCCGCGCCGGTCAGCTTGATGCCGACGTAATCCAGGTAGCCGGGCCGATGCACGGTCGCGCGCGAATTGGCCTTGGTGAGGAAGATCGGCGATGAGCCGGAGATGATGTCGGCGGCAGCCGGCGGCAAAGGCGTGACTTCAGCCGCGCCTGCGGGCCGCGGCGCATCGCGCAGAATGCCGAGGCCGGAGCCGGGTACCGCACGCAGGCCGTAGCCGATATCGTGCTGCACCAGTTCGTAGTCGCGCTGGCCGAGAAACGTGAAATGATCGGCCGCCATCCATTCGAGAAACGCGCGGGCCTCGAGACCTTCCGGCCCGCCCTCGCCGGCCTTCATGCCTTTGATGGTGACGCGCGCGAGTTCGACGATCTTCGGCCAGTCCTCGACCGCGGCGCGCACGTCGCGCAACACCCTGGCGATTTCATCGCGCAAGGCGTCGAGCTTTGACGCATCGCCGCAACGGTCCACTTCGAAGTGGATGAACGACGTCAGCTGCGAGCGCGTATCGGCGGCTTCTTCGGCGCCCTGGCTCACGCGCTCGATGCCGCCGTCATGTCCACGCCAGATGCGAAACACCGGATGCACGACCGAGTGCAGCGCGAGCCCATGCCGGTTCACCGCCATCGATACCGAATCGACGAGAAACGGCATGTCGTCGTTGACGATCTCGATCACCGTGTGATCGGAGTGCCAGCCGTGTTGTTCGAGGATCGGGTTATAGACGCGCAGCCGTTCGCTGCCTGGCACGAAGCGCTGCGCGGTTTGCCAGTGTGCAAGCGCCGCGCCGTAGAGGTCCGCAATCGAGCGGCTTTGCAGATCATCGGCGTCGACGAAATCGTAGTAGTGCCGCAGAAAGGGATCGACGACGTTGAAGGTCGGCTCGGGCAAGCGCCCACGCGCAAATTCGACGACATCGTTCAGCAAATGCGTGACGGCTTCTTCGTTCTTTGCTTGCATGATGAACTCCCCCGGCTGGCGGCAATGGCGCGTATTCACCCGATTCGCATGCAACGTCTGAAGAGCGATTATGCGCCTGCCGCCCCGCAATGCGATGCGCGATCCCACTTAGGTTATACCCGCTGCCTTCGTTAAAGCACAGCCTGCGGATTGGCGGGCTCCTGGGCCAGCCATGCGCGAATCTCTTCGCTGATCCACGCCGGATCGTCGTGCGGCAGATCGTGACCGGCCCACGGATGCTCGCGATGCGCCGCGCCCCACGCGGCTGCGAGTTTCAACGAACATACCGGGTTCACAAGTTTGTCGCGGTGCGAGGAAAGAACCAGCAGCGGGCAGTCCGGTTTCGTAGCTGCCGCGCGAAAACGCGCAGCGGCCCACAGTTGCCGCAACGCATTGCCGCGACTCACCGGCGCGCTGCGGCGAATCTCGCTCCATGCGTCGAGATCGGCGCTCAGCGTGTCGAGGTTATTGCACGTCAACCGATGAATGCCGCCCTCCGCACGCGGCGCGTCGCGCCAGTGCGCGGCAACGCCCAGGAGCCCCGGCCATGCCGAAGGACGCAGCCGCTCATGCATGCGGCTGAACGGCCGCATGCTGGTATTGATCAGCACGAGCCGCTCTATCTCGCCGGGATGACGCTGCGCCCAATTCGTTGCCACCATGCCGCCGAGCGACATCGCCAGCACGCGATACGGGCTGCTCGTCCCTGTTTGCAAAGCAGCAATTCGCACGAAGCCCACCATGTCCGCTACCGTGGCCGGCGCGCGCAAATGCGCGAACTCGCCGTTGCCGGGCAGATCGAGCAGCAACAGGCGATCGCCGCCTGCCGCTGCACACAGCGCGTCGGGTAAGCGGCCCCAGTGGCGCGTTTCGCGCGTGAGTCCGCGCAGCAGAATCCACGTGCTCATAAGGGGTCCGGTTTGTACCAGTGTTCAATCGCGCTTTGCAGCAATTGCGCGCGACGATTGCCTTGCGGCAGCCAGCGTTGCGACGAGAACGCCGCTCGCGCGAGAAAGTCGAGCAGGTTCGCATGACGCCGCAGCACGCGTGCGGTGCGATGCGCTTTCACCGGATTGAACATGCCCTGACGCGAAAAGAGCTGGCGCGGATTCTTCTTGATCCACAGCCACGAGCCGAGTTCGAGTGTCATCGGCAGGAATACGTTGGGTGCGGGCGTGCGGTCATACGCGAAGTCCCATAGATCGCCGTGCAGCAGATACTGGTGGCTCTGCGGTTCGAACGTGTAGCCATGGTGCGGATGCGAGCGCTCGAACATCGTTTTCAGCACGTACATTTCCGGCAGATGCGGCATCAGTTTGCGGGTGCGCGCGTAGGGAAACCAGATGCTGTCGGTCCAGCCATAACCCGAGTGGCAATCGAGCGCGATACTCAAGGGCCGCGCCGCCAGTTCGTTTTCGACCACCCGCAGGAGCGCCGCGGCTTCAGGCTCCATCGGCTCGCCGTGGCGGCCGCGATACCACGGCAGCCAGGCGCCCACGCGCTGACCGCCGGCGAGTAGCGGCACGCGTTCGTCGGCGTTCTGCGGCGCGTTGCGCATCAGGTCGACGCCGTTCGGATTGGCGCGCGTCGCCGCCCACATGCCGCCGGGATTGACAATAGGCATAAAGATCAGACGAATCGACTGCAATTGCCGCACCAGCAGTTCGTCCCATTCGAGCCGCGCGAGCAGCGCGCGCATGTAGTCGAGCACGAGTTGCGAGCCGATGCGTTCGAGCCCGTGAATGCCGCCGAAAAACCCGATCGCCGGCGCGAGCGGATCCGTCGAACCGATGCTCGCGGTGTGCACGGCGAATTGCCGGCCGCGTACCGTCGTCTCGCAGACGGAGCGGATCTCGAAGCTGGCGCTGCCCTGCTCGAGGATCGTCTTGAGATCTTCGTACTCCGCAAAACTGTCGGGAAGAAAGCTCAAAGGCTGCATGACGACGTCGAATGGAATTGCGAGGTTATTGAGGCGGCACGCCGCAGACGCAATATAGCCTGGCTGCAAGCGATCATGCCGGTTGCGTGGGCGCGGATGCAAATCCTGTCATCTGCATGTCATTTTTCGTTCTTGGGCTCGCCTTTCAGGCGACGCTAAAAAGATTCGAGAAGATATAGTCGTCTAGACGTTGCGATGCCTTCACTCAACCGTCACAGACGCTTCCTAGAATGAGCCCACACATGCTGGCAGCAGCCGGATGCATCGAAGGGGTACTCATGGAAACCATGCCGAACGCAATTCGTATCGAACGGTTGAGCAAGACGTTCAGCAACGGCCGCAAGGCACTGGACGAAATCGATCTGCGCGTCGAGCCGGGCGAGATGGTTGCGCTGATCGGCGCCTCGGGTTCAGGCAAGTCGACGCTGCTGCGGCATATCGCGGGCTTCACGGCCTCGGATGCGCAGCCGTCGCAGATCGCCATTCTGGGTCGGCCCATTCAGCAGAACGGCCGCATCGTACGGGAAGTGCGGAGCATTCGCCGTGATATCGGTTTCGTGTTCCAGCAATTCAATCTGGTGAACCGGCTTTCCGTCGAAACCAACGTGCTGATCGGCGCGCTGTCGCGGCTGCCCTGGTGGCGCCGTCTCACAGGGCGTTTTCCCGGCGCCGAGCGGACTTTGTCGATGGCCGCACTCAACGAAGTCGGCATCGGCGAACATGCGCGCGAACGCGCCGCCAACCTTTCGGGCGGACAGCAGCAACGTGCGGCATTGGCGCGGGCGCTGGTGCAGCGCGCGCGCATCGTGCTCGCCGACGAACCGATCGCCTCGCTCGACCCGGAATCGTCGCGCCGCGTGATGGACATGCTGCGCACACTGAACGTCGAACACCGACTCACGGTGCTGGTGTCGTTGCATCAGGTCGAAATCGCGATGCAGTATTGCCCGCGCACTGTCGCGCTGCGGCGCGGCAAGGTGGTATACGACGGTCCCTCCGCCGCGCTCAGCGCTGTGCTGCTCAAGCAGCTCTATGGCGACGACGTCCACGAACTGCTCGACGACGCGAACCATAGCGCGACCGGCCCGGCAAACAACTCCAGCGGCATTGAAAGCAGCGCGCGGGTCGAAGCCCCCACATCCGCCTCGACACGCTATGCATTCGCCCTCAACCCGGCGCACTCGAACTGAGCGCGCCAACCCACTCTGCTCACCTAACCGGATCTCAACCGATGAAACTCCTGCGTTCATTGATCATGCTGACCATCGGCGCGGCCGCATTTTCCTGCGTCGCTACCGCACAAGCCGAGGACATCAACCTCGGCATCATCTCGACGGATTCGTCCTCGGTGCTCAAGCAGCGCTGGGAGCCGCTGATCGACGATATGAACAAGCAAACCGGCCTGAACGTCAAAGCATTCTTCGCGACGGACTACGCGGGCATTATCGAAGGGATGCGCTTTAACAAGGTACAGGTTGGCTATTTCGGCAATGCGTCGGCGATCGAAGCGGTGGATCGCTCGCAAGGCGAGGTGTTCGCGAAGGTCCTGTATGCGAACGGCGGCGCCGGTTACTACTCGGTGCTGATCACCAACGTGAACAGCCGCTTCAAGACGCTCGACGACGTGTTCAGGAACACGAAGGACGTCACGCTCGGTTTCGGCGATCCGAACTCCACGTCGGGCACGCTGATTCCCGGCTACTATCTCTTTGCCCAACGCAGCGTGCTGGTCAAGACCTCGTTCAAAATGGTGCTGCCGTCGAGCCACGAGGCGAATCTGCTCGCCGTGGTGAACAACAAGATCGACATCGCGACCAATAACACCGAGATGCTCGACACGCTGAAGAAGCAGCATCCGGACAAGTTCGCGCAAGTGCGCGTGCTGTGGACCTCGCCGCTGATTCCGTCGGATCCGCTCGTGTGGCGCAAGGATCTGCCGCAAGCCACCAAGGACAAGATCCGCAACTTCTTCCTGAACTACGCGAAGACCGATCCGCGCGAGAAAGCGGTGATGGCCGCGATTACCGGTTATGGCGGCTTCGCGGCGGCGTCGGATGCGCAGTTGCTGCCGATCCGCCAGGTCGCGCTCTTCCAGCAGAAGCAGAAGATCGAGAGCGACGCGCATCTTTCCGATGACGACCGCAAGACCCAGTTGGCCGCGCTCGACGCGAAACTCACCGCGCTCAACACCGCTCAATCGAAGCAATGAACACGGCCGATCTGATCACGTCGCCGGTTCGCGCGAATGAAGCGCTCGCCGCGCAGGCGGCGCGTTATTCCGCGCCGGCCGCGAAGCGCAGCTGGCCGTCGCTCATCGGCTGGATCGCGGTGCTTGCCGTGCTGGGCGGCGCATGGCACGGCGCCGACATGCGGCCGCTGGATTTGTTCAGCGACTCCGGCAACATGGGCCAGTTCGCCAAAGACTTCTTCCCGCCGGACTTCACCGAATGGCGCAGCTATCTGCACGAGATGGTTGTGACGCTTTCGGTGGCGGTGTGGGGCACCGCGCTCTCGCTCGTCTGCGCGGTGCCGTGCGGATTGATGTCCGCGCACAACATCGCGCCGGCGTGGATCGTGCAGCCCATGCGCCGCGCAATGGACGCATGCCGCGCGATCAATGAAATGGTCTTCGCGATGCTGTTCATCGTCGCGGTCGGCCTCGGTCCTTTCGCCGGCGTGCTGGCGCTGTGGGTGCATACCACGGGCGTGCTCGCCAAGCTCTTCGCCGAAGCGGTCGAGGCCATCGATCCGCGTCCGGCCGAAGGCGTGCGCGCAACCGGCGCGACCAGTCTCGACGAAATCATTTACGCCGTGCTGCCGCAAGTGCTGCCGTTGTGGATTTCGTACGCGTTGTATCGCTTCGAATCGAACGTGCGCTCCGCGATGGTGGTGGGCATGGTCGGCGCGGGCGGGATCGGCGTGGTGCTGTACGAGGCGATCCGGTCGTTCAATTACGCACAGACCGCCGCAGTGATGATCATGGTAATCGTGGTCGTGACGGTGATCGATCTGGCGTCGGCGTGGCTGCGCGAACGTGTGACGTGAGGGTTCGGGCTTCCTGAATGTCGAAGGGTGGCAAGGCTCGGCTTTGCCACCTCCGATGCGTGCGCACCTGGCCTTAATGCATGCGTCGCATAGTCGCATAGTCATTTAGGCAGCGGTTCCCCCTGCGCCTTTCCGACGCCACAAACCGCCGCTTTTCCCCACATAAAGCCCCTTCACTTTAGTCGTCCACTCTTCCATTCCGGCGTTCTGCTGGAATAATCACATGCTTGCGGCCGGCGCCCCAGGCCTACTCCCCTTTCCCTGCTCCTCGATGGAACCCTTTGTCGTCTTGCTGGTGCTGGTCTCGGCGCTGCTGCACGCCACGTGGAACGCATTTTTGCATCTGTCCGAAGACCGCGTCTGGCTGCTCGGCATGATGGCGATTCCATATATCGCCGTCAGCGCGGTCGGCGTGATCGTGCTGCCCATGCCCGCGCCGGCGGCCTGGCCATACATCCTTGCCTCGGTAGTGCTCGAATTCGGCTACCTGCTGGCGCTGATCCGCGCTTACAAGAGCGGCGACTTCGGGCAAATCTATCCGATTGCGCGCGGTCTTTCGCCGATGCTCGTTTTTGTCGGCGCGCTGGTGTTCGCGCATGAAGCGCTCAAACCGCTGGCGGCGGCCGGCGTCGCGCTGGTGTCGATCGGCATCGTCTCGCTGGCATTTCGCCGCGGCATGCGCTTTTCCGGCGAAAGCGTGCCGTTCGCGCTACTCACCGGCATCTTCATCGCGACGTATTCGGTGGTCGACGGGATCGGTGCGCGCGTGGCGGGCAATGGCCTGAGCTACATTATGTGGGTCTATCTGATCTGGAATATCCCGCAGTTTCTGCTCGCCTGGCATTGGCGCGGCGGCACCAAGGGGCTGTTCATCGGGCGCGCGGTGGTGCTCAAGGGCATCGCGTCCGGCGCGCTTGCGTTGACCGCCTATTGTTTGATCATCGAGGCTTATCGCTACCTGCCGATTGCAATGGTTTCGGCGCTGCGCGAGTTGAGCTCGATCTTCGCGGTGTTGATCGGGTGGCTGTTCATGCGGGAAAAGCTGACTACGCGGCGGGTTGTCGCGTGTGCGCTGGTTACGTTGGGAGCGGTGCTGATTCGGGTTTGAGGCGCCATGATGCGACGTTGAGGCCGCATTGAAGCAACGTCAAGCTGTAAAGCCTCGCTCTCACGCCAACTCCACCAACGTCGCATCAATCGCATCGCCAAGCGTATTAAAAGCCGGCGCGATCTCCTCATCCGGCACGCAGGCATAGCCGATCAACAAACCCGACGGCGCCAGCGACGGTTGCGCGTAATACCCCGACAACGGCCGCACGACGATATTGCGCTCCAGCGCCGCGGCAGCCACCGCGCGGTCGTCGCTGCCTTGCGGCAATTGCATCACCAGATGCAAACCGGCATCGCCGCCCACCGCCGGCAACGCATCGCCATAACGGCACGCGGCGGCGTCGAGCAGCGTCTGGCGACGCTGCCCGTAAAGCGTGCGCATCTTGCGGATATGCGACGTGAAATGCCCTTCGTCGATGAACTCCGCGAGCATCGCCTGTTGCAGCAATTGTCCTTCGCGATACAACTCGGCGCTCGCCGTGGCAAAGCTCTCCGCCAGCGCTTCCGGCACCACCAGGTAGCCGATGCGCAAACCCGGAAACAGCGTCTTGCCGAAGCTGCCCACGTAAATCACCTGCCCCGACGTATCCAGACCTTGCAGCGACGCCAGCGGCCGGCTGCCGTAACGGTATTCGCTGTCGTAGTCGTCCTCGATGATCCAGCATTGGTTTTGCCGCGCGTATTCGAGCAACATGCGGCGTCGCGCGAGACTCATCACCATGCCGAGCGGATATTGATGCGACGGCGTGACGAGCATCAGCTTGGGCGGCTGCGCGAGATCATCGGCTGATGGATTGATGCCTTCTTCGTCGACGGCGATCGGCCGCGATTGCAATCCGGAGACGTGCATCACGCTGCGCACGCCCCAATAGCACGGGTCCTCGGTCCAGATCACGTCGCCCGGATCGGACAGCAGACGCACGGCGAGGTCGACCGACTGGTGGATTCCCGTCGTGATGATGATCTGCTCGGGTGTGCAACGCACCGAGCGCGAGGTGCGCAGGTAGTCGGCCAGCGCGTGCCGCAGCGACGCAAGTCCGCCGCCCGGCGCGTACGTCAGCAGGTCCGGGCGCAGCCGGCGCCAATACTTGTTGTGCAGGCGACTCCACGCGCGCGCCGGAAACTTCGTGACGTCGGGCACGCCGGGCATGAACGCGCCCCATTGACGCTTCGACACACCCGCACCCGCGATCAGCCGCGCGCCGCGCGTGGACAGCGCGCGCTTTGCCTGCAATGGCAATGGCAAGGGCAAGGGCAAATTCAACGGCATGGGCCGCGTGTCCGGCGCCTCGGCATCCGGCACGCCGACGATCTCGTCCGGCGCGCTATCGGCGACGAAGGTGCCGCTGCCGGTTGCCGAGTTCACATAGCCTTCGAGCGCCAACTGCTCGTACACCTGCGTGACGGTATTGCGCCCGATGCCCAACTCCTTCGCCAGCAAACGCGACGACGGCACCTTGGCGCCCGCCGGCAATTCGCGCGACAGGATCGCCTGCTGCAGCAGCCGATGCAGTTGACGATAGATCGGCTGGCCGTTACCGCGATCGAGGCGCTGCGCCAGCCAGTCGGACAACACGCTCGCGCGCATGATTGGCTCCTACATTTTTATTGAAATGGCTCTGAAGTTAAGAGCCAAATCTAATTATAGTCGCTGCATGTGCTGCTTAAGCGCGGCGTCCGCAAAAACCGAGGAGCGCGGGAGATCACCATGAAGAATGCAGAACTGAAGAGCCGCAAGGACGCCGCCACACCGCGAGGCGTCGGGGTGATGTGCGATTTCTACGCTGAGCGCGCCGAAAACGCGGAACTGTGGGACGTCGAGGGCCGCCGTTTCATCGACTTCGCCGCGGGCATCGCCGTATGCAACACGGGCCATCGTCACCCGAAGATTCTCGCCGCGATCCGCGACCAACTCGATCACTTCACGCACACCGCGTATCAGATCGTGCCTTACGCGTCGTACGTCGAACTGGCTGAGAAGATCAACCAGCGCGCGCCGGGCGACTATCCGAAGAAGACCGCATTCTTCACGACCGGCGCCGAAGCCGTCGAAAACGCGATCAAGATTGCGCGCGCCGCGACGGGACGTCCGGGTGTGATCGCCTTCACCGGCGGCTTCCATGGCCGCACGTTGATGGGCATGGCGCTGACCGGCAAGGTTGCGCCGTACAAGATCGGCTTCGGTCCATTCCCGTCGGACGTGTTTCATGCGCCGTTCCCTAATCCGCTGCACGGCGTGAGCACCGCCGATTCGCTGAAAGCGATCGACTATCTGTTCAAGGCCGACATCGACCCGAAGCGCGTGGCGGCGATCATTTTCGAACCGGTTCAGGGCGAAGGCGGTTTCTATCCGGCGCCGGCCGAGTTCGTGCGCGCGTTGCGCAAGCTGTGCAACGAGCACGGCATTCTGCTGATCGCCGACGAAGTGCAAACGGGTTTTGCGCGCACCGGCAAACTGTTTGCGATGCATCACTATGACGTGGTGCCCGATCTGATGACGATGGCGAAGAGCCTCGCGGGCGGCATGCCGTTGTCGGGCGTGGTCGGTCGCGCCGACGTGATGGATGCGGCGGCGCCTGGCGGCCTCGGCGGAACCTATGCTGGCAATCCTTTAGCCGTTGCCGCCGCGCATGCTGTGCTCGATATCATCGACGAAGAAAAGCTCTGCGAACGCGCCACGGTGCTGGGTGATCGCGTGAAGGCGAAGCTGATCGCGCTGCAAGGCGAGGTTCCGCAGATCGCCGATGTGCGCGGGCCCGGCGGCATGGTGGCTGTCGAGTTCTGCAAGGCGGGGGGCAATGAGCCGGACGCGGAGTTCACCAAGCGCGTGCAAAGTCGCGCACTTGAGCGCGGGTTGTTGCTGCTGGTGTGTGGTGTCTATTCCAATGTTGTCCGGTTTCTGTTTCCGCTCACGATTCAGGATTCTGTCTTCGACGAAGCCATGGTTATTCTTGAAGATGTGATTAAGGACAGTGTTGCTGTGGGGGTTTGAGGTTTTTGATAGCTTTATTCGTCTCATGGGTGTCTCCCAACGCAGCACGTTCTTCTACCAGTTCGCCATTGTTGCCAGATCCGTCAGAAACTGGTTTTGAGCTTTGCGTAGGCCTAGTACGCACTCTTCGTATAAAGCGGGATACATGGAGCCGTCTGGATTAGACTCCCATCCCGCGCCCGCGTCGCGCTGCAACTCGCAGAATTTCACCCCGTTATCTTGCGCCGCCATATACGCATCAAGCATTCTTGCGTGCCCGTTGCCGACCGGGATTTTTGCACGTATTTTTTTGTACAACGTCCTGTTCCCGGCAACTACGTCCGCTCTCAGACCCGCGAAGCATTGCGCATCCGAAAAACCGCCGCCTAAATGCTTCAAGCATTCGGGGTCTGTCTTCGCCGACGCACAGTTAGAGAAAAAGGCGACGACAACCACCGCGAACAGCTTCCTAATGAGAGGCATCATAAACCCCCGATGCGAAAAGTCGCGCTTCCGTGTAACGACGCGGAGGAAGCCCAGGATTGTTGCCGATGCGATACGTTAGGATGAAATCGAACATTCCACTGTAATTTCCCATATTGATCTTTCTAATTATCCCGTCGGCGCCAAGATTTGGTCCGCAGTTATAAACGATACTTACTAAAGCGTCATACTCGAATTGAAAGAGTGGTACGTGTACGTGTACGTCGTTGTTCAAGCGGCGCTCCATACGCTCCAGATCGTGTTTCTTAAACGCTCTTGCACGCTCCAATGAAATCGTTTGCCCGACCTGAATATGGTCCGATGGCACTATGCGATGCCCGCAGCCGACCGTGGGAATTCCAACGTTGTCGCGGTACGCCTTTAGAATGAATCCGTCCGTAACATGGTGTCCCTGAAAGTTGACACCGTTCAATATGCCAGACTCCCACGTCGCCAGAAACGAGAGCCCGTCATCGGAAACTACCCACGGTTTACCGAACCTCTGCGTATAGGTGTCGCGCAAGAGGCGCCCATTAGCGTCGCTCAGCATGAACCGTTCGTCGTGCGTGGCAACAGGCACGTTGGACTCGGCGGAGGGTTGCTTGCCGTAGATGTGCGGAGTGATATCGCCCGGTGCGCGCGCATCGTCCCGGTCGTATGTGATCGTGAACTTCCGTCCGTAAACCGAAATGATTCGCGGATGGCGCTCGCACTTGCAGATAACCTGGTCACCGTCTACGGCCTGATGCCTGCCTCCCGATACCATATCGCGCATTCGCCTCCTGTCTGGAAGATCGACACCTCTGACGATCTCGCCTGCGCTTTTGCAGGCGTCGCACCATGCACCATCACCCAGGAGCGTCATTCTGCGACGCACACCGTCCTCTCCCTGGATCGTGGAGCGGCAGGAACCGAGAACGCGACTGCCTTTCGCGCTGTCAAGCGGATCGCCCTCGACCACCGCATAAAATACGGTCATCTGTCACCCCTCGGATGAATGGACGGAGAAATCTGCTTGCACCGGCACAAAGATAGTTGTGTGGTTCTTGCGATCGGGGCTATCGGTAATCCGATCGCCGTTATCCAGAATGCTGCCGACGACCGCAAGCGGCCGGAAGCCGGGATACTCGGGCATGCCGGCACCCGTAACGATTCGCGCGCGGGTACCGTCTGCGTATTCGATGAAATCACCCACGCAAGCGGCCTTGCGGTGCGTCCCGCGAACGTCGAAGTCGCTCGTCGCTTCGCGCAGCACACCCCCGCGCAGCGTTGTTGCTCCCTGAACTGCGAAGCGATAGGTGGGGCCGGTAGGCGGCGGCACGTAGTCAGCGTCGAAAAGACCTTCTATGCTCTCTCCCTCGCGCACGATGATGCCGCGCCCCTGCCAGAGCGCCTCCACAATCCTGTCTCCGTTGCTCAGGCGGCTGCCGACAAGTGCGGCGGGCTGGCCGTCAATCACGAGTGCGACGCCTGCGCCGTCCATAATCGCGGCTTCGCTGCCGTCCTCGTAAGTCACTACATCGCCGACTCGCGCTATTCCTAACCCGCAAATCTGCGAGCCAGCCGACGCGGTCGTTACCCGGCCGCCTCGTGCAGTCAGTGAGCCGATGGTCGCAAACAGGTAGGTCGTTTCGTTCGCCGCGTTTTCTTTCATGGGCCAGTCTCCTACAGGGTAGAAAAACCTACCCATAGAGCCTGACGTTTTTTAAGGGCGAACGCTATCAGCTAACGTTGAAATTACGTAGGAGAAGTGCGCGCATGCTGTAGGAGTTTGACGTTTAACCTAATGTCGTTATCAAATGCCTCGGCGACGTTGAAGGTGAAAGCGCTTGAAGCGCTTCCACGTCCTACTTAACCACGACTTCCGTATGAGTCACGACCGGCGGCTTTTCGAAAAACGGGCCGACAAGGCGGCGCCATTCCTGAAAATCCTCGGACTCGCGGAAGTGCACCATGTGGTCTTCCAGCGTATTCCACTGAACGAGCAGAATATAACGATTCGGCTGTTCGACGGTTCGATGAAGCTCGACACCCTTGCAACCGCGGGCGCGATTGAACAGCGGTATGGCCTTTGCGACGCCGGCCTGGAACTCCGCTTCTTTTCCCGGCACGATTTCGATTGCCGCCATTTCGTTCACCATAAAACTCTCCGGTTGAATTGAGTCCCGGCGATTCTACGCCGTAACGGTTCATCAAGCGACAACACCGCACATCACACACTCGCTTGCTAATCGCGCTCGCGGGCGTTGCCCTGCCAGGAAGCCGACGTTGATATAATTTTTCCGCCTGCGCACACACTCCGGCCTGCCGTTGCGAACAATTATTTCAGACGCCATACGTCAATCTGACTGGTATATTCGATGTCCAAACAAACGGCCAACGCAAGCCGACCGCCCACTCTATTGGGGCTATTCCTCATCTTCAGCCGGATCGGACTCACGAGCTTCGGCGGCGGGTTGAGCGGCTGGCTTCTGCGGGAATTCGTGCAAGACCGCGACTGGATCAGCGAAGAAGACTTCCTGAACGGCCTGGCAATTTCGCAAGCGCTGCCGGGCATCAACGTCAAGAACATGGCGATCTGGATCGGACACCGGCTGCTCGGCTGGCGCGGCGCTCTGCTTGCGGTCACGGGAATCATCGTTCCGCCCGCCGTCTTCATCATTATTCTCGGCACGGTTTTCACCTATCTGATTCATTTCCCGCTCGCTCACATTCTGCTTGCGGGCGCAGCGGCAGCGGCCACTGGCCTGTCCCTGTCGATGGGCGTGACCACCGCGCACCGGGTGCCCCGCACGCTGCTTCCAATGCTCTTTCTCGCCGGCACGTTTGTCGCGATCGGCATCCTGCGCTTGCCGCTGGTATGGGTCGTGACAGGTGCGGGAGGCCTGAGCGTGCTGTCCGAATACATCAAACTACGCAAAGCATAGATATGTCGACACGCGTTCTTTTGCAACTTGCGGCGGTCTTTGCGCCGCTGTCGCTGGTTACGATAGGCGGCGGCCAGGCCATCATCGCCGATATCCAGCGGCAGGTCGTGGACGTGCACGGCTGGATGACACATGGCCAATTCGCCGTCGACTTCGCCATCTCCCGCATGGCGCCCGGCCCCGGATCGCTTCTCGCCACGTTGATCGGCTGGCAAATTGCCGGGTTCTGGGGTGCTGTCGTTGCGACGCTCGCGCTACTCGCCCCCACCGGCTTCCTGATCTACGGCGTCACGCACGTCTGGACACGTTATCAGGGCGCGCACTGGCAACTCGCGCTCGAGCGGGGTCTGCGACCCGTCGCATCCGGAATGATCCTCGCCGCGGGCTGGGTGTTGCTGAAGTCGCTCGACGGCGGCATGCCGGCCAAGGCGATTGCTCTCGCTTCAATGGCGCTACTGCTGAGCACACGGATCAATCCGCTGCTGCTACTGCTTGGCGGCGCCTTGCTGCTGCTCGGCATGTTCGAGCTCGGCGTCGGCGTTCCTTATTTGCTTCAGGTGCACGTCGCCAACTAAAGGCCCGCTTCCTCTTCAATCTCCAGATCCATCAACGCGGAACTCAGCGATTTGCCGTGCGCGTCGAGCGCGAGCGAGCGCGTTACGCCGCCGCCGAGCGCCTTTCCCAGCACGAAGTTGAACGCGGCAAGGCGAGGCAACTCATAGCGCACCACGTCGCCGAGCACGACATCGCTCAGAAACTCCCTCACGCGCTCCGCGGTCAGAACCTTCCGCAGATGGTCGTAATGCCGCGCGTCGTAACAGATGACGGACACGTTCAACGTATTGCCCTTATCGCCCGTGCGCGAGTGAGCCAGTTCGCGTAGCTTCATGTCACGCCTCCACAAACGAGAAAGTTGGGCTTGTGGACTCGCGCGGCAGCAGCACCGATTGCACCGCCACCACCTCGCGTGTCGACTTCGTCACACCGCCGCCGCCCGCCGGCCCGTTCGTATAAAGCGTCTCCACTTCATTGCCGATCAGTACCGCCTGTGCCAGCGACGCCGTGCGTCCGGCTACGCGTGCACGCACTTCATAGGGTTCCGCGCTGCGCGCGCCCGCCGTTTCGCCGTGCAACGCGTTCACGCCGATCAGATCGAACCGCAACTCGCTCGTCTGCACACCGGTCAGCGCAAGTCGTTCACGGACGATATCCAGCGCGAGCCGCGCACGCGACACCGCGCCCGGACCCGCGTACGAAATTTGTCCTTCACCGATAAATCCGTCGACGTACGCCACGGATACCTTCAAGGTCCCGGTACGCGGTGCGCCGCGCCCGCCTGTAATGCGGACGCGATCCGGCGCTTCTTCGGTGACGCATACGTTCGAAAAATCGGCGACGACATCCGGCTGCAAATAGCGCTGCGGATCGTGGATTTCATAGAGCAACTGTTCCTTGCAAGTGGCTTCGGTCACGCGTCCCCCTGCATGGGGCACCTTACTGATGACGACCGAACCGTCCGCCGCCACTTCGCCGATCGGAAAGCCTAGTCTCGCCAGATTGGGGACGTCCTTAAAACCTGGATCGGCAAAATAGCCACCCGTGACCTGCCCCGCGCACTCAAGCAGATGCCCGACCACGGTTGCCTGACCGAGCGTGTTCCAGTCGTCCATGCGCCAGCCGAACGTATGGATCAGCGGCGCGGTGAAGAGCGACGGATCGGCCACGCGGCCGGTTAGCACGATCTGCGCACCGGCGGCGAGCGCTTCGACGATCGGCGCCGCGCCCAGATACGCATTCGCCGAGACGATGCGCTCCTTGTACGACGCCACGCGCTCGCCCGACTCCTCGAAAGTGAAGTCGCCGCGCTGCACGATGTCGAGCACATCGTCGCCGGTCACGGCAGCGATCTTCACGTCGCCCAGTCCGAGCGAGCGCGCGATTTGCGCGGTTTTGCGCGCCGCGGCCAGAGGATTCGCCGCGCCCATGTTCGAAATGATCCGCACGCCATTGCGGATCGCAGCGGGCAGCACGGCGTTCATTCGCGCGTCGAGCAGCGGGTCGTACCCAAGCTGCGGATCTTTTCGTCGAGCCTGCTGCGCAATCGCAATGGTCCGCTCGGCCAGGCATTCGAATACGAGGTAATCGAGCGCGCCGTGTTCCGCCAGTTCGACCGCCGGCTCGATTCGGTCGCCCGAATAACCCGCGCCCGCGCCGATGCGAACCACGCGTGAATCTTGAGTGAGTGTCATGCTGATCTCATCCATTCGATGAAGCTCACAGAGGAAATACGCGTAGCACCACGCACGCAATCGTCATGACGATAGACGCGGCGAACAGCAGCGGAAAGGTGAATCGCTGATGGTCCGCGAGATCGATTCCGCACAGGCCGACCACGAGGAACGTCGCGGGCGTGAGCGGGCTCACCGGGAAACCGGTGGTCATCTGGCCGAGCAGCGCCGCTTGTCCCACGTGTACCGACGGCACGCCGAGTTGTCCCGCGACTTCGGCAATCACAGGCAGCACGCCGAAATAGAACGAATCCGGATCGAAGAGCATGCTGAGCGGCATCGATACAAGGCCAAGCGCGACGGGAATGTGACTCGCCATGGCCGGCGGCACGAAACCCACCGCGGCTTGCGCCATGGCCTTGAGCATGCCGCTGCCTTGCATGACGCCGGTGAACACGCCCGCGGCGAGCAGAATGCCGGCCATCATCAAGGCGGCGCGCGCGTGAGCGTCGATGCGCTTGCGCTGCATGTCGACGTTCGGGTAGTTCACCATCAGCGCGACGCACAGGCCGACCATGAACATCAGCGCGGGCGGGATCTTTTCGCCCATCACCACCATCGTTCCAAGCACGACGAGCGTCAGCACGATGTTGAACCAGAAGTTCTTCGGGCGGCGCAATGCCTGCTCGTCGGGCGTCAGTTCACGCTTTGGCATCGGAATGGACCCGGCAGCGCCTGTGAGGCCGAGGCGTCTTTCCTCGCGCCGACCGAGCCAGAACGCCATGCCGAAGACAAACACGAGCCCGATCGCCTGCACCGGAATCAGCGGGTTGAACAGCGCCGAGACCGGCAGATGCAGCGAAGCGGACGCGCGGATCATCGGTCCGGTCCACGGCAAAAAATTGATGCCGGCGGCCATAGAGACGGCTGCGGCCAACACTCGCCGGTCCATCTTCAGACGGTCGTAGAGCGGCAACATCGCGGGAATGGTGACAAGAAAGCACACCGCGCCGGAGCCGTCGAGGTGAATCAGCAGCGCCAGCAGCGTCGTGCCCATCACGATTCGCGTGGGCCGCGTGCCGACCGCGCGCAAGATCCGGTCGATGATCGGATCGAGCGTGCCGGCATCGGTGATGGTGCCGAAATAGAGAATCGCGAACACGAACATGCCAACGACGGGCGCGAGGCTTTTCAGGCCGTCGATGACGAACTTGCTCGTCTGAAACCCGAAGCCGCCGATCAGCGACGCGGCAATCGGCACGATGATGAGCGCCACGAGCGGCGACATCCGTTTGGACAGGATGGCGGCCAGCAGCACGACGATGGTGGCCAGCCCCAGTAATGGCAGCATGTTGCGTGTCTCCGATGTTGTTTTTTACTGGAAGCCAGCGTAATTTCGATCCTGCAATAGAACAATTGAAATGATTTGATTGCAGCAATTATGGAACATTATGGATCTGAATCTCAGGGACATCCGCGCATTCATCGCCGTCGCGCAAACCGGCAGTTTCACGCGCGCGGCCGCGCGGCTGCACCTGTCGCAACCCGCGTTGACGGTGCAGATCCGGCGGCTGGAGGAAACGGTCGGCGCACGGCTCTTCGACCGCAACAGCCGAAGTGTCGCGCTCACGCCCACCGGCCGCGAGCTGTTGCCGGTATTGCAGAAGTCGCTGTACGACATGGAGCACGTGCTGATCGACGCGCGCGCGCTCGGCGACGGATCGAGCGGCACGGTGCGGATTGCCTGTTTGCCCACGTTCGCGGCGAGCGTGCTGCCGGAACTCGTGCAGCAGCTCAGGAAAACCGTGCCGCGCGCCGGCTTCCAGGTGCGCGACGTCGTCGCGAGCATGGTCAACACGTTGGTGCGCAATGAAGAGGTGGATATCGGCGTGACCGGAGGCGAGCTTACGGATTCGGCACTCGAAGTGCTGCACGCCGGCGAGGACCGGCTGGTGGCGGTGCTCCCGAAACGTCACGCACTCGCGCGGCGAAAGCGCATGACGCTCGCCGATCTCGCCGGCGTGCCGCTCGTGCTGACCGCGCAGGGCACGAGCGTGCGTGCGGTGGTGGATAGCGCGTTCGCCAACGCGGCCTGCACGCCCGAGGTCGCGTGTGAACCCACGTACATGATGACCGCTGTCGCGATGGTTCGCGCCGGACTCGGCGTCACGATACTGCCCGCATCGGCCCGCGAGGTACGGGCCGAACCGGAACTGCTCGTCCGTCCAATCGACGATCCCGCGTTCGTGCGCCCGATCGCGTTGATCAAGAAGCGCGGAAGGACGTTGCCGCCAGTCACCGAAACGTTCGTTGAAGCGCTGATCGAAAGGCTCGGCAAGGGTTCGTCGTTTTGTTAACAACAGGCCTGCTTCACCGCGCGGCGAAGCAGGCCTGTTGGATGACGCGAAGTATCCAGTCGGCGCGAGATCAAAAACTCGCGCCGCAGTCGATTAATGACCGACGTAGACAACCGGAGGCGAATACGAACTCGGTGCCGCTTCCGTACGGGTGCCGGCCTGCGACGAACCGTTCATTGCCGACCCATAGCCGCTGGTTTGAGCGGTGCCGTTCTGCGCGGCAACGCGTGCTTCGGCAGCCTGAATGTTCGCCGGGTAGTCGTCGTCATTCGCGGTCGCCGGGTTGTAGCCGGCTTTTTCCAGTTGGATCAGTTCCGCGCGGACCTGAGCGCGTGTCACCGGCTGATTGGATTGAGCAAAAGCGGCAAGCGGCGCGGTAATGAGAGCAGCGATAACAACAGCTTCGATCAGGGATTTCATGATTCCTACCTCCAGAGATTGTCTTGTTTGGTGCTGAAGACCTGTTTGTCTGCAGCCGTTAGAGACAGTCTAGAAGTCGGGGCGACTA
This sequence comes from Paraburkholderia sp., assembly GCA_035636295.1. Lineage (GTDB taxonomy): Bacteria > Pseudomonadota > Gammaproteobacteria > Burkholderiales > Burkholderiaceae > Paraburkholderia. The sequence continues at coordinate 39,346 of DASPZL010000319.1, forward strand.
GGGTAAACCCCTAATATCCAAAATCAGTGTTGCGGTAAACGAGACAATTGTGCGTCCGGCGGTTGCGTCCGCGCTTTGGACGACGGCACGCCGCCGGCATTCCTCCCGCCCATCACCTGCCGGTCGCTTCGAGGACTCGCGCCGAAGCGCGTCCGATACGTGCGCGAGAAATGCGACGGCGACTCGAATCCGCAAGCGACGCAAATCGACGTAATCGACATATCGGTCTGTTGCAGCAACTCACGCGCACGGGTGAGGCGCAGTTGCAGATAGAAATGCGTCGGCGTGTCCTTCAGTGACGCGCAAAAGAGCCGTTCCAGTTGCCGCCGTGTCACGCCGATTTCCTGCGCGAGCCGGTCCGGCGCGAGCGGCTCTTCCATATGCCGCTCCATCACGCCGATCACCTGAATCAGCTTGCGGTTGTGCACGCCGTAACGCGCGGCGATCTCCATGCGCTGATGGTCCGAGCGCTGCCGGATGCGGCTCACCACGAATTGTTCCGACACCGCCGAAGCCAGCGCCGCGCCGTGCTTGCGGCCGATCAGGTCGAGCATCATGTCGATGGACGCCGTGCCGCCCGCGCACGTGATGCGCCGCTCGCCGATCTCGAACAGTTCCTGGCTCGCATTCAGCGACGGGTAGCGCTCGCGGAACGCCGACAGCGCTTCCCAATGCACCGTCACGCTGTCCGAGCCGCGCAGAAGTCCGGCCTCCGCGAGGACGAAGCTGCCGGTGTCGATACCGCCGAGCGTCGCGCCGACGCGGTCCAACCGCTTCAGCCAGTCGCCGAGCACGCGTGTATAGCAGGCCAACGGCTCGAAGCCCGCCACGACGAAGACCGTCTGCGCCTCTTTCACATCGCCGATTGCCGCGTCGGCGTTGATCGAAATGCCGTTGCTGGCCGCTACCGGCGCACCGTCCAGGCTAAGAATCCGCCAGCGGTAGAGATCGCCGCGAAAGCGGTTCGCCACGCGCAACGGCTCGACCGCCGACATGAAGCCGATCGCGGAAAAGCCCGGCAGCAACAGGAACGACATATCTTCGGGCATCTTGCTGAGGACTCGGTGAAGGACAAAAGCGCAAGCGGACGCGGGGTTCCCGGCGAGCGTAGCAAGCGGCTCGCGAGCCGGCAAGACGCGCCAAAATTCCGCTCGCTTCGCGGCGCTGCAGCGCAATACTCAGCGATGCTGGTTTTCCCTCGTTGTCGCGTGGAAGCAAGAACGGGTCGCTGGCGGTCGCTTTGGCATGAATATGGGGCATTAACGTTACGTCATTCTTGCAGTTCAGGCCGCAGTTCAATCACTACACGTAGGCGTATCACGCATGTCCGGGGGCCGCTTCGTTTTTTCCGCGGCCCCGGTTCCAAACACGCAGTTGAACGTGTCCGAAGGGGGAACGTCATGAAGTTAAGCATCAAAGCCTTGCTTGCCCATCTTGCGTGTCTGGTAGCCGCCGTCGCCGCTTCGCCGGCGCTCGCACAAGATCCAGCCGCCTGCCGCGCAGTGCATTTTGCCGACATCGGCTGGACCGATATCACGTCGACCACCGCGCTCGCGTCGGCGGTATTCGAAGGGCTCGGCTATCAGCCGGTGACGACCGTCGCCTCCGTGCCGATCTCGTTTGCGGGCCTGAAAAGCAAACAGCTCGACGTGTCGCTCGGTTACTGGTGGCCGGTGCAGGAAAAAGCGATTGCGCCGTTCGTCGAGTCGAAATCGATTCAGGTGCTGCAACCACCCAACCTGACCGGCGCCAAGGCGACCTTCGCGGTGCCGAGCTACGCCTACGACGCCGGCCTCAAAACCTTCGCCGACATCGCCAAACACCGCGATCAACTCGACGGCAAGATCTACGGCATCGAACCCGGCAGCAGCGCGAACGCGGCGATTCAGAAAATGATCGCCACCAACCAGTTCGGCCTCGGCGGGTTCAAGCTGATCGAATCGAGTGAAGCGGGCATGCTGGTTTCGGTGGACCGCGCGATTCGCGAGAAGAAATGGGTGGTGTTTCTCGGCTGGGAACCGCATCCGATGAACATTCAGATCGATATGAAATACCTCACCGGCAGCGACGGCGTGTTCGGTCCGAACGACGGCGAAGCACGCGTTTATACGCTGACGTCCCCCGACTTTCTGACGCGCTGCCCGAACGCCGGCAAGCTCGTGAGCAATCTGCGCTTTTCGACGCAACTGGAAAACGTCGTGATGCAGTCGGTCATGAACAAGGAAAAGCCCACCGAAGCCGCCAAGGCGTATCTGAAGAAAAACCCGCAAGTACTCGATGCCTGGCTCGCCGGCGTGAAGACCTATGACGGCAAAGACGGCTTGCCAGCAGTGAAGGCTTATCTCGGGCTTTGACCTTTCCAATCGCGCATTCAATTCACAGGAACTCGCACGCATGAATCATGAAGTCATCGTGACCTGCGCGGTCACCGGCGCGGGCGACACCGTCGGCAAGCATCCGGCCATTCCCGTCACGCCGAAGCAGATCGCCGAGGCCGCCGTCGAAGCCGCGAAAGCCGGCGCCACCGTCGCGCATTGCCACGTGCGCGATCCGGAAACCGGACGCGGCAGCCGCGATCCGCAGCTCTATCGCGAGGTGGTCGACCGGATCCGCTCGTCGGGCACCGACGTCATCATCAACCTGACGGCGGGCATGGGCGGCGATCTGGAGATCGGTCCCGGCGAGGACCCCATGCGCTTCGGCGCCAACACCGATCTGGTCGGCGGCTTGACGCGGCTCGCGCATGTCGAGGAACTGCTGCCGGAAATCTGCACGCTCGATTGCGGCACGCTCAATTTCGGCGACGGTGATTACATCTATGTGTCGACGCCCGCGCAATTACGGGCCGGCGCAAAACGCATCCAGGAACTCGGCGTGAAGCCGGAACTGGAAATTTTCGACACCGGCCACTTGTGGTTCGCGAAGCAATTGCTCAAGGAAGGCTTGCTCGATGCGCCGCCGCTGTTTCAGATATGCCTCGGCATTCCATGGGGCGCGCCCGCCGACACCACGACGATGAAAGCGATGGCCGACAACCTGCCGACCGGCGCGCAATGGGCCGGCTTCGGTATAGGCCGCATGCAGATGCCGATGGTCGCGCAGGCGATGCTGCTCGGTGGTCATGTGCGTGTCGGCCTCGAAGACAACATCTGGCTCGACAAAGGTGTGCATGCAACGAATGGCACGCTCGTGCAACGCGCGGTCGAGATCATCGAACGGCTCGGCGGCCGCGCGCTGACACCCGCTGAAGGGCGCCGCAAGCTGGGCTTGCCCGCGCGTGGCGAGCGTCAATTGGAGCGGCGTGCGGCCGGCCAGTACGCATGAAACGTGTGGCGTGTTTGTTGCGCCTGATTCAATGCGCGTTGTTCTAGAACCTGAGAACTCATAGGCAAAAAAAGGAAACGTCAGCAATGGCAGTGATCGTCGATATCAAAACATTTGCCGCCATCGGCGCGGGCGTGATCGGCAGCGGCTGGGTGGCGCGAGCGCTCGCGCACGGGCTCGATGTGATCGCATGGGACCCCGCTCCCGGCGCTGAGAAACAGTTGCGCGAGAACGTTGCGAATGCGTGGCCGGCATTGGAGCGCGTCGGTTTGGCCGAAGGGGCGTCCCCGGCGAGACTGCGCTTTGTCGATACGATCGAAGCGTGCGTCGAACACGCGGACTTCATTCAGGAAAGCGCGCCTGAACGCGAGGAATTGAAGCTCGCGCTGCACGAGCAGATCAGCCGCGCGGCGAAGCCGGAGGCGATCATCGCGTCGTCCACATCGGGGCTGTTGCCGAGCGATTTCTACGCGCGGGCGGTGAATCCGCAGCGCTGCATCGTCGGGCATCCGTTTAATCCGGTGTATCTGCTGCCGCTCGTCGAAGTGCTCGGCGGTAAAAGGACTGCCGCGGAAACCGTCGATGCCGCCATGCAGATCTATCGTTCGCTTTCAATGCGCCCGCTACGCGTGCGCAAGGAAGTACCGGGCTTTATCGCCGACCGCTTGCTCGAAGCGCTGTGGCGCGAGGCACTGCATCTGGTGAACGAAGGCGTGGCGACCACCGGCGAAATCGACGACGCGATCCGCTTCGGCGCGGGCATCCGCTGGTCGTTCATGGGGACGTTCCTCACGTACACGCTGGCGGGCGGTGACGCGGGCATGCGCCATTTCATGCAGCAATTCGGACCGGCACTGGAGCTGCCGTGGACTAAACTGGTGGCGCCGAAGCTGACGGACGAACTGATCGACCTCGTTGTGGACGGCACGGCTGAACAGGTCGGGCCGCGGTCGATCAAGCAGCTCGAACGTTATCGCGACGACTGCATTACGAGCGTGCTGGCGGCGATTGGCGATGCAAAGGCGCGGCACGGGATGCTTCCTGCCGATTAGTGCTCATGCGAGGTGCAGCGTGCCACGAGGCGCGCCGCCTCGCGTCAATACGTTGCCAGCGCACGGTGCCGCCGCGATACATTTCATTTGAGAATGAAGGAGACGATCGCTCATGCCGCAAGATGCCTCACTGCCCTGCTATCGCGACACCGTACGCGCCGAATGGGTCGATTACAACGGCCACTTGCGCGACGCTTTTTATATGCTGATTTTCAGCTTCGCAACCGACGTGCTGATCGATCAGATCGGTTTGCCCGATACGGTGCGCAAAGAGCGAGGCCGCTCGATCTATACGCTCGAAGCGCATATCAACTATCTGCTTGAGATCAAGGAAGGCGCGCGGGTTCGCGTCGATATGCGGGTGCTTGGGCATGATGCAAAGCGCTTGCATTTGTACCTCGAGATGTTTTCCGGCGATGGCGGCGAGCCCGTAGCCGCCGGTGAACAGATGCTGCTGCATGTGGACACGGGCGGGCCGCGCGCGGTTGCGTTCGATCCGGATGTCGAGGCGCGTGTTCAGGCGTTGGCGCACGCGCATGCTGCATTGCCGGCGGCAAGATTCGCGGGCCGCGTAATCGGCCTGCCTGCGCATACCGCCGCGCAAAAGCACTGATCATGCTCGAGCCGGAGATCGCCGCGTTCGTCGCAAGAACCGCTGCGATTTATCCGGCACATGCGACTTCATTGACGCCGCGCGCGCAGCGAGAAATCTATGACCGGTATGCGGCTGCGTTCACGCCCCCGTTGCCGGACGGAGTCGTGACGCGAGACGCCGACTTCCGCGCTCGCGCGGGTCATTCGATCAAGCTACGGCTTTATCGGAATCGTGCAAAAGCTGACGACGCTGCCCACGGCACCGTATTGTATTTCCACGGCGGCGGCTTCGTGCTCGGCTCGCTGGATAGTCATCAGATCGTGACGGCACGCATTGCCGCCGATACAGGGCTCGATGTGATCGCCGTCGACTACAGGCTTGCTCCCGAACACCGCGTGCCTGCCGCACATGACGATTGTCTGGAGGTCACGCTTGCCGCTTTGGATGGCCGGTTGCCATTCGATTCGCCAACGCGTAGTGCGCTGCAGTTAGCGGGCGACAGTGCCGGCGGCAATCTCGCGGCCAGCGTGGCAATGCGCCTTCGCGACGACGGTGTTCAAGGCGTGCGCGGGCTGGCGCTGGTCTATCCGATGCTCGGCACCGAGCCGCAGATGCCCGCGCGCGAAACCGAAGCGCATGCGCCGATGCTCACGCTTGCCGAGGTTCATGCGTTTCGCGATCTCTATTGGGGCGAACGGGCGCCCTATCCAGCGTGGACGATACCGCTCGATGCAACGCGCTTCGATGGCTTGCCGCCGATGCTTGCAATCGGGGTTGAACACGATCCGTTAAGAGACGATGCGCGGGTGTTTGCCGAACGCGTTCATGCAGCCGACGCAGAGGTGCGATTCTGGATGGGCGCCGGGCTAGTGCATGGATGCTGGCGTGCAATCGAATCAAGCCCGGGTGTCCAGGCGTTACACCTGGAGGTGTGCAGGTTTCTGTCCATGCGCGCGGACATGTTGAGGTAGTGCTTTTTTTCAGATCGATTACACGCATAGCGTGATCTGAATGCACACCATAAATATCATTTATTTCCAGATTTCGCGCCGTACCTCCATTGTGTGAGGCACACCAGCCGGTCTACTTCCACGCTTCCCCGCACTGCAAAGCAGTGTAATTGTTGGACGAGGCTGCCTCAGTCGGTAAATGTCGCTTAAGAATCCTTAAGAAATCATTTTTATCTGACGAGCCAATCCAATATTCAGGCCGATTCCTTGACCGGCGGTCTGGCCATTAAAAAGGAAAGGAGACAAAGTCAATGAAAACCCGTCTGATAACCGTAGTGCTGTGCGCCGCGGCCGCATTGACCGGGTGCGGAGGCGGTGACGACATCAGCAGTCCCGCAGCCACACCGCCCAAGCTGCTGACCAACATTGCGGTTCCCAATGCTTCGAGCCCTCCATTCAGCTTCGACATCGGTTATGTGGAGGCCGGTAAATATTTTCTTGCGGACCGCAACAACAAAACCGTCGATGTCGTCGACACGAAATCGAATAGCCTGACCGCGCAGATCCCCGGCCCGTTCACCGGTGCCGGTGCCACCACGGAGGAGTCCGGACCCGACGGAATCGTCGGCATCACCGGTACGAACACAATTTATGTGGGTGACGTCGACTCGCTCAAGGTGATCGACACGGCTGCGCAGAAGACGGTCAATACCATCACCATCAGCAACTCGGGATCTCGCGTGGATGAAGGCTGCTACGACCCTGACGATCATCTCGTGATGTTCGCGAGTCCGGGCGACTCGCCGCCCTTCGTCACGTTCATTTCGACCGTGACGCAAAAGCCGGTGGCCAAGCTTGCTTTCAACGGTTCTGACGGACTCGAAGCATGCATATACGACTCCACGTCAAAGAGCTTTTTGCTTAACAATGACGGTACCGCTGCCAATCCCGGCGGCGAACTCGATGTGATTACAGCCAGTTCCGCGGTATCCGGAAGCCCGTCTGTCAGCAAATCGTTCACGCTAGGTCAATGCGGACCGGCTGGAATCGTGAACGGGCCGAACAACGATGTACTCATCGGATGCGATCCGCCGGCCGGGTCGCCTCTCATTACCCTGATCATGGATCGTACAAGCGGTGTGATCCGCGCCACGGTGCCGTTTGGCGGAGTGGATCAGGTCAATTATGATCCGGCTACCAATCGCTATTTCCTGCCCGCCCGGCACTACGTGACGACTGGGACCGCTGCCGCGTCAGGGTTCAGTCCGCAGATGGGCGTAATCGACGGCACAACGCGGCAACTGCTTTTCAAGGTTCCTGTGGGCACCGGCGCGCATTCTGTCGCCATCGACAGCACACTCGGGCAGGTGTATGTGCCCTTCCAGCCCGGCCAGTCAGCATTCCCGAACGGTGGCATTTCGGTGTTTTCCACGCACTAGCCTCCACAGACCGCGGATCCGACGTCGCGATAAAAAAACCACCTGCACCGATCGATGCAGGGACGCGCCGCCGGATCTGTGCCATCGTCGAATCTCGAACGCAACGCTCAGTCTTGCCGAATCCATGGTGAGCACGTAGTTGCCACCGAATCCCAACGGAAAACAGCGGAGTCCGGGGCAATTAGCGCGACCGCCAGTATTCCGTATGTCATGCCCGATGAATAATCCTCTTCATCGCAGTCCCGCTTGTTTTGTTGGCTGACCCACTGAAAAAAAGAATTGAAGGGTCAACACTGTTATCGGACACAAAGCGAGGAAGTTGAAGGAGTCATTGCGGCCGGCACGCAGATTCCGCGATTCATCGTTGCCGGCCAATAGCCACGTGGCCCAAATCCCCAACAGAATGAGATGTGCCTGCCGCACCGGGAGGCATGTGTGGCTGCCACAAGCAGCCGTTCCTGCAAAAGGAAAATCGTATGTTAATGCGTGACGTAATCCCCAACGCTCTGAACCGAGGATCCGCCCTTTTTTCAGAGAGCCCGATGACTACGACTTCACCAAAAACCTTCCAACACACGTTCGACATTTATCTAAAGGACTCGAACGCTTTCATGAATACGTATTTCTCGCGCTACTTCGAGTGGCAGGGTGTTTGCCGCGAGCGGTGGTTCCATGAGTGCATACACAACGACCTGCTGGGATCGGACGGCATGTTCGTGACCAAACGCGCGCACCAGGAATACGTCCATGAAACCTTCCCTTTCCAGCGGGTGGATTGCTATCTGAACGCCGTGCAGGTCAGGCACTGCTCGGCGTACCTGCTATTTCGCTTCTGCGTGGATGGGCGCCAGGTTTCGCAGGGTTACCAGCAAATCCTGTACGCCGGGCGAGACCGGAAGATCAGGCGATTCCCGGAAGCGATGGTCGAGCGTGTGAAGGAATATGAACTGCCGTTTTCGGCGCTGACGAATGCCTGACGGCGGCGTAACAGCAGCATAAAGCGGCATAACAGCGCTTAACTTTCACACTTAACGTATCAACGCCGGCGCCGGGAGCGCGCCGGCGCTTCGCGCTTCGCGCGGTCCGCCGGTGAACCCGGTGCCGGCAATCGCACGGTGAAGGTGGTGTGCGAGTCGCGCACCGAATGGCATTCGATATTGCCGCCCAGAAGCTCGGTTGCGCGGCGGCAGAAGGCGAGGCCCATGCCCGCGCCGCTTCCGTGCCGCTTGGTCGAGAAGAAGGCGTCGAAGATATGCGGCAGCACGTCGGGCGCGATGCCTGGCCCCGTGTCGCGGAATCGCAGTACGCAGAAGTCCTGCTCCATAACGGCATTGATCGTGATCTCGCCGTTGCCGCTCACGCGAATGGCATGGAGCGCATTTTTCAGCAGGTTGAACAACACGAAAACAACCAGCGTATCCGAGCCCGAAAACCGTACGGCCGCGTCGATCGGGACCACCGTCACGCGTGCGCGTTCGTCGCCGCGAAACGGATAACGCTCCAGTGCCGACGCCACACATTGCTGCACCGAATACGGGCTGAAACGGCTGCGGTCCAGACGATCGAGAGTAAAAGACGCGAGCGCCATTTCGACCATCGCACTGGTGCCCGACACTTCGCGTCTGATTGCCGTTGCGAGCTGGCTTATGCGTTCTGACTGCCCGGCATGCTCCTGGTCGTCGTAAATTCCATGCGTGACGGCTAAACGGTAACCTTTGAACACGTGCGACCACACGCTGGCGATTTCGTCCGCGTGCATGCCGATGGTCGCGAGCGGAGTCGCGATCTCGTGCGCGATCGTCGCCGCAAGCGCATACGGGTGAATCAGGTGATAGCGAACGATCGTGATCGCGAGAAGCCCCAGGCTCAGCGCGATGAACAGCACACCTGGCGGATAGAACGGCATGCCGTAGTTGACCGCGTAATCGACTGCCGCGAACGCATAGAGGCACACGCTCGCCAGACATAGATCGAGGCGCCTGCGTGCTTCGCCGCCGGCCTTCTTGCGGGCGGCGAGAAGAAGCTGCGCGCCGCGTCCCGCAAGCAGCACGCTCTGCATGACGTGCAAAGGATGGAGAGGTCCCGCGATCGGATAATAGCCAAAGAAGAACCGCCGATAGCCGGCGACGACGAGGTCGCCCGGAAGCAGCGCGGCGAGCACCAGACATAGACCGTAAGACGCGAGTAATACGGGCTGTTCACGGCGTCTCGCCGTCACTTCCGTAACGAAGTGATAGAACGTGGTGGGCAAAAACAGAATGAACAGATAGCCGAGCCTGACCAGCACGCCTGCGACGTGCGGACTTTCCGTCTGGAACAGTAATGTCCACGTGCCTTGCCACGCGAAGGTCGCCGCGCACATCAAAAGGAATGGCGCGGATAGACGCGTCACGCCTTGGGTAATGAGTACGTAAAGGCCGAACACCACGAACAACGCGGACACGAAGGCGGTCGGAATGGCGTACATGTGGCTCGACGTGTCGGAGAACGTTAGCGGTTTGGCTCATTCCGCCATTTTGAAAACGTCCGAACGTCCAAACCCACTTCGGTTGGGTCGATGCGGGCCCAGCAATAGAAAGCGTCATTCCAGCCGGGAATTTCACGGGGCTTGAACATCCTGAAGTCGATGCCGGCACGATAGGCCAGATGCGGCCAGAAGAGCGGCATCACCTCGCGCACCGCGATCTGCCGCAACAGTTCGGCCGGGCCGCTTTCATCCGCCACGATCTCGCCCTGCAATATCCAGTCGTTCTCGGCCCACGCGACGAACACGCTCGGGTTTCCCGCACGGTCGAACATCAGAATGGCATTCTGCTCGGGACGCCAGTAGTACTCGACGATACCTTCCGCGGCGGCCAGCTCGTCGATTAGCTTCCTCGTTCTCGGATCGCAATACGTGGTGCCGTTTTCGCCTAATGCCAGCCAACCGCTTTCCGAACAATGCCGGGCTCGGGCGTCCTTCAGAAAATGGACCAATCTGTTTGCCGACTCGGCATCGGTCTTTCTCAGATATAAATCCACGATTCCGGCATTAAACGCCTTAACCGCGACTGTCTCGTCCGCGACTCCTGTGAGCAGCACTTTCGCGCACCGCAAATCGGATATTGAAGAGAGAAACTCGACGCCGCTTACGCCCGGCATGTCGTAATCGACGACGACCGCCGCCACTTCTGCAAAGCGCGACTTCCGGGTCAATATGTCCCGCTCCGCCGAGGTTTCGACAAAGCGCTCGATACCGGTCTCGCTCAGACACGCCGACGCCGGCGCAAACTCCAGTGAATTCGCGCGGGCGTGTTGACGGATGAACGCGAGTGCCGTTTGCGGTCGCGTGAAAAACAGATTGGTGGAAACGTCCGGAAAGAAACGGCGCAAAGCGTCGAGGTAACTGTCGTTGTCGTCCACGAAAACGACAGTTGCCGGATACGAAACAGGTGGTCGAATAAAATTGTTCATATTTTCACGTGGTTCGTCACACCGCCGCCCGCATGAATGCGGCAAAGCGGCAACCATACGAAAAGGCTTGCATGTTTTCAGTGAAACATGCCGGCGTGCGCCCCATCTGTCGACACGCCGGATTTTCCAACGCTGGTTACCAAGCGGGTTCCCATTGGACCGTATAGTACAGGCGTCCAGGCATTAACAGTGAAACACAGCACAAACTTTATATCGCATTGCCATCAGCCTATGCGAACTGAATAATCGAACTGAAAATGCGACAGCCGATCGCTGTTCTGCGCACTCCTCCACTTGATCCCCTACGCTTGTCTTACGTGTTCACCGCAGCGCCCATTCTTTTTTGACGTGCTATTTATTTTCCACGTCGTACCCTGAACTGTTCCCATCATCACCGCCAAATCATGGAGCCAGTCAGTATGAAAAGGTCTTTACTTGCGGTCGCGCTCTTCGGAGCCTTTACTACATCCGCGCATGCGCAAAGCAGCGTGACTCTCTACGGTCTCATCGACACCGGGCTGGTGTACACGAATAATCAGTTCGGACATAGCAACTGGCAGTTGGTGAGCAGCTCGACGCAGAACACGGTCTTTGGCCTGAAAGGCTCGGAGGATCTCGGCGGCGGCTTGCACGCGGTCTTCAAGCTGGAGCAAGGATTTCTTCTGAATAACGGCGCCCAGGCTTTCTCGGGCGACGGCTTCGGCTCACAGGCATGGGTCGGCTTGCAAAGCGATGCATACGGCACGGTGTCGTTCGGCCGCCAGTTCGACGTAATGAACGACCTCGTCGGACCGCTCACGGCGGAATTCAACACGTGGGGCGGAAGCATGGCCGCCCATCCGTTCGAAAACGACAATCTTGCCGCGAACTCGGTCGTTATCAACAATACGGCCAAGTACACGAGCCCGACTTATCGCGGCATCACTTTCGAAACGATGTATGCCTTCAGCAACAAGGCTGGCAACTTCTCGAACAACCGCTCGTACGGCTTCGGTGTTTCCTATTCACAGGGGCCGGTCAATCTTGCGGCGGGATACCTGCAATTGAATAATGCGGGCGACGGCAGCGGCGCCGTTACCGCGAGCGACGCCAGCGCGAACTTTCTCGCGCAACGCCAGCGCATCTGGTCGCTTGGCGGCAACTACACTTTCGGGCCCGCTACCGTCGGCCTGGTGTGGAGCCATACTCAGATCGACAACACGTCCGGCGTATTCTCGTTCGGAACCGGCTCCTATCTCGGCGCAAGCGACACGTCCGCCGGCACCTTGGGCGGCTCGCTTCGTCTCGACAACTACGAAGTGAATGCGAAGTACTCGCTGACGCCGGCGTTGAGCTTATCCGGCGCGTACACCTACACACATGGCGCATATAACGGCTCATCGCCTGGATGGAACACGGCCATGCTTCAGACCGACTATGCGCTCAGCAAACGCACCGACTTTTATCTTGAGGGCGTCTATCAGAACGTGCATGGCGCGCCCGCGGACTCGGTGCTCTCGCATGCCATGATCAACACGCTTTCGCCGTCGTCGACGAACACGCAGGTGGCGGTCACCGTGGGCATGCGTCACGCGTTCTGATCGATACGCTCGTATTGCCGCATACGCGACAACCAACGCCTCGCCCCGATGGGGCGAGGCGGGCTACAACACACTTCGCACTGCAATGCCGTGAAGCGCAGCGGTTATCATTGACAGCGTTTCAAACCTGCTGCCATCCTGACGGCCAGAACTCCGAGCGGCAGCCTGACGGTTGACGCAACGAGTCCATACCTCCCTCCGGACAGTGTCGATGCAAACCCGGCCGCGCGCGAGCGTTCTTCAGCAGATTCCACGCAGTGTCTGGGTGCTGGGCTTCGTCAGCCTGTTGATGGACGTTTCGTCAGAAATCGTCCATAGCCTGTTGCCGATGTTCCTGATGGCGAGCCTCGGTGCAAGCGCGACCACGATTGGCCTGATCGAAGGCATCGCCGAAGCCACGGCCCCTGCCGTCAAGGTGTTCTCCGGCACCCTCAGCGATTACCTCGGAAATCGCAAATGGCTCGCCGTCGCGGGCTATGGCCTCGGTGCGCTCAGCAAGCCGTTATTTGCGATCGCGCCCACCATCGGCATCGTGGTGACGGCGCGCATCCTGGACCGGGTCGGCAAGGGCATTAGAGGCGCGCCGCGCGACGCGCTGGTGGCCGATGTCACGCCGCCGCATCTGCGAGGCGCCGCGTTCGGGCTGCGCCAATCGCTCGATACCGTCGGCGCGTTTCTCGGACCGCTGCTGGCCGTCGTCATCATGCTCGTGTGGGCGGATAACTTCCGGCTCGCTTTCTGGCTCGCGGTGATTCCCGGTTTGCTCGCTGTAGCGCTGTTGGCCTTCGGCATTGAAGAACCGGCGCGCGAACCGGGTGCAAAGCGGGTCAATCCGATTCGCTGGGAAAGCGTGAAGCAGCTCGGCGCCGGCTATTGGCGGGTTGTCGTGGTGGGCGGGGTCTTCGCGCTGGCCCGGTTCAGTGAGGCGTTCCTCGTATTGCGCGCAATGGGCATCGGCGTGCCGATTGCGCTGGTCCCTCTCGTGATGGTGGCAATGAACGTGGTGTACGCGCTGTCCGCGTATCCGTTCGGCAAGCTCGCGGATACGACGAGCCACACGCGCCTGCTGATCGCCGGCCTCGCCGTATTGATTGCCGCGGACGTAGTGCTCGCGCATGGCGCGCACTGGAGCGTGGTGCTCGTGGGTGTCGCGCTGTGGGGCCTTCATATGGGAATGACGCAGGGGCTGCTCGCCACCATGGTCGCTCAGACTGCGCCGGCGCACTTGCGCGGCACGGCCTTCGGTTTTTTCAATCTGTTCAGCGGCATCGTGACGCTCGCGTCCAGCGTGATCGCGGGCGCGTTGTGGGATCGTTTGGGCGCCACCGCGACTTTTTACGCGGGAGCCGGTTTCTGCGTGTTGACGATCATGTTGCTGTTGTTCGGACGGGCGTCCGCAACGCACTCACAGGCGAGCCGCTAGCGTGATTTTCCGCGAGCATTTTTCCCAGCGCTCCCCGCGCGCGGCGCGTCTTTTCCCACCGCCGCGCCGCCGTTCATCTGCTCCATCCACGACAACGCGTCGACGTACGACAGGAACTGCTTGAGATATCCCGGCGAGAGCTCGCGCATCAGCGAAAGCGATCGATGAACGAGGCTGCTCGAATTGAGCGGCCCCGCATTTCCCGGCACTTGTTCCAGCGACTGCCGCAACTGCCTTTCGGTTCGTAACTTGGACGAGAGTTCCCTGAAGTAATCGAGCATCTCCAGTTCCGGATACGAGGCGGATCGAGACGCGGCGTGGCCCGCCGCTGTGGGGCCGTCAGCATTCACTGCCGCATGAGCACCGCCGATGTAATCCATCAACCCGGCAAGCGCTCCAGGAGCGGGCTCGCCTGGCGATGCCGCGCCGCGCGCAGCGTCAGCCGCCGATGCGGCGCGCCGTTCCAGATCGTCCGCATAGGCCGCAAGCAGTTTGGACAACCGGTCGTCCAGGATACGGCGCGCCTCGCCGGTGTGGCCGGCCGCTCGCTTTTGCAACGCCTCGATGAAATGAAAGCGGACTGGGTCCAGGCGATCGGCGCCCCGCTCGCGCCAGGCGTCGAGCGTCGTGCGGACTTCGTGTGCGCCGCCACTATTCACGTGGCTTCACCGTCGCGCTCGACGGCCTCGGAACAGGCGCTATTTCCACTCGCCGGTTCCTGGCCCGTCCGTCTTCGCCGGCATTCGAGCTCACGGGCTGCCCGGCGCCGAACGCGGCCGCGAATACCGACGCGGAAGGCACGCCTTCGTCGATCAACGCGCGCGTCACCGTCAACGCGCGCTGCGCGGACAACTCCCAGTTGTCGGCGAAGCGGCGATTGCCGTCCCGCACTTGCCGGTCGTCGGTAAAGCCGCTCACCATCAGGATTTCGTCGCGGGTCTTCAGCCAGGCGGACAGCGGCCCGGCGAGGCTCTTCAGCACCTCCCGGCCCTCGGGCTGCAATTGATCCGAATTCAGCTTGAACAGCACGCTGCCGTTGATGCCGATGCGCCCGTTGACCAGCGTCACCCGCCCCGCCGCCAACGGCCCGGCCAACGCCTGCTCCAGCGTCATGCGGCGCTGCGTTTCCACCTGACGCTGCTTGACCTCCTGCTCGAGCCTGCTCGACAGTTCCAGTTGCACGCCGATGACGCTGACCAGAATCAGCACGAACGCGCCGAGCAGCACCGACATCAAGTCGCCGAAGACGGGCCAGATCGGCGCCGTCTGCTCCACGCCGCCGTCGATTTCCTCGTTCATGCCGCTTCGGCTCCGGCTGAAGCCCGCTGACCGGCAAGCTGCTGCAACTCCTCGACGATCTGCTTCTGCGACATCATGCTCAGGTCGATCACTTCCCGCGCCTGCGCGACGTAATAGGCAAGCTGTTCGTCACTGCGCGCGAGCGATTTGTCGAGCGCGGTTTCGATCCGCTGCAGGTGGTCCACCAGCTTGTCGTTCGACGCGCCGAACGTCTGCACGGCCATCCCGAATGCTTCGCCCAGGCTCGCGACCTCGACCGCGCTGCCGGTGACCTGCGCGGCAACGGCGCCGAGCTTGCCGGTTTCGAGTTCGACCTTGTCGGCGAACTGCGTGCCGACACGCTCCAGAAGATCCGCCGACGTGGCGACGAGCGCGTCGACGGCGGTGCGCTGCCCGGTGGACGCATGGTTCACCGCGTCGAGCAAGGTTTCCAGCGTTTCCAGCAGACGGCTGCGCTCCTGCAGCATCGCGGTGTCGCGGACCATGCTGTCGGAGAGCTTCTGACGCAGTTCGGCGACGACTTCCGCCGCGGCCCTGGGCGCTTCCGACGCGGCTTGCACGAGCCGCGAAATCTCGGCGATCGTGTCGCTGGCGTGCGCCTGGGTTTGGGCGGATATGTCGCGCGCGGTCCGCTCCAGCACGTCGCAGATTTCCTGCTGCCGGCTCGCGATGCGCGCGCCGGCCTGCTCCCATTCCTTGCTCAACGTGGCGGCCACCGAACCGAGCGTTTCGGTCCAGGCTGCGAGCCGCTGTTCGTCACGCGACGCCAATGCCGCCTGCAGTTCCGCATGCGACTCGCCGACTGTGCGTAGCAGCGAAGCCGAATGCTGCCCGAAGGTCGCCGCCGCCGCAGCGAGCGCCTGCTGATTGCGCGCCGCGAGCTTCTCGCCGACGCTTTCCTGCCGCGACAGCGCCTCGTTCCACGCATGCGACACGTTGCCCGCCGTCTCTTCCAGCCGCGCGGAAACGCCTTCCAGCAGAGCGGCCGAACGGTGCTCGAACGTCTCGGTGAAGCGATCCAGCGACGTGCGCAGATGCTGGGCCAATTCTTCGCCCGATCGCTGGTGTCCTGCCAGTGCCTTGTTCCAGATATCGGCCACGGTCGTGGTCGTGGCCTCGAAGCCGCTCGACAGTCCGTTCAACTGCCGCTCCACGGCATGCGTGACGGTGTCGTGCAACGCGGCCGTCTCGCGCGCGAGGCCCGCCATCGTGGCCTCCATGACCGGCTGCAACGCCGCGCTCGCGGCGCGGGCGCTGTCGGCGACGCTCGCCTTCAGCGATTGCTCGACCGAGGAAGCGAGGCGCATGTACGCGGCCTCGGTCTTGCCGTGGAAGGCGTCCTGGCCGGCGATCTGCCGCTCGTTCAAGGCGAGGCTCTGCTGCTCGATGGCCGCCATCATCGTCTGCAGACGGTCGACCAGCGTGGGCATCACCTCCGCCTGACGCTGCAGGAGCTTGAAGGCCTCCTCGCGCTGATGGCTCCGCGAGTAGATGCGCAATGTCGTGGCGATCTTCACGTCGAGCAGCTGCGCCGTCTGCAGCCGCTCGCGCCGGCACAACGCGGACAGCAGCCCCAGCATGGCGGACGTGGCCACGCCCGCAATCGAAGTGCCGAACGCGAAGCCCAGCCCCTTGACCGGCGCCGCCAGCGAAGTGCGAATCGCCTGCAGGTCCGTCGCGCTTTCCAGCGCCATGCCGGTCCCCTTCAGCGTCGCCACCATGCCGAGCAGCGTGCCGAGCATGCCCAGCAACACGAGCAGGCCGACGAGGTACGGCGTCAACGCCGGCCCCGGCAAGGCCACGCGCTCGCCCTCGACGCGCAGGCGCACCGCATTGCGCAGGCTGGGATGCAAGGAGTCGAGCCAGGCGCCCAGGCTCGACGGTGGCGCGGACAGGCCTGCGACGGCACGCGTCAAGGTGGACGTGGCCTGGCTGTAGCGCCGCAGTTCGAACGCGCCCGCGAGATAACAGGCGCCGATCAACAGGGTGACGGCCAGCGCCAGAGGGGTCGAGACGGCGTAGCCGGCAGCGATCCAGCACACGGCGGCCAGGCCGGCCAAAAACACAATGAGATCGATACGATATCTGGACATAGTGTCCCAGTTAGCTGGCGCGAAGGGCTGCGAGCAACCCTTCGACCGGTTGAAAACGAATATCCAGTTCGGCAAGCAGCACGCTCTGCATGTCCTTGCGGAACACGTCGAGCCATGCGCCGGGGGTGAGCGCCGCGGAGGCTTCGGCGTCAGCTTCGGCCAGCGCCGCCTGCTCGGCCTTGCGCAAACGCTCGAAGTGTCCGGCAAGCAATCCGGGCACGG
>DASPZL010000320.1:0-2199 GCA_035636295.1 Paraburkholderia sp.
TCGACGAGGCTATACAAACCTTGCTGCTCCATCAGCGCGTCGCGCTTGCCGACGTCGCCTTGCAGCGTCACGCCGCAAATGCCCCAGTCTCCGCCCGCCGCGAGCATGGCTTCTTCCGTGTAGAGCGCCTGGTGCGCGCGATGGAAATTGCCGATGCCCAGATGAACGATGCCGATGCCCGGCTCGCGCCATTGGGGAGAAAGCAGATGGGTTTGCAGTGCCGGCAGTGCGGAGCGGGTGAGGCGAGGCAAGGTGGCTGCTGAGGACATTGAATGAAATCCGTCTTGTGTAAAAGACTCGGGAATAACGTCATTTAGCGGGAAAACCCTGATTTGACGTGTCGCTATACTTGTATGGTAGCATCGTTCAAACGGCTTGAAATGGATCGATGAAGGTGATTTTTCATCTGGGCCGCGATCCGAAACCGGCACGAAAGCCGCAAGCCGTATGCCGTGCGTTCAGTACATCCGCGCGGTTCGCCACCCGTTTCTGCAAGGAAGGATGTCATGAAAATCGTTCGCGCCGACGTGATCGTCACGTGCCCCGGCCGTAATTTCGTCACGCTGAAAATCGTCACGGACGAAGGGGTGCACGGTATCGGCGACGCAACGCTGAACGGCCGCGAACTCGCGGTCGCGTCGTATCTGAAAGACCACGTGTGCCCGCTTCTGATCGGCCGCGACCCCGGCCGTATCGAGGACACCTGGCAGTATCTCTACAAAGGCGCGTACTGGCGCCGCGGTCCCGTCACCATGACGGCGATCGCCGCGGTGGACATGGCGCTGTGGGACATTCTCGGCAAGGTAACGGGCATGCCGCTGTACAAGCTGCTCGGCGGCGCGTCGCGCGAGGGCGTGATGGTGTACGGCCATGCCACCGGCCGCGACATTCCCGAAGCGCTCGACCGTTACGCCGAACATATCGAAGCCGGGTACCAGGCCATTCGCATTCAAAGCGGCGTGCCCAACATGCGCTCGGTATACGGCGTATCGAAAGGCAGCGGCATGTACGAGCCGGCCACCAAGGGCGCGGTCGAGGAGCAGAGCTGGTCGTCGGAAAAGTATCTGGACTTCGTGCCGAAGCTGTTCGAAGCGGTGCGCGACAAATTCGGCTTCGATACGCATTTGCTGCATGACGTGCACCACCGTTTGACGCCGATCGAAGCCGCGCGCCTCGGCAAATCGGTCGAACCGTACCGCCTCTTCTGGATGGAAGATCCCACGCCCGCGGAGAACCAGGCAGGCTTCCGGCTGATTCGCGAGCACACAGTCACGCCGATCGCGGTGGGCGAGGTATTCAACAGCATCTGGGATTGCAAGCAGTTGATCGAGGAGCAGTTGATCGACTACATTCGCGCGACCTTGACGCACGCGGGCGGCATCACGCATCTGCGGCGCATTGCGGATTTTGCTTCGCTATACCAGGTACGAACCGGTTGCCATGGACCGTCGGATTTGTCGCCGGTATGCATGGGCGCGGCGCTGCATTTCGATCTGTGGGTGCCGAATTTCGGTGTGCAGGAGTACATGGGTTTTCCAAAGGAAGCGCTCGACGTATTCCCGCATGCATGGCGCTTCGACAAAGGCATGATGCATCCCGGCGAGGCGCCGGGCCACGGCGTCGACATCGACGAAGCGGCGGCCGCGCGTTATCCGTACGACCCGGCTTATCTGCCGGTGGCGCGTCTCGACGATGGGACGTTGTGGAACTGGTGAGTCGATTCGCTCAACCAACCAGCTAATTAACGACAAGATCATGGAGACACGCGTGAACCCAGCACGCTCGCAAGCCGCCGCGCCGGCCAGCACCGCCATGCTGCGCCGCGTCGCCTTCGCCTCGACCATCGGCACCGCGGCCGAGTACTACGACTTCTTCGTCTACGGCACGGCCGCCGTACTGGTGTTCGGCCAGAAGTTTTTTCCCGCCGCCGATCCGCTGATCGGCACGCTCGCCGCCTTCGCCACCTACGCGGTCGGTTTTCTGGCGCGACCGTTAGGCGGCATCGTGTTCGGTCATTTCGGCGACCGGGTCGGCCGCAAGAAGGCGCTGATCGTGACGATCCTGATCGTAGGGCTGGGGACCTTCGTCATCGGGCTGCTGCCCGACTATCAGTCGATCGGCATCTGGGCGCCGATCGCACTCATCGTCATTCGCGTGCTGCAAGGCTTCGGCGTGGGCGGCGAGCAGGCGGGCGCCGTG
>DASPZL010000321.1:0-14136 GCA_035636295.1 Paraburkholderia sp.
GAAGCGTTTGCCGGCGCTCGCCGCGCTCGGCGTGACCGCCATCGAGTTGATGCCGGTGAACGATTTTTCCGGCAAGCGCAATTGGGGCTATGACGGCGTGCTGCCGTACGCGCCGGATTCCGCGTATGGCCGCCCCGAGGAACTGAAAGCGCTGATCGACGCCGCGCACGGTCTCGGCCTGATGGTGTTTCTCGACGTGGTCTACAACCACTTCGGCCCGGACGGCAACTATCTGCACGAATACGCCCGCTCGTTTTTCCGCGAAGGCACGCATACGCCGTGGGGCCCGGCGATCGATTTCGAGCGCTGCGAAGTGAGCGACTTCTTCACGGATAACGCGGTCTACTGGATCAACGAATATCGCATCGACGGTCTGCGTTTCGACGCGGTGCACGCCATCGACAATCATGCATGGCTGCGTGAACTCTCCGACCACATCCGCGCGCGAGTGCAGCACGGCCGGCATGTGCATCTGGTGCTGGAAAACGAACACAACAGCGCAAGCCTGCTGGAAACCCATTTCAACGCGCAGTGGAACGACGATGCGCACAACACGCTGCACGTTCTGCTGACCGGCGAAACGGAAGGCTATTACCACGCGTATGAACACCAGCCGATCCGCCGGCTTGCGCGTGTGCTGTCGGAAGGCTTCGCGTATCAGGGCGATCCGTCGCCGCTTCACGACGGCGCGCCGCGCGGCGAATCGAGCAGGCATCTGCCGCCCACATCTTTCGTGATGTTCCTGCAGAACCACGATCAGGTCGGCAACCGCGCATTCGGCGAGCGCCTGCACACGCTGACATCGGACGATGCATTGCGCGCCGCCACCGGTTTGCTGCTGCTGTCGCCGCAAATCCCTCTGCTGTTCATGGACGAGGAATACGGCTCCGCCCAACCGTTCCTGTTTTTCACCGACTACACCGGCGACCTCGCCAACGCCGTGCGCGAAGGACGGCGCCGCGAATTCGCACGCTTTTCAGCGTTCAGCGACGAAAAGCGGCGCGCGCAGATTCCCGATCCGAACGATGTGCAGACGTTCATCGCCTCCTCGCCGCCGGAGCCTGTCCAGCCGCCCGCGCAAACCGGCGAGGCGAAAGACCGGCTCGACTGGATGCACTTCTACAAATCAGCGCTCACGGTGCGGGCGAAATTGATCACGCCGCGTCTGAAGCATGGCAAGGCGCTCGGCGCGACCGTGCTGACCACCGATAACGGCGCTGAAGTCAACGCGCTCGTCGCGCGCTGGAAACTTGGCGACGGCGAGACCTTGTCCATCGTGTTGAATCTTTCGAAGGAGAGCGTGCCGTTTAACGATGTGCCCGCCGGCAAGGTGATTTTCGAAACGCCGCCGCGCGTGCGCGAACAGGTCGACGTCAACGTGTTGCCGACGAACGCGTTCGTCGCGTGGCTGACCGGCGACGTCAGCGACTATGCGATCGGCCACGATGCCCGCATTGCCGGCCAACAGGAGCGCCACGCGTGAACAGCACCCGACGCTCCAACGATACGATCGTGACACTCGCCACGCGCGCCGGCTTCGAGGTGGAGTGGCAGGATGCGCACCGTAAGACACAACACGTGCCCGAGAATACGCTCACGGCGCTGCTCGAGCGGATGGGTTTGTCATGCGGTAACGCCACGCAAATCCGGCAAAGCGCCACCGTGTTGGAGGCGGAGTTATCGGGCCGCAAACTGCCGCCGCTGATGACCGCTGAGGTAGGGCGCGGCATCGCGTTGCCTGCCGCGCCGATCAGGTCCGGCAGCCACTATCGGATCGAACTCGAAAGCGGTTCGATCATCGACGGCCGCTTCACGGCGCCCAAAGGCGAGGAAGCCTTGCTCGCACCGATCGACGAGCCCGGCTATCACACGCTGGTGATCAACGAGCAGCGCGTGACGCTGGCGGTGGCGCCGCCGCGCTGCTATACCGTCGCCGACGCATGGCGCACGCTGCGTGGCGGCAGCGCCGCGCAAACGCCGCCGCTGTGGGGCATCGCCGCGCAGTTGTACGGTTTGCGCCGGCCGGGCGACGGCGGCATCGGCGACTATTCGGCGCTCGCACAACTCGCGATCGGCAGCGCGAAGCATGGCGCGCATGCGCTCGCCGTCAGCCCGACACATGCGATGTTCAGCGCGGAGCCGAACCGCTTCAGTCCGTATTCGCCGTCGTCGCGTTTGTGGCTGAACGTCACGCATATCGATCCCGCCGCCGTGTTCGGGGCGGACGCGGCACGCTCAGCACTCGAGGCCGCGCAGGCCGGCGACGCGTGGTCGAAACTCGAAGCGTTGCCGCTGATCGACTGGCCCAACGCAGTCGTGCTGAAGCTGAAGGTCTTGCGCGCGCTCTATGAGCATTTCTGCACGCACGAACGCGCGCAGGATGCACCGCGCGCGTTGGAATTTCACGGTTTCTGCGAACGTGCTGGACGCGCGCTCGAAGACCACGCGCGTTTCGAAGCGCTGCAGGCGTGGCAACTCTCGCAGGAAGGCGGCAACGGTCATTGGCGCAATTGGCCCGAGGCGTTGCGCGATCCGCGCAGCCCGGAAGTCGAAGCGTTCGCTGAAGCGAATCGCCATGAAGTCGACTTTCATCTGTTTCTGCAATGGCTCGCCGCGAAGGGTTTGTCGCACGCTCAGCATGCGGCGCGCGATGCGGGCATGGCCGTCGGCCTGATCGCCGATCTCGCCGTGGGTTGCGATAGCGCTGGCAGTCATGCGTGGTCGTATTGCGACGACATGCTGCAAGGGGTGTCGGTAGGCGCGCCGCCCGATCTGTTCAATCAGGCCGGACAGGCGTGGGGGCTCACCACGTTCTCGCCGCGCGCGATGCGCACACAAGGCTTTTCGGCCTTCATCGACATGCTGCGCGCGGCGTTCGCGCACGCGGGCGGCATCCGCATCGATCACATTCTCGGTTTGCGCCGTCTATGGCTCGTGCCCGAAGGCGAAAGCGCGCGCAACGGCGCCTATCTGCGCTATCCGCTCGAAGACCTGCTGCGCCTGATCGCGCTCGAATCGTGGCGGCATCGCGCGATCGTGATCGGCGAGGATCTGGGCACCGTGCCGCCCGGCTTTCGCGAGCGGCTTGAGGAGCACGGCATCGCCGGGATTCGCGTGCTGTGGTTCGAGGGCGCGCGCGACGGCAAGGGCTTCAAGCCGCCGCGCGAGTGGGACCGCAATGCGGTCGGCACCACGACCACGCACGATCTGCCGACCGTGGCCGGCTGGTGGCGCGGCAGCGACATCACGTGGCGCAATCAGATCGGCCAGACAATGGCGCGCGCCGACGGCCGCGATCCGGAGCAAGCCGCGCAGGAAGAACGCGCGAAGGACCGCGCCGCGTTGTGGCATGCGTTCCAGCAGGCCGGCGTGGCCGCGCCGGACGTGGCCGCGCCGCCGCCGGATGAAGCGCCCGTGGACGAAGCGCTCGCGTTCGTCGCCGCCACGCCCGGACCGCTCGTCACGTTTCCGCTCGAGGATTTGCTCGCGCACGTCGAGCAGCCGAATCTGCCCGGCTCGATCGACGAGCATCCGAACTGGCGCCGTCGCATGAGCTCGCCCATCGACGAGCTGTTCACGGACGACACCTTCTGCGATCGTCTGCTCGCTGTGGATCGCGCGCGCGGCGCCGCAACCGTTTCTGTACCCGCTTCCAACGCTTCCTCGGAGCCTGATACGCCATGACCGTCCCGCGCTCCACGCTTCGCCTCCAGTTCCATCGAGGCTTCACCTTCGACGATGCCGCGAAGCACGTCGAATATTTCGCCGCGCTCGGCATCAGCCACGTGTACGCGTCGCCCATTACGACCGCCGAGCCGGGCTCGATGCATGGCTACGACACCGTCGACTACACACAGGTCAACGCCGAATGCGGCGGTGAGGCGGGTCTCCGGCGCCTCGCCGACAAGCTGCGCGCGCACGACATGGGACTGATCGTCGACATGGTGCCGAACCATATGGGCGTCGGCGGCTCGAGCAACGCATGGTGGCTCGACATTCTCGAATGGGGCCGCCACAGCGCGTATGCGCGCCATTTCGATGTCGATTGGCATTCGCCCGATCCGGCCTTGCGCGGCAAGGTGCTGGTGCCGACGCTCGGCGCGCCGTACGGCGACGAACTCGCGGCGGGCCGCATCGCGCTGCGTTTTTCCGCTGATACGGGACGCTTCCATATTAGCTACGGTCCCCATGTGTTTCCAGTGTGCCCGGTCGATTACGCGTCGATCCTGCACAGCGCGGACCGCGCCGATCTCAACGCGCTCGCCGAGCGCTTCCAGGGGCTGACGACACAGCCCGCCGATCAGCCGCGCGCCGCCGAAGCGCGCGAAATGCTGCGCGAGTTCGTCGCGCAAAACGGCGAGTCGGCGATCGAGTTCGTGTTGCAGACGTATGCGCCCGAGGAACCCGTCGCGCGCGATCGCCTGCATCGGCTGATCGAACGGCAGCACTTTCGCCTCGCGTGGTGGCGCACGGCTTCCGATGAGGTGAACTGGCGGCGCTTCTTCGACATTTCGACGCTGGCCGGCGTGCGCGTGGAGCGGCCCGAAGTATTCGACGCGGTGCATGCGCTGGTTTTCCGGCTGTATCAGGAAGGCGTGGTGGACGGCTTGCGGATCGATCACGTCGACGGCCTCGCCGAGCCGCGCGAATACTGTCAGCGCGTGCGGCAACGTCTCACGGAACTGCGCGACACCGCGCCGTATCTGGTGGTCGAAAAGATTCTCGGCCGTGGCGAACCCTTGCGCGACGACTGGCCCGTGGACGGCACGACCGGCTACGACTTCATGAACGACGTGGGCGCGCTTCTGCACGATCCGGCCGGCGCGCAACCGCTCGCGCAGACGTGGGCCGAACTCACCGGCCGCAGCCCGCGCTTCACCGACGAAGCTTTGGCCGCGCGGCGCAAGATTCTCGCGGAGAACCTTTCGGCGGAACTGGACCGCGCGGCGCGGGCGCTCCATCGCATCGCCCGCGATTCGCTGACCACACGCGATTTCACCTTCACCACCCTGCGCCGCGTGTTGACCGAACTGGTCGTGCATTTTCCGGTGTATCGAATTTATCCGCAGAACGGCTTGCGCGGCGCCGCCGATAACGTGTATTTCGAGCAGGCTCTCGCCGGCGCGAAAGAGACGCTGCCGCGCGCGGACCATGTCGCACTCGATCGCGTAAACGCATGGCTTGGCGGCAGCGCGGAAGAAACACCCGCCGCGCGGCCCGGCGCGCAGCCCCAGCAAAGCCAGAATGGAGGGCCGCCGAGCCACGCGGGTTCCGCGCGGCGCACTGCGCAGACATTGTTTTCGCAATTGACCGCGCCGGTCGCCGCGAAGGCGGTCGAGGACACCGCGTGTTATCGCTATGGCCGTCTGTTGTCGCGCAACGAAGTCGGCTCGGACCCCGGCGA
Source organism: Paraburkholderia sp. (assembly GCA_035636295.1). Classification (GTDB taxonomy): domain Bacteria; phylum Pseudomonadota; class Gammaproteobacteria; order Burkholderiales; family Burkholderiaceae; genus Paraburkholderia. The sequence goes on from DASPZL010000321.1 coordinate 5,405, forward strand.
GTTCGCGTTGTCGGTCGAGGAGTTTCACGCGGCGAACCTGGAGCGCTCGCAGCGCTTTCCTCATGCGATGCTCGCCACCGCCACGCACGATCACAAACGCGGCGAAGACGTGCGCGCGCGACTCGCGGTCTTGAGCGAGATCGCGCACGACTGGGGCGCGACCTCGCGCGCGTGGTCCGTCTTGAACGCGCCGCACCGCCGCGCGCTCGACGGCAACCCCGTCAGCAGCGTCGGCCAGGATACGAGCTACGATTGGGCGCCCGGCCCCGCCGCCGAGGCGATGCTGTACCAGACGCTGGTGGGCTGCTGGCCGCCCGATCTAAAGCCGGACGACGAAGCGGGCATCAAGGCACTGGCCGAGCGCGTCGCGCAATGGCAGTTGAAGGCGCTGCGCGAGGCGAAGCTGCAAACGAACTGGCTCGCGCCCGACGAAGCGTATGAAGCCGGCTGCCGTGATTTCCTGTTCGACATCGTGGCGCCGCAGCGGCGCGACGGGTTCCTCGCGGAGTTGTCCGCGTTCGTCGCGCGGATAAGCCGAGCCGGTGCGCTCAACAGCTTGCAGCAGACGGTGTTGCGGCTGGCGTCGCCTGGCATTCCCGATCTTTATCAGGGCACCGAATTGTGGGACTTCAGTCTGGTCGATCCCGACAACCGCCGTCCCGTCGATTTCGCGCAGCGCGAGGCGTGGCTGGCGCAGACGCCGCCGTCCGAATTCCTGCCGAATTGGCGCGATGGACGCGTGAAGCTCGCGGTGGTGCAACGCGTGCTGGCATTGCGCGCGCATCTGCCGGAGTTGCTGAGTCAGAGTACGTATCTGCCGCTCGCGGTGCGCGGCGCGCATGCATCGCATGTGATCGCGTTTGCACGGCGGCATGGCAATGCGTGGGCGGTGATGGTGGCCAGCCGGCTCGCCACCGGCTTGCTCGGCGAGGATAGCGATTTGCCGATGGTCGATCCGGCGAAGTGGGAGGATACGGCGGTGGAGGTGCCGTCCGATCTGTCCTCGAGGGCGTTGTTCGATTGGCTGAGCCCCGCGGCGCCTAAAGTGGGAGAGAATGGCTTGCTGTATCTGCGCGATGCGCTGGGAGCGATGCCGATCGCGGTGTTGGTGGAGGATGGCGTGCCGCGCAGTTGATGCTTCGGTTCGTCTGTGGGACTACCGCCCTGCGGCCCATAGCAACGAAAGCCCCGACGACAACATCAAACCGTCAACGACAAGCTTGAAAGCCGCGGGACTCATCCGAACCACGATAAGCCGCGCAGCAAACGAACCGATCATCAGTGCGGACCCCGTGATCAAACCATCGATCACCACATGCAAGGGCAATGCGCCGAAATGATTGAATACCGCGACCTTGGCGCCGTAGACGGCCAATGACCCCGCCGCTTCGGTCGCGAGAAAAGCGCCCTTGACGAGGCCATAAGACATGAACACCGGCACCGTGATCGGTCCGGTGGAAACGACGATACCGGTGAGAAAACCCACCACGCCGCCGATCAGCGCGAGGTGCCACAAGGAAAATTTAATGGCTCGCCGCGCCAGCCACCGCCGCGTCGGCACCATCGCGACGAAAAACAGGCCTAACGCAATTTCAACCGCATGCGGCGGCAACGCAAGAAGCGTTCGTACACCCAGCGCAGCCCCTGGGACGGCGGTCACGCAGTAAGCCCCGCACGCGCGCCAGTCGATCTCGCGCCACCACGCAAGGACCTTGCCGAAGTTGCCCATGATCGCGGCGATCGCCATGATCGGCACCGCCTGTTGCGGACCGAACAGCATCACGAGTACGGGCATCAGCATCATCGACGAGCCGGTGCCGATCACGCCGCTCAACGTGCCTGCCAGCAATCCGACGCACAATACCAGCAAATATCCCATGTCGCCCCCGGTGGTATGGACGACGATTTTACTCGAGCAATGCCGTGGCGCGCTTCGGCGAGCTCAGGGCAAGGTCAGCTCAACCACCTTCATCGTCGAAGGTTTTCGGATACACCCGCACGAGCACGATGCGCGGCCCCTTCATTTTCTTGACCACCACGTCGAAGCGATCGAACTCAACTCTCTGCCCTTCAGTCGGCAGATCATTCAGCGCCTGGATCACGAGGCCGCCAACCGATTCAGCCTTGCCCTCGTCGATATCGATGCCCAACGCGCGCTCCAGCGACACCACCGGCAAGCTGCCCTTGCCCATCAACGTGCCGTCGTCCATACGTGTCCAGTCGGCGTCGCCCTGACGGAATTCGTCGTGAATCTGACCGACCAGCGCGCCGAGCAGATTGTCGAGCGTCAAAAAGCCGATCGGCTTCGAATTCTTGTGGCCGACCAGCGCAAAATGCGGCGCGCCCTTGCGGAAGCGGCGAAACAGTTCGAGCGCCGGCATCTCCGGCTTCACGTACTGCACGGGCCGCGCGTATTGGGAGAGATCCTCCAGCGTGCTGCCCGCGTGCCGTGCCAGCAGCAAGTCCTTCAAGTGGATCATGCCGGCCACGCGCTCGCCGGAGGCGTCTTCCAGCAGCGGATAGCGGCTGAAGCGATGCTGCGCCACCACCTGCATGTTTTCCCGCGTTGGCAAATCGAGCCGCAAGCCGATCATTTCATAGGCGGGACGCATGAGGTCCGAGACGGTCATACGCGAGAAATCCAGCGAATGCGCGATCGTGTTCCACTCGTCCTGACTGTATGCGCCCTCCGGTGAACCCAGTTCGCTCGCGACGTTGGCGCGGCGGCCGCGCAGGATCAGCTTGAGTTCGTCGGTTGAATAATGCGAGTCGTGGCCGTGGTCGGCGTCGAGTCCCGCGAGTTTCAACACGGCGTTGGCGCTGGTATTGAGCACCCAGATCGCCGGGTACATCGCCCAGTAGAAACCGTACAGCGGCATGGCGGCCCACAGCGAAACTTTCTCCGCCTCGCGAATCGCCAGCGACTTCGGCGCCAGTTCACCCACCACGATGTGCAGGAAGGAAATGCACGAGAACGCGAAGAACAGCGAGATGCCGTGGATCAGCTTCTCCGACTCCACGCCGACCAGACTGAAGATCGGCGTGAGCAGTTCGGCGAACGCCGGCTCGCCGATCCAGCCGAGCCCGAGCGACGCGAGCGTAATGCCGAGCTGGCAGGCGGACAGGTACGCGTCGAGGCGCCCGTGCACTTTTGCCAGCAGACGTCCGCGCAGACCATGCCGGGTAGCGAGGCTTTGCACCCGTGTCTGCCGCAATTTGACCAGACCGAATTCCGCGGCGACAAAAAAACCGTTGAGGGCAACGAGCAACAACGCACCGATAAGGGCGACAACCTGGATCAAAGCTGGGGGCTCCGGCAACAAAAGTTGTCAGTATAGAGGGTGAAAGCTCGATGAAACCTCAATGGCGCGCAGGAAAGCGCTGCAATCCGCCGGCGCTCATCTCGCTGCGGTCGCGCTCAGCGGCACCTTCAGCGCGAGCGTGGCCGCTGCGCTCCCGGTTGCGTCGCTTTGTTCGAAGCTGCCGCCGTGCGCTTCAGCCGCGCGTTTGCACAGCGCCAGCACCCACGCGATCCGCTTGGCTTCGCGCGGCTCGCGCGCCTGCTTGCGCGCAAATGCTTCGAGCACATGAGGCAACGACGGATCGTCCAATGCGGCGGCGTTCGTATCGCAGGTGACGGTGGTGTGCCAGTTGGTCGCGTCCGCGCGTGCGGCTAATGTGACCGTGGCGCCCTCGGCGCTTGCTTCGACGGCGAAGGTCAGCATCACCCACAAGGCGGCGGCGAGGCGCTCGCGGTCGCCGTTGAGCTGCTCGGTGGCGAGTTGCGAGTCGACCTTGACCTCCACGCCACGCGCGCGAGCCAATCCTGAACGGACTTCTTCCGCGGTTTCATCGAGCAGCGGATGCAGCGGAAACGGCGCGTATGCGAGCGCCAGCGACTTCGTTTCGGCGCGCGTGGCGTCGACGATCGTCTCGAGCAGCTTCACCTGCTGGTCCACGCCGTTACGAATGCCGGTGACGGCGCGTTGCGCATTGGGATCGTTCGCATCGAGCTTGCGCTCGAGCACGTACGCCCAGCTATGGATGGCGTTCAACGGACCGCGCAGGTCGTGCGAGACCAGCGAGAGCACATGATCGCGCATGAACAGCGCGGTTTCCGCGCGAAGGTGGGCGGTGCGCTCGGATACGGCGAAGCCGGAAGGAACCGGCTGTTCGCCGGCGGAGCCGGCGGAAGACGTGGTCACGATCAAGCCCTCAGGCGTTGCATGAATGGTTTAAAAGAAGCCCCATTATAGGCATGCGGCTGGGCGCAGCCAGCCTGGCCGGATGGCCAATCTCGTCGCAATCCGCGTGCCACGCGGCAATCCTCGGCGATGCCGGGCCAACGCGCCTACAATGTCGGTTTTTACGTTTTTGACCTGAGGAGCGATTACATGTCGACTGTGACCACCGAATCCGGCTTGAAGTACGAAGACATCGTTGAAGGCACCGGCACCGAAGCCGTTGCCGGCAAGACCGTCAGCGTGCACTACACCGGCTGGCTGACCGACGGCCAGAAATTCGACTCGAGCAAGGACCGCAACGACCCGTTCGCTTTCGTGCTGGGCGGCGGCATGGTCATCAAGGGCTGGGATGAAGGCGTGCAAGGCATGAAGGTCGGCGGCACGCGCAAGCTGACGATCCCGCCGCAACTCGGCTATGGCGTGCGCGGCGCGGGCGGCGTGATTCCGCCGAATGCGACGCTCGTGTTCGAAGTCGAATTGCTCGGTGTTTAAGTTTTTCGCTGTTTTGTAATTGCGCATCGCCAACGAGTTACGCCGATGGGTCACGCCGCCGTTACCGCACCTAGCGTTTCGCTGCGCCGTTACGGCGCGATCGAAGCGTCGGACGTGCACGACTTTCATCAGGTCGTGCTCGGGCTCGACGGCGCGATGGTGATGGCGGTGGACGGCGTCGCGCAACAGATCGACGCCGGTTCCGCCTGGCTGATCCCGGCGGGTGCGCGGCACGATTACGCGGGCGTCGGCGAGAACCGGCAATTGGTGCTGGATTTGCCGGCTGCCTCGCTGGCCGTGCCGGAGCGTCTGTTCGACCGCGCGCGGGCCGTATCGGTGGACGCGTCGCTCGTGCAACTCGTGCATCGGATCGCGGCGCACGCCGCCGGCGGCGCGCCAGGCGACGATCTGGACACCCGGCGCTTTCATTGGGACGCTGCGGCACGCCTGGGTGCAGCGTTGGTGGCCGACGCGGGCACGACGGCCGCGGGCGCGCAGGCCCCTGGCGCCGGTCTGGATTTCGCGCGTATCGACCGTTGGCTGCGCGCGCATTTGTCCGAACCGCTGCGTATCGCCGATCTCGCCGCGCATTGCGGGTTCGGCATGCGGCGCTTTCATCAGCTTTTTATTGAAGCGTTCGGCGAAACGCCGCATCGCTATTTGCAGCGTTTGCGGCTCGATACGTCGATTACGCTGCTTTCCGATCCACGCCTCTCATTGACCGATATCGCGCTGGAAATCGGCTTCGGCGATCAAAGCGCTTATACGCACGCATTCACACGGCGTTTCGGGCTAGCGCCCGGTCAGTGGCGCGCGTTGCGCCACTGAGTTTCGCTGCGCGAGCCGCATGACAGAAGCGGCCCGCTTCCCTGCATCAAGAACCTATCAGCCTGCCAGACCGCGCTCCAGATCGCCGCGGATATCACCGGCGTTTTCCAGACCCACGGCCAAACGGATCAAGCCTTCGCTGATGCCTGCCGCCGCGCGCGCTTCCGGCGTCACGCGACCGTGCGTGGTGGTGGCCGGATGCGTGATGGTCGTTCGCGTATCGCCGAGGTTGCCGGTGATCGAGCAGATCTTCGTGCTGTCGATCACGCGCCACGCGTTCGCGCGCATCTGCTCGGGCGTATCGCCCTTCAGTTCGAACGAGAGGATCGCGCCGCCCGACTTCTGCTGACGCATCGCCAGCGCATGCTGCGGATGCGATTCAAGCCCCGGGTAGAACACGCGGTTCACGGCGGGATGCGTTTCCAGCCAGCGCGCGATTTCGAGTGCATTCGCCGACTGCTTTTCGACACGCAGCGACAGCGTTTCCATGCCCTTCAACAACACCCAGGCGTTGAACGCGGACAGCGTGGGCCCGGCGCTACGCACGAACGGAAACACCTTTTCCATGATGAATTTCTTCGAGCCGACCAGCGCGCCGCCGAGCACGCGGCCCTGGCCGTCGAGGAACTTGGTGGCCGAATGCATCACGACGTCCGCACCGAGCTTCAGCGGCTGTTGCAGAGCGGGGCTGCAGAAGCAGTTGTCGACCACGAACAGCGCGTTCGCCGCCTTCGCGATCTTGCTGATCGCTTCGATGTCGGCGACTTCGGTCAGCGGATTCGACGGCGTTTCGAGGAAGAACATCTTCGTTTCGGGGCGCACGGCGTTTTTCCACGCGTCCAGATCGGTCGGATCGACAAACGTGGTCGTGATGCCGAACTTGCTGAAGATCTGCGAGAACATGCCGAGCGTCGAGCCGAACAGCGCCTGCGAGCTGACCAGATGGTCGCCGGCCTGCAACGCCGACATCACCACCGACATGATCGCGGCCATCCCCGAAGCCGTCGCCATGCACGCCTCGCCACCTTCGAGCGCGGCCAGACGGTCCTGGAACATCGAGACGGTCGGGTTCGTGAAGCGCGAGTAGGTGTAGTTCTCTTCGGAATTCTTGAAGCGCTCGGCGGCGTCCGCGGCACTCGCGAACACAAAGCTCGAGGTCAGGAAAATCGCTTCCGAATGTTCGTTGAAGTCGCTGCGCACAGTGCCCGAGCGGACTGCCAGCGTGTCGAAGTTCAGGGAGTCGTCCATGTTGGTTCTGGTTTCCAATGTTCCATGGCTGCGTTCGGCGTCTGCGGCTCACCTGAGAGGAGAGTTCGTAGAGCCAAACGGCAGCAACAAAAAAGCCCGCTTTTGCGTCGGCATAAGCGGGCTTCATGTGCGGGGAAAGCTGGAGCGGAGGCGGATGACTACGGCTTTTCCACCATTCGCTTTAGCTGTTTCGGGTTGCCCCGCGTCCGCAAGCTGAGATCAAATCGACGCAAGCCGTCATGCTAACACGCTCGCGGCGTGGCGTGCAGTGAGGCGTTGGCACGCAATGCCGCTTGCGAATCGTTCAACCCACCGACAATTGCAGATGCAGTTGCGAACGTGCCGGGCCGCCGCCGTCGATCGCTTCGCTCGCGGCGTCGCGGTCCGATTGCGAGGACGGCGCGAGACGCGCGGTTTCGATGCGGTCGAGGTACTCGGTGGTGACGTCGCCGGTCACGTAGTTGCCATCGAAGCACGACGCTTCGAACTCCTTCAGCGCCGGGTTGATGTCGCGCACCGCTTGCTTGAGCGCGTCGACGTCCTGATAAACGAGATGGTCGGCGCCGATCATGCGCGCGACCTCGTCGTCCGAGCGGCCGTGGGCGACGAGTTCACCGCGCGTCGGCATGTCGATACCGTAGACGTTCGGGAATTTCACCGGCGGCGCCGCCGAAGCGAAGATCACCTTGTTCGCGCCGGCATCACGCGCCATCTGCACGATTTCGTGCGAGGTGGTGCCGCGCACGATCGAGTCGTCGACGATCAGCACGTTCTTGCCCTTGAACTCAATGCCCATGGCATTCAGCTTCTGGCGCACCGACTTCTTGCGCACCGCCTGGCCCGGCATGATGAAGGTGCGCCCCACGTAGCGGTTCTTGAAGAAGCCTTCGCGATACTCGACGCCCAGCTTCTTCGCGACCTGCATCGCGGCCGGACGGGACGAATCGGGAATCGGCATCACGACGTCGATCGCGACGTCCGGCAGTTCGCGCTTGATCTTCTCGGCGAGATAGTCGCCCATGCGCAGACGCACGTTGTAGACCGGCACGCCGTCCAGCACCGAGTCCGGACGCGCGAGGTACACGAGTTCGAAAATACAGGGGTTCAGGCTGGGGTTCGTCGCGCATTGCTGCGAGTGCAGATTGCCCTCGAGGTCGATGAAAATCGCTTCGCCCGGCGCAATGTCGCGCACGAACTCGAAGCCGATACCTTCAATCGCCACCGATTCCGAAGCCAAAATCCACTCAACGCCTTCCGGCGTTTCCTGCTTGCCGAGGCACAGCGGGCGGATGCCGAACGGGTCGCGGAAACCGAGCAGGCCGTAGCCGGCAATCAGCGAAACGATCGCGTACGAACCCCGCACCCGGCGATGCACGCCCGAAACCGCCTTGAACAGCGCGGCCGGATCGAGTTGCAGGCCCGAACTGGACAGCTGCAATTCGTGCGCGAGCACGTTGAGCATCACTTCGGTGTCGGAATTGGTGTTGATGTGGCGGCGATCGATGCGGAACATCTCATCTTTCAGCTGCTGCCAGTTGGTCAGGTTGCCGTTGTGCGCGAGGATGATGCCGAACGGCGCGTTCACGTAGAACGGCTGGGCTTCCTCTTCGCTCGACGCGGAACCGGCGGTCGGGTAGCGGACCTGGCCGATACCGGTCGTGCCGGGCAGGCTGCGCATGTTGCGCGTGCGGAACACGTCGCGCACCATGCCGTTGGCCTTGTGCATGTGGAAATTGCTACCGTTCGCGGTTGCGATGCCGGCGGCGTCCTGACCGCGGTGCTGCAAAAGCAGCAGGCTGTCATAGATCAGCTGATTGACCGGGGATTGGGAAACTACGCCTACGATGCCGCACATGGCATGTCCTTCAAAGGTACGAAATTCGTAACGGCGGCCGGTGCCTGCGATGGAGCGTAAAAGCA
>DASPZL010000322.1:0-3154 GCA_035636295.1 Paraburkholderia sp.
GTGACCGATTGGGCTGAGAACCGCGCCAATATTCCGGACGACTGGTTCCGCCGCACGGTGGGCAAGGTCATCGACTTCGCCTACTCGTCGGGCACGCGCGACAGCTTCCGCACGCTCGTGTCGCGCGGCGCGTCCGACACCACCGACATTTCCATCACGCATAGCGCGATGGAAGAAATGCTGACGGGTCAGGACAAGACGTCGTCGCGCTGGGAAGAGCGTCCGCGCGATCCGGCGCTCGAAGCGCTGTTCCTCACCAAGCTGATGCAGAAGTTCGGCCTGACCGAAGCGCAATCGAAACAACTGCTGACCGATGCGCGTCCGGCTACCGCGCCGGCCACGATCGACAAGACCGCGGGCTCGTCGACGCTCGATCTGCAGGAATCATTCGACCGCGCATGGCTGCGCGTCGGCCTCGCGCTCGATCGTACCAACTTCACCGTCGACAATCGCGACCGCTCGAAGGGCATCTACTACGTGCGTTACGCGGATTCGATGCAGGAGCTGAAGAAAGAAGGGCTGTTCGGCAAGCTGTTCTATAGCGGCAGTTCGTCGAAGAAGCCAGGTCAGGAATTCCTCGTCAATGTGCGCTCCAAGGGTGACAGCGTGACGCAGGTGGCAGTGCTGGATGCGAACGGGCAAGTGGACAACTCGTCCGACGCGCAGCGCATCGTGACGCTGCTGCACGCGCAACTGAATTAAGCGGGCCGTGAGGTTCGCGAGTCTCGGCAGCGGCAGTGAAGGCAATGCGTTGCTGGTGGAAGCGCAAAGCGGCGCGACCACCACGCGCGTGCTGCTCGACTGCGGCTTTTCTGCGAAGGAAGTCGAGCGGCGTCTGACGCGGCTCGGCGCGAGCGCCGAAGGTCTCGACGCCATTCTCATCACGCACGAACACAGCGATCACATCGGCAGCGCGCTGACGCTGGCGCGCAAGTGGTCGATCCCGCTGTACATGAGCTGGGGCACCGCCCGCGCGGTGGGCGCCGACGAAGCCGATGTCGACCTGCAGGTGCTGTGGGGCGACGAAGCGGTGGCGATCGGCGACCTCAGCATTCTCCCTTACACGGTTCCGCACGACGCCCGCGAGCCGCTGCAATATGTGTTCTCCAACGGCGCGAGCCGGCTCGGCGTACTGACCGACGTCGGCACTTCCACGCCTCATATCAATTTGGTGCTGAGCGGCTGCGACGCACTGGTGCTCGAATGCAATCACGATCTGCGGATGCTGGCGGGCAGCCGCTATCCGCAATCGCTGAAGGCGCGCATTGGCGGCAATCATGGGCATTTGAACAACGACGCGGCGGCTGAGATTCTGGCGTCGCTCGACCGTTCGCGCTTGCGTCATCTGGTGGCCGCGCATCTGAGCCAGCAGAACAATTTGCCGGAATTGGCGCAGGCCGCGATGGCGGGTGTGCTGGGCGCGGCGCCCACCGAAGTGGTGGTGGCTTCGCAGAACGAGGGCTTTGCGTGGCTGAGTTTGTGACCTGCATCTGAGCCGATTGGCGGCGCTGCATTAAAAAAGCCCATAACGATTGCTCGTTATGGGCTTTTTTCTAAGGCGTGCGTTTTTGGGCGCCGCGCCTCGAATCAGACTTTAGTTGCGGTTGCCGCCGAAGATGCCGAGCAGCGCGAGCAGGTTGACGAACACGTTGTACAGATCCAGGTAGATCGCGAGGGCGGCAGTGATGTAGTTCGTTTCACCGCCGTTCACGACGCGCTGGACGTCGAACAGCATGTAGGCCGAGAAAATCACGATCGCCATGACAGAGACCGTCAGCATCAACGCCGGCAGATGCAGGAACACGTTCGCGACCGAGGCGAGCAGCAGCACGATCACGCCCATGAAGAGCCACTTGCCGAGACCCGAGAAGTCACGCTTGCTGACGGTGGCGATCGTCGCCATGGACGCGAAGATCACACCAGTGCCACCGAAGGCGAGCATGATCAGCGACGGGCCGTTCGAAAAACCGAGCACGAAGCTCAGGATGCGCGACAGCATCAGGCCCATGAAGAACGTGAAGCCGAGCAGCACAAATACGCCGGCGGCGCTGTCTTTGGTCTTCTCGATGGCGAACATGAAGCCGAAGGCGATCGCGAAGAACGCCAGCATGCTCATGGCGGGGCTGGTGGCGGCGAACAGCGAGAAACCGGTGGCGAGGCCCACCCATGCCCCCAGCACTGTCGGAATCATGGACAGCGCCAGCAGCCAGTAGGTGTTCCGTAGCACGCGGTTGCGCGTTTCGACCGTGCTGACCGCGCCAGTGCGGCCAAAGCTATACGGATGTTCGTTCATGGTCTCTCCTTACGTCAGAAGCGTGTTGCGTAATGGTTGTGCTGCAGGTTCTGCAGCGGGTTGCGCAGCCGATCGTAGCGAATCGTGCAGCGCCTGCCGGATTTTGCCGCCGGTCGCAGGGTGTTCATCCCTAAGATCGGCGCGATGGCAGGGAGTTTCAATGGCCTCGAAATCTCCTCACGGCCTACGCTACCAGTATTCAGAAACTCCTGCTTGGAGTCTTTCAATGTTGTAAGGGTTCAATCGCAATCATACACGGGAACATGCTACAATAGCGGATTCATTTGAATCTGTAACCTCTTAATTTTTTTGGAGTTTTTATGGCGATCGAACGCACCCTGTCGATTATCAAGCCGGACGCAGTGACCAAGAACGTGATCGGCCAGATCTACAGCCGTTTCGAAAACGCTGGCCTGAAGATCGTGGCTTCGCGCATGGTGCACCTGTCGCGCGCCGACGCGGAGAAGTTCTATGCTGTGCACGCCGCACGCCCGTTCTTCAAGGACCTGGTCGAATTCATGATCTCGGGCCCGGTGGTCGTGCAAGTGCTGGAAGGCGAAAACGCCATCCTGAAGCATCGTGACCTGATGGGCGCAACCGACCCGAAAAAGGCGGAAAAGGGCACGATCCGTGCTGACTTCGCCGACAGCATCGACGCTAACGCGGTGCACGGTTCGGACGCCGCTGAAACGGCATCGGTCGAAATCGCGTTCTTCTTCCCGCAAGTGAACGTCTACTCGCGTTAATACAGATTTGTGCCGTGCGATCCATGCGGCCGATTTGATTTATCGCACGAATCGCCCGGCAAAGTAGTAAGGTAAGAGCAGCAGGAATGGGTGCGAACGGCATTGCGTTCATGCA
>DASPZL010000323.1:0-7552 GCA_035636295.1 Paraburkholderia sp.
TCGATCAGGCCGAGCAGCACGCCGCCCACCATCGCCCCGCCGAGATTGCCGATCCCGCCCAGCACCGCCGCGGTAAAGGCCTTCAGGCCGGGGATGAAGCCCATATAGAAGTGAGCGTTGCCATATTCGGACGCGATCATCACGCCGGCCAGAGCGGCGAGCGCCGAGCCGATCATGAAGGTCGCCGAAATCACGAAGTTCGGGTTCACGCCCATCAAGCTTGCGACGCCCGGGTTTTCTGCAATCGCACGCATCGCGCGGCCGAGCCTGGTTTTGTGAACCAGCAGCAGCAGGCCGCCCATCACGAGGAACGCCACCACGATGATCACGATTTCGGTCATCGAGATCACGGCGCCGGGGGTCGTCTCAGTGGCCTTGATCACGTTGATCGGGTCGGTGGGCAGCAGTTGCGGGAACGGCAGCGGGTTGCGCGACCAAATCATCATCGCGAGCGTTTGCAGCAGGATCGACACGCCGATCGCGGTGATCAGCGGGGCAAGACGCGGCGCCTTGCGCAACGGCCGGTAAGCCACGCGCTCGATCGTGTAGCCGACCACCGCGCAAACCACTGCGGCAATAATCAACGCGATGCAAAGCGTCGGCACATTGCCGAGGCCGGGGAAGTGGTTCTGAAGCACGCCTATGGCTGAGAGCGCCACCATCGCGCCCACCATCAACACGTCGCCGTGAGCGAAGTTGATGATGCCCAGAATGCCGTAAACCATCGTATAGCCCAGTGCGATGATGGCGTAAACGCTGCCAAGCACCAGCCCGTTGAGGACCTGCTGGATGAAGATATCCATTTAATGCTCCTTAGCCCGTGCGGCTGGATTCGCGTTCTTCATCAGCCTGTGGGCGGTGATGCTGCACGGAATCTCAACGGCACTGCGGGTACTGATGTAAAAGACCGGTAAGGGTTATCCGCCGCCGGTTAGCCTTGACGACCGGGATGCGGTCGCGGGCTCGCCTTGAGCGGATGCAAAAACGGCACCGTTGGGTGATTTCGGTGCCGTCAGGCTGAACGTCCCGTCATTACATCTTCACGACATCGAGAACCGCTTTCTTGCCGTCCTTGAACTCGTAAAGCGTAATGGCGCCCTCTTTCAAATCACCCTTGTCGTCGAACGCGATGTGGCCGATTACCCCGTTGTAATCGGTGGACGGCATCGCAGCCAGCACCTTGGGCGCCTCGATCGAATTAGCGCGCTTCATTGCATCGACAATCACGTACACAGCGTCGTACGTGAACGGTGCGTAAATCTGCACCGGCGTGTGGAAGCGGTCGACGTACTTCTTTTCGAAGTCCGCTCCCCTGTCCATTTTCGAAAGCGCGAGTCCCGCTTCCGAACAGACCAGGTTTTGCACGGCGGTTCCCGCCAGCTCACCTACCTTGTCGGTACACACGCCGTCGCCGCCAAGGATTTTTGCCCTGATTCCGAGCGCCGCCGCCTGCTTCGTAAACGGCCCGCCCGTCGCATCCATGCCGCCGAACATGATCACGTCCGGCTGAACACTCTTGACCTTCTTGAGAACGGCCTGGAATTCGGTAGCCCTGTCATTGGTGGCTTCGCGCGCGACGATCTTCGCCCCGCTCGCCTCTACCGTCTTCGCGAACTCGTCGGCCAATCCCTTGCCGTAGACAGTCGAGTCGTCCACGATCGCAATGCGTTTCGCGCCAAGCACTTTAGTTGCATAGGCGGCAAGCGCCGGACCCTGCTGTGCATCGGTCGCGACCACACGATAAGTCGTCTTGAAACCTTGCTGCGTATATCCCGGATTCGTCGTTGACGGCGATATCTGCACGATGCCGGCGTCGCTGTAGATCTTCGACGCCGGAATCGAGACACCCGAGTTCAGGTGCCCCACCACGGCGACGACATGATCGTCCACGAATTTTTCAGCGACCGCCGTACCCGTTTTCGGGTCCGCCGCATCGTCTTGCGCGTCGAGCTGCAACTGGATCTTGCGACCGTCGATCGTCAAACCTTGGGTATTGATTTCCTCGACCGCCAGACGCGCGCCGTTTTCATTGTCCTTACCGAGATGCGCGATGCCGCCCGTCAATGGGGCCGCATGGCCGATCTTCACGACCGTCGCTTCACTGACCGGTGCGCTTGCCGCCGTGGCAGCCGACGCACCTGCTCCCGCCTCGCCATCCTGTTTCTTGCCGCACGCGGTCAACATCGCAACCGCGGCCGCGATGGACACGGCGTAAGCAAACTTGACTCGCATTAAGTAGGTCTCCTGCGCCTTGCAAAAATCTATTGTTCGGGACCCGAAGGCCTTGAGAACGCGCGCATTGTAACTCCAATTTTGCGACGGGCAATATTGTTGAACCGGCAGGGTTTTCCTGCATTGCAACCTTATTTGAAGAGCGAAATCCGCTAAAAGGCGCAACCGGGTTGCGACTGTTTTTCGTGCATCAGTTGCACCATCGTCGCACCCAATGGCATCAAGTGTTGCAGCCGATTGGCCTCGCGCCTGAGTGCACCGTGGTTCGCGTTAAGTATTACGTTTCAATTAATACCAAGGCGGACGCACTATTTTAGTGCGTCAAAAATCGGCGCAACCGTTTCGACGTCATTTAAACGGGGCACGAACAGCCGGAATCCGTTTAAAAGCCGGATCGCATTTCGAAGGAATTTGTACGCAAGGGCACAAAAAACGTCTGCCCGGTGCGATGTGGCACTTTATTTCGGGCGGATCTCGAAGCGTGGCGCGAAAAAAAACGCGCCCTTGGGCGCGCTTCTTTAAGCAAGACGTCTCAGCTGTCAGGCCGGCAGACCTAGCCCCCGCGGCAACGGAAAGGCGATGTTTTCCTCGATACCGTCGAGCGCGCGCACATTGCGCACGCCGAGCTCCCGCAAGCGGGCGATCACTGCCTGCGCCAACACTTCCGGCGCCGATGCGCCGGCCGTCACGCCGATTCGGCGCTTGCCCTCGACCCAGACCGGGTCGATCTGGTCCGGCGAGTCCACCATGTAGGCGGGCACGCCAAGCTTTTCGGCCAACTCGCGCAGGCGGTTGGAGTTGGAACTGTTCGGGCTGCCGACCACGATCACGACATCGCACTGCGGCGCCATGAACTTCACCGCGTCCTGGCGGTTTTGCGTGGCGTAGCAGATGTCCTGCTTCTTCGGCTCGCGGATCGACGGGTATTTGGCCTTCAATGCGCCGATGATTTCCGCTGCGTCGTCGACAGACAAAGTGGTTTGCGTGACGAACGCGATCCGCTCGGGATCGGCGAGCCGCAACGCCTGCACGTCTTCGATGTCTTCGACGAGATGCATGCCCTCGCCCGCCTGCCCCATCGTGCCTTCCACTTCCGGGTGGCCCTTATGGCCGATCATGACGATGTCGAAGCCGTCCTGGCGCATCTTCGCGACTTCGATATGCACCTTGGTCACGAGCGGACAGGTGGCGTCGTACACACGCAGTCCGCGCGACTCGGCTTCCGAGCGCACGGCTTTCGACACGCCGTGGGCGCTGAAAATGACCGTATTGCCGGCCGGCACCTCTTCGAGCCGCTCGATGAAAATAGCGCCCTTCTTGCGCAGATCCTCGACGACATAGGCGTTATGGACGATTTCGTGGCGCACGTAGATCGGCGAGCCGTGCAGCTTGATGGCCCGCTCGACGATCTCGATCGCCCGATCGACGCCGGCACAGAACCCGCGCGGCTGCGCCAGCAGGATCTCGGCTTCGGCAAGAGTCGTATCCGTGATGGTCATGTTTACAAAATCCCGATGATTTTCACTTCAAACGCCAGCGCCTGGCCGGCGAGCGGGTGGTTGAAATCGAACAGGGCCGACGTTTCGCCAACTTCCTTCAGGACGCCGGCGTAACGGCCGCCGCCCGGCGCGTTGAATTCGACCAGGTCGCCTGGCGAAAAATCCTCGCCGATCATGCTGTTTTCGCGCAGCGTGGCCAATGAGACGCGTTGAATCAGTTCCGGATTACGGGGACCGAACGCCTGACCCGGCGCTAGCTGAAAGGTCGAATGGTGGCCCGCCTTCAAACCTAGCAGAATATCTTCCAGTGGCGGCGCCAGTTGGCCCGCGCCGA
Source organism: Paraburkholderia sp. (assembly GCA_035636295.1). Classification (GTDB taxonomy): domain Bacteria; phylum Pseudomonadota; class Gammaproteobacteria; order Burkholderiales; family Burkholderiaceae; genus Paraburkholderia. The sequence continues at coordinate 4,066 of DASPZL010000323.1, forward strand.
GCAGAAGCGTGGCCGGCTTGTCGGTAAACGTATTGATGACTTCGGCGCCATCGGCAAGGGAAAGCCGGTAATGAAGCGTCAAGTGTGAACCGGGCTTCACTTCGGAAATGTCGATGATGCTCATGCAATGCTCGCTCTGTCGAAGCGCGCTGCACGCGTGCGCCGCGGGCGCAGGCGACGCGTGTGGCAAACCATCGGGGTGCCGTGCGCAAAGCGCTTATTGTAAGCCACATAGCGTGCAGCGGCTTGCGTCCGTCGCGCGCACCGCGTGGACCCGCGGTGTCGCCTGCCGCCCCGAACCCGAAACCGGAGGACTCTCTATATATGGCCGATTACGCCTGCACGATTGACGAAGCAACGCTGGAAGCGGCCTTGCCGGAGCCGGAGGCGCCCGGCTCTTTACCGTCCGTCACGCGTTCGTCGCAACCGCTCCTGCGCGGCAAATGGCACAAGAGCGACATGCCACGCGAGCGGCTGATCGAACAAGGGCCAGGCGCGCTCTCGGATACGGAAATGATCGTACTGGTGCTGGGCGCGGGCTTGCCCGACCACGACGTATTCAGCGTCGCGCGCGCCTTGCTCGACCGGTTCGGCTCACTGCGCGCAATGCTCGACGCGACGTACACGGACTTCGACGGCCTGCGCGGCATCGGGCCGGCGAAAAAGGCGCAATTACTCGCCATCATGGAGATGGCGCGGCGCTCGCTGGTCGATAAAATGCGCAAGCGCTCGCTGATGAACTCACCCGAAGCCGTGGAAAACTACCTGCGGCTGCTGATCGGCGGCCGTCAGCAAGAAGTTTTCGTGTCGCTCTTTCTCGACGCCCGGCACCGGCTGATACGCTGCGAGGAAAGCGCGCAGGGCACGCTCACGCGCATGGCGGTGTATCCGCGCGAGATCGTGCGGCGGGCGCTGAACCTGAACGCCGCCAGCCTGATCGTCGCGCACAATCACCCGTCGGGCGCCGTCCAGCCGAGCGCGAGCGACTGCCGCCTGACGCACACGCTGCGCGACGCCCTCGCGCTAATCGACGTGCAACTGGTCGATCATCTGGTGATCGGCGCAGACAGTACCTACTCGTTCGCCCGCGCCGGCTGGCCGTGAAGCGGCCTGAGCCGGGGTCAGGAGGGCGTTGCGGCGTATCTGGCGGCGCAAATAAGGTTTGATTTGGCGGCTTTTTTTCTGCTAGAATTCCGGTTTGCCTATTTCCAACCCCCTGTTCCGAAGCCACCAAGGCGTTCTGGAAAGGAAAAGCGACTGAACGTTTCATCAACTTCGGCGCGGCTCTTTTCGGGAAACTTTCACGGCGTTCGAACTCAGAATTAGCGTATTAGGAGTGCTCTCATGGCACGCGTATGCCAAGTAACTGGGAAAGCGCCGATGAGCGGCAACAACGTTTCCCACGCGAACAACAAAACCAAGCGCCGGTTCCTGCCGAACCTGCAAAACCGCCGCATTTGGGTGGAAAGCGAAAACCGTTGGGTGCGTCTGCGTATTTCGAACGCCGGCCTGCGCCTGATCGACAAGAACGGTATCGACGCTGTGCTCGCAAATCTGCGCGCACGCGGTGAAGCCTAAGGAGTAAATCATGGCGAAAGGCGCACGCGACAAGATCAAGCTGGAATCGACCGCAGGCACGGGTCACTTCTACACGACGACGAAGAACAAACGCAACATGCCGGAAAAGATGCTGATCAAGAAATTTGATCCGGTCGTCCGTAAGCACGTTGACTACAAGGAAACCAAGATCAAATAAGTCTTGGTTCCTGCCTGACGAAGGCAAAAAACATGCAAAAAGCCTCGCATTCGTGCGGGGCTTTTTTGTTTTCAGCACGCCATTGCATTGCAGTGCTTACCCGTCCTTTGAACCTTCTCATCTCTCAAGACAGTCCTATCCTGTTCGGCCGGCTTTCCCTCGTCCGTCGCGGCGCGTATCCTTTCTCGTTTTAGCGGCGAGCGAATAGCACGCCGTCACGGCAAAACGAAGACGGAGATGCAGGCATGGAATTCGATGTGGCGATTGTCGGTAGCGGTCTGGCCGGTTTGAGCGTCGCGCTCAATCTCGCTCAGACCCGGCGGGTTGCGGTGGTCGCCAAGCGATCGATGACCGAGGGCGCGAGCGACTGGGCGCAAGGCGGCATCGCCGCGGTCCTGGATTCGGCGGACAGCATCGAAAACCATGTGCGCGATACGCTGATCGCCGGCGGCGGCCTGTGCGACGAGGCGGCGACGCGCTTCATCGTAGAGCACGGGCGTGCCGCGATCGAATGGCTGATCGAACAAGGCGTGCCGTTCACCAAGGACGACGCCGCCGAACTCGGCTTTCATCTGACGCGTGAAGGCGGCCATAGCCATCGCCGGATCATTCATGCCGCAGACGCGACCGGCCACGCCGTGGTCGCCACGCTCAGCGAGCGCGTGCGCCGTCATCCGAACATCACGTTGCTCGAGGATCACTACGCGATCGACCTGATTACGTCGGACCGTCTCGGCTTGCCGGGCCGCCGTTGCCACGGCCTGTACGCGCTCGATCTGCAGAGCGGCCGCACGGTGACGATCGAAGCGCCGCACACGGTGCTCGCCACCGGCGGCGCCGGCAAGGTCTATCTTTACACCACCAATCCCGACACGGCGACCGGCGACGGCATCGCGATGGCATGGCGAGCCGGCTGCCGCGTGGCGAACATGGAATTCATCCAGTTCCATCCGACCTGCCTGTTCCATCCATACGCGAAATCGTTCCTGATCTCGGAGGCGGTGCGCGGCGAAGGCGGCATCCTGAAGTTGCCGGACGGCACACGCTTCATGCCGAACCACGACGAACGCGCCGAACTCGCGCCGCGCGACATCGTCGCGCGCGCGATCGATTTCGAGATCAAGAAGCGCGGCATCGATTGCGTGTATCTCGACATCAGCCATCAACCGCCTGAATTCCTGCGCGAACATTTCCCAACGATCCTCGCTCGCTGCCTGGAGTTCGGCATCGACATCACCAAGGAGCCGATTCCCGTTGTGCCGGCCGCGCACTATACCTGCGGCGGCGTGGTGACCGATCTGGCAGGCCGCACCGATCTGGCGGGCCTCTATGCGGTTGGCGAGACCTCCTGCACCGGCTTGCACGGCGCAAACCGGCTTGCCAGCAATTCGCTGCTCGAATGCCTCGTGATCGGACGCTCAGCCGCGCAGGCCATCGAGGAAGAAGGCTTCTGCGCGGCCGTCCACGCGCCGCTGCCGGATTGGGACGAAAGCCGCGTATCCGATCCGGACGAAGAAGTGGTGGTCGCGCACAATTGGGACGAACTGCGCCGGCTGATGTGGAATTACGTCGGCATCGTGCGTACCGACAAACGGCTGGCGCGAGCCCGGCATCGGCTTGCCCTGCTGCGCGACGAGATCCACGAGTATTACGCGAACTTCAAGGTGAGCCGCGATCTGCTCGAACTGCGCAATCTGGTCGACGTGGCGTCGCTGATCGTTGAAGGCGCGC
>DASPZL010000324.1:0-7889 GCA_035636295.1 Paraburkholderia sp.
ATGAGATCAACCGCGTGCTGGTGAGCCGCGCGCTGCGGCTGTTGGCGCCGGCGCGCACGGATCGTGTGCTCGATCTGTTTTGCGGGATCGGCAACTTCACGCTGCCTCTCGCACGGATTTCGAAGGAAGTCGTGGGTATCGAAGGCAGCGAGGTGCTGACTTCGCGTGCGCTCGCCAATGCCGAACTGAACGGCGTGGAGGGGCATACGTCGTTCGCGTGCCGCAATCTGTTCGAACTCACCGCCGACGACATGCGCGCGCTCGGCCACTTCGACAGATTCCTCGTCGACCCGCCGCGCGAAGGCGCGCTGGCCGTCGCCAAGGCGCTCGCGGAAATCGCGCAGAGCGGCAATGGGCCGCTGCCCAAGCGTATCGTCTATGTATCGTGCAATCCGGCGACGCTCGCGCGCGATGCCGGCCTGCTCGTGCATGAAGCCGGCTATCGGCTGGTGGGCGCGGGCGTGGTGAACATGTTCCCGCACACGTCGCACGTGGAATCGATTGCGTTATTCGAGCGGGACTGAGCGAGTTCGTTGCCGGCCTGCGCTGGATAGAAAGCCGGCGGCGGTCTATGCAACAACAGAAACAAAAACGCCACGACCGAAGTCGTGGCGTTTCTTATTTCCCGCTAATTTCGGGTGCCGTGCGGCTGCTTAGAATTGCCACCACGATTTTTCCTTACCCGGCCTTGCACGGCCCGTGACGTACGGGCTGTCCGGGAAGGTGCCGGCGAGAATGCGCTTGGTGTCGTCGGCCAGTTGCGGCTGGTTCAGCCTCTCGTACGACAGCATCATGATGTGCAGCGCGTCTTCGATAGCCGGTGCGTTCTTGTATTCCTTCAACGCCAGTTGCGCGCGGTTGATCGCGGCGACATAAGCGCCGCGGCGGTAGTAGTAATCCGCCGCGTGAACCTCGTGCGACGCCAGCGCGTTCACGATATAGCGCATGCGTTGTGCGGCGTCCGGCGCATACTTGCTGTTCGGATAGCGGTCCACAACGACCTTGAACGCGTCATACGACTCGCGCAGCGATTTCGGATCACGCTCGCTCATGTCCTGGCCGGAGAAGCGGCCGAACAGACCCAGGTCGTCGTTGAAATGGATCATGCCCTTCAGGTAGTACGCGTAAGCGATATCCGGATGATCCGGGTGCAGCTGGATGAAGCGGTCGATCGCCTGGTCGGCGGTGGCGTTTTCGTTGTCTTTCCAGTTGCAATACGCGACGTTGATCTGCGCTTGCTGTGCGAAGTGGCCGAACGGATCGCGGCCCTGGAGCATTTCGAAGTACTTCGCGCACTTGCCGTAATCACCACCGGTCAAGGCGTCGTTCGCCTCCGTATATAATTTGTTGTTGTTCCACGTTGCCGTTTCGTCGGTCTTTTCCGGCAAGCCGTGACAAGCCGCGACAACGGCGACGGCTGCGGCGCACGCAATGTATCCGGCCACTTTCCGGGCCGCCTTCTTGATGGCCGCCATATTGATCGCCGCTTTAGTGATGGTGTTCAAGGCTCGCATTTTCCAGTCTAGCTTTACGTCCAGGTGACCCAGACTCAATGACCCGCTCAAATACTCCAGGCGCCGCAACCGGTGCCGGGAATAGCAACAAAGATTATAGCGTAAGCGCTGACCCCTCCGACGCGTTGGGCGTCGATTCCCTCGACGACGATCTCGGCAGCGACGCGCTTGCCGCCGCCGGCGCGCAAAGCCTGGTGCCGACCGTGGCGAGTCCCGTGGCGGACGAGTCGCCGCGCAGCGTCGTCGTACCCGACGAACTGGCCGGCGAACGCCTCGACAAGGTGCTGGCCCGGGTCTTTCCGGAGTTTTCGCGCAACCGCCTGCAAAGCTGGATCGAAGCCGAGCGGGTGCGTATCGACGGCAAGCCGGCGAAGATCCGCCAGCCGGTGCCGCTGGGCGCCACCATCGAGCTCGTGCCGGACCTGCTGCCCGAGCAGCTCGCGTTTACGCCCGAGCCGGTGCCGCTCGAGATCGTCTATGAAGACGACACGCTCGTGGTCATCAACAAGCCCGCCGGCATGGTGGTGCATCCGGCGGCCGGCAACTGGACCGGCACCCTGCTCAACGGTCTGCTGTACCGCTATGGCGACGCGGCGGCGGGTTTGCCGCGCGCGGGCATCGTGCATCGTCTGGACAAGGAAACCTCCGGCCTGATGGTCGTGGCACGCACGCTGGAGGCGCAGACCGACCTCGTGCGCCAGTTGCAGGCGCGCACGGTGAAGCGCCGCTATCTCGCGCTGGTGTGGGGCAACATGCCGGAAGAGGGCACGATCGACGCGCCGATCGGCCGTGATCCGCGCGAACGCACGCGCATGGCGGTGGTGACGGGCGCATCGGGCAAGCCGGCGCGCACGCATTTCAGGCGCGTCGATACGGCGATCTGGCAGCGGCAGCCGGTTACCGCGATTCACTGCGATCTGGAAACCGGCCGTACTCATCAGATTCGCGTGCATTGCGCGCACATCGGCCATCCGCTGCTCGGCGATCCGGTGTATGGGCGCGCGCGCGGCAAGCGCTCGGTTACGCCGCTGCCGGACGGTTTCGCGCGCCAGGCGCTGCATGCGTGGCGGCTCGGCCTGATTCATCCGCGAACCGGCCGCACGATGCAGTGGCGCGCCGATGTGCCGGAAGACATGGAGGCGCTGTCGGCGTCGCTCGGTCTCGGCCGCGACGATGCGGGCGAATTCGACGAGACGTACTATGAGGAAGACGGCTACGAAGCGTCGCTCGACGAGGATGCCGGCGAAAACGGCGAACTCGATCACGACGGCGACGAACACAACGAGGACGGTCACGCATGAGCTTGCCGGCGCTGAGTTTTGACGATGTTGTGCAACCCGCATGGAATGTGTCGCCGCGCGTGCGCGCGTTCGTCACCACGCGCGACGGCGGCGTGAGTCGGCCGCCATTCGGCCGTTGGCAAAACGGCGCGGACCGGCCCGGCGGCCTGAATCTGGGTATGAAATCCGGTGACGATCCGGCCGCGGTCGCCGCCAATCGCGAGCGGCTGCTGCGTCTCGCAGGCGTAAGCGAGGCCGCGTGGCTCGAACAGATCCACGGCGCCGGCATCGTGCGCGCGGAAGACGTGCTCGCGCAGGCGCGCGCAAGCGGCACGCCGACGCGGGCCGACGCGAGCGTCACCGATCGTCCGGGCACGGTCTGCGTCGTGATGGTCGCCGATTGCATGCCGGTGCTGTTGTGCGACGAAGCGGGCCGCGCGGTGGGTGCGGCGCACGCGGGTTGGCGCGGGCTGGCGGCGGGCATCGTCGAACAGACTGCGCGGCGCGTGGCCGAGCTTGCGGGCGTGGAGGCCGGCGCGTTGCACGCGTACCTCGGCCCGGCGATCGGAGCCGATGCGTTCGAGGTCGGCCCTGATGTGCGTGACGCCTTCATGAACGGCGTTGACGGCACGCAACGCGACGCCACCGCGAATGCGTTCATCGAGCATCCGCAAAACGCGGGGAAATATCTCGCCGATCTCGCGGCGCTCGCGCGTTTGCGGCTGCGGCGGCTCGGCGTGACACGGATCGTCGGCGGCGATCTTTGCACGGTCACGCAACGCGAACGTTTCTACTCGTATCGCCGCGATCGCGAGACAGGCCGCATGGCGGCGCTCATCTGGCTCGACGATCAGGCGCAGACGATCGCCGACTAAGACTGTCCGCCAAACCATGGCGGACAGTCTCGCCGCTTGGGCGACGCGACCGGAGCCCGCCGCCACGCGCTGCATGTGAGGCACGTCAGGCAGGCGAGGCACTTCCGGCGCGAACGGTCGCATTGAATAGCGCCTCGTTTCCTGAACGCCGTCGTGCAGCCGTGCCGCGAGCGACCGTTGCGGCGGCTCGCGCCACCGTTTCCTACGAGCATGCGTATGAGGGTTTATTCCGAGGCGCGGCAACGCTTTTTGCTGCGCTGCCGGAATTCCTCGCGCCCGCGTAAATCTGCCGCTAAAAGTCTCCGCGCGCGAATGGATAAATGCCCATAAACCCCTGCAACATGGGAGCTTTTTTCGCTCGCAGCCCTGCCCGTCGATTCATGGCGCAAAAGCGCGATCTGCTACACAGGGAAAACGATAATTAAAAAACTATCGCACTGCGGCAAAATCGGGAACAAGCATTGACATGCCTTGCGATGGGGAGCAAGAATGTTCCTCACGAGCTCCTCGTACATGGGACAGGGCGTGACGAGGTCGCGAGCAATCGCCCACGTGCGCATGAACCTGCCTCTCAACCCGTCCGCAAGGACTTACCGGTCAAAAGCAGGTATGGCAGCATCATATTCCTCAGCTTCCCCCAGCACCGACTCCTCGACGGAGAAGACGCAGCAGGCCGGTACGAGCGGCGCCGCGCCGGCCGTCGGCATGCAGCAGTTATTCGACGCCTGGGTGAACGCATGGCGTTCGCTCGGCACGCTCCCCGGCGCTCAGGGCACGCCTTTCCCGATGCCGCAAATGCCGTCGTTTCCGGGCATGCCCGACTTCAGCAAACTGGCGGCAGGCGCGCTACCGTCAATGCCGTCATTCGCCGGTCTCAAAATACCGGGCGCCGCCATTCCATCGGAGCGTCTGCAGAAACTGCAAGCTGACTATTCGCGTGAAGCGATGGAACTGATTCAGCAGGCCGCCACTTCCACCAACAAGGCGCCGGAATTCAAGGACCGCCGTTTCAGTTCCGACGCGTGGACTTCAACGCCGGCCTATGCGTTCACGGCCGCCTGGTATCTGTTGAATGCTCGCTATCTGCAGGAGATGGTCGACGCGCTCGACGCGGATCCGAAGGTGCGTGAGCGCATCCGTTTCGCTGTTCAGCAATGGACCGCCGCGGCGTCGCCGAGCAACTTCTTCGCATTGAATCCGGAAGCGCAGAAGACCTTGCTGGAAAGCCAGGGCGAGAGCTTGCGGCAGGGCGTGATGAATCTGCTCAACGACCTGCAGCGCGGCAAGATTTCGCAGACCGACGAATCGCGTTTCGTGGTCGGTGAAAATCTCGCGAACACCGAAGGCTCCGTGGTGTTCGAAAACGAGTTGATGCAGTTGATCCAGTACAAGCCGCGCACGGCCACCGTGTGCGAGCGGCCGCTCCTGATCGTGCCGCCTTGCATCAACAAGTTCTACATTCTCGATCTGCAGCCGGAAAACTCGCTGGTCGCTCACGGGCTCGATTCGGGGCATCAGGTGTTCCTGATTTCGTGGCGCAATGCGGATGCATCGATCGCGTATAAGACGTGGGACGACTACATCGGCGAGGGCGTGCTCACCGCGATCGACACCGTCAGCAAGATCAGCGGCCGCGAGCAGATCAACACGCTCGGTTTCTGCGTGGGCGGCACGATGCTCGCCGCGGCACTGGCAGTCGCCGCGGCGCGCGGCGAACATCCGGCCACGTCGATGACGCTGCTCACCGCGATGCTCGATTTCTCAGACACGGGCGTGCTCGACGTGTTCGTCGACGAGGCGCACGTGCAGATGCGCGAGCAGGCCATCGGCGGCAAGAACGGCGCGCCGCCGGGGCTGATGCGCGGCATCGAATTCGCCAACACGTTCTCGTTCCTGCGGCCGAACGACCTGGTGTGGAACTACGTGGTCGACAATTACCTCAAAGGACGCACGCCGGTGCCGTTCGACCTGCTGTACTGGAACAGCGATTCGACCAGCTTGCCGGGCCCGATGTACGTCTGGTATCTGCGCAATACGTATCTCGAGAATCGTCTGCGCGAGCCCGGTGCGTTGACCACCTGCGGCGAGCCGATCGACCTCTCGAAGATCGACGTGCCTACCTTTATCTACGGTTCACGCGAAGACCACATCGTGCCCTGGCAAACCGCCTATGCATCGGTGCCGCTTCTGAGCGGGCCGTTGAAGTTCGTGCTCGGCGCGTCGGGTCACATCGCGGGCGTGATCAATCCGCCGGCGAAGAAAAAGCGCAGTTACTGGACGCAGGAAGGCGACGTCGAGACGCTTCCGGAAAGCCCGGACGAATGGTTCGACGCGGCCACCGAGGTGCCCGGCAGCTGGTGGCCCGAATGGACCACGTGGCTCGATCAGTACGGCGGCAAGAAGGTGAAGCCGCGCGCCGGCCTCGGCTCGGCTGGGTTCCCGGTGATCGAACCGGCGCCGGGACGTTATGTGCGGCAGCGGGAGTAGGATTTGGCGCGTGTCCTTGCGCTTGTTTCGCGGTGCGAATGAGCGTCTGTTTGAGTCAGCAAGGGCGTAGGAGCAACGAGATTTTTAACTTGACGGGCTGCGGCGCATTCGGCCGACGTGCCCGGAGGATATGGAAATGACTGATGTTGTGATCGTATCGGCCGCCCGTACGGGAGTAGGCAAATTCGGTGGGTCGCTGGCGAAGATCGCCGCGCCCGATCTCGGCGCCGCGGTGATCCGCGCCGTGCTCGAGCGGGCAGGTCTGAAGCCTGAGCAGGTCAGCGAGGTCATCCTCGGTCAGGTGCTGGCGGCGGGGTCGGGTCAGAACCCGGCGCGTCAGTCGTTGATCAAGGCGGGGCTGCCCTCGGCCGTGCCCGGCATGACGATCAACAAGGTGTGCGGCTCGGGCCTGAAGGCCGTGATGCTCGCGGCCAACGCGATCATCGCGGGCGACGCGGATATCGTGATCGCCGGCGGTCAGGAAAACATGAGCGCGGCGCCGCATGTGCTGCCGGGCTCGCGCGACGGTTTCCGCATGGGCGATGCGAAGCTGATCGACTCGATGATCGTCGACGGTTTGTGGGACGTCTACAACCAGTATCACATGGGCGTGACGGCGGAAAACGTCGCGAAGGAATACGGCATTACGCGCGAACAGCAGGACGCATTTGCGGCACTGTCGCAGAACAAGGCGGAAGCCGCGCAGAAATCCGGCCGTTTCAACGACGAAATCGTGCCGATCGAGATTCCGCAACGCAAGGGCGAACCGCTGCGCTTCGCGACGGACGAGTTCGTGCGTCACGGCGTGACGGCCGAATCGCTCGCAAGCCTGAAACCGGCCTTCTCGAAGGAAGGCACGGTCACGGCGGCCAATGCGTCGGGCCTGAACGACGGCGCGGCAGCGGTGCTCGTGATGTCGGCGAAGAAGGCCGAAGCGCTCGGCCTTACGCCGCTCGCGCGCATCAAGGCCTATGCCAACGCGGGCGTCGACCCGAAGGTGATGGGCATGGGTCCGGTGCCGGCATCGCGCCGTTGCCTCGAGCGTGCGGGCTGGTCGCCGGCCGATCTCGACCTGATGGAAATCAACGAAGCGTTTGCCGCGCAGGCGCTTGCCGTGCATAAGCAGATGGGCTGGGACACGTCGAAGGTCAACGTGAACGGCGGCGCGATCGCGATCGGCCATCCGATCGGTGCGTCCGGCTGCCGGATTCTCGTCACGCTGCTGCACGAAATGCAGAAGCGCGATGCGAAGAAGGGTCTCGCGTCGCTGTGTATCGGCGGCGGCATGGGCGTGGCGTTGGCGGTCGAACGCGCTTAAGCGGCGCGGCACGCGGAGCAGGCAGCAGGTACGCGGTAAGCAGGCATCAAGCAGAAAGCGTTGCCGCGCGTCACATTGCAGCAGGTGGCGCGCGGTCAGCAGTGGCCTCGCCGGCCGGTCGCCCGGCGGCAGCGGAGATGAAGCAAAGGCGAGGGAAGAGGCAGCCGGTCGGCGCCTCGAAAACGATAACGGAGTGTGGTTTATGACACAGCGAATTGCGTACGTAACGGGCGGGATGGGTGGCATCGGCACGAGCATTTGCCAGCGGCTGCACAAGGAGGGCTTCAAGGTCGTCGCGGGTTGCGGCCCGAACTCGCCGCGCCGCGTGAAGTGGCTCGAGGAGCAGAAGGCGCTGGGCTACGATTTCATCGCGTCCGAAGGCAACGTCGGCGATTGGGAGTCCACCAAGGCCGCG
>DASPZL010000325.1:0-15162 GCA_035636295.1 Paraburkholderia sp.
GCTATACCGATACCCGACTTCTGATCAACGGCGAATGGTGCGACGCCGCCAGCGGCAAGACACTCGAGGTCGTCAACCCCGCCACCGGCCAGCCCATCGGCAAGGTGGCGCATGCCGGCATCGCCGATCTGGACCGGGCGCTCGCCGCCGCGCAGCGCGGCTTTGAAGCCTGGCGCAAGATTCCGGCCAACGAACGCGCAACGACCATGCGCAAGGCCGCAGGCTTCGTGCGCGAGCGCGCCTCCGACATCGCCCGCCTGATGACGCAGGAACAGGGCAAGCCGTTCGCCGAAGCGCGCGTCGAAGTGCTGGCCGCGGCGGACATCATCGAATGGTTTGCCGACGAAGGACGCCGTGTGTACGGCCGGATCGTGCCGTCGCGCAATCTGTCCGCACAGCAACTGGTGCTCAAGGAGCCGATCGGCCCGGTGGCCGCGTTCACGCCGTGGAATTTCCCGGTCAACCAGATCGTGCGCAAGTTGAGCGCGGCGCTCGCGAGCGGCTGCTCGTTCCTCGTCAAGGCGCCGGAGGAAACCCCGGCGTCGCCGGCCGGCCTGTTGCAGGCTTTCGTCGACGCGGGCGTCCCGCCGGGCACGGTCGGTCTCGTGTTCGGCGATCCGGCCGAGATTTCGAGCTACCTGATTCCGCATCCGGTGATCCGCAAGGTGACGTTCACCGGCTCGACGCCGGTCGGCAAGCAACTGGCCGCGCTCGCCGGCGCGCACATGAAGCGCGCGACGATGGAACTGGGCGGTCATGCGCCGGTTATCGTGGCCGAAGACGCCGACGTGGCGCTCGCCGTCAAAGCGGCCGGCGGCGCGAAATTCCGTAATGCAGGCCAGGTCTGCATCTCGCCCACGCGTTTTCTGGTGCACAACAGCATCCGCGAGGAATTCGCCGCGGCGCTCGTCAAGCACGCTGAAGGCCTGAAGCTCGGCGACGGTCTGGCGGAAGGCACGACGCTCGGGCCGCTCGCCAACGCTCGCCGTCTCACCGCGATGAGCAAGGTGCTCGACGACGCGCGCAAGACCGGCGCCAAAGTCGAGACGGGCGGCGAACGCGTGGGCTCGGAAGGCAACTTCTTCGCGCCGACCGTGCTGACCAACGTGTCGCTCGAAGCCGACGTGTTCAACAACGAGCCGTTCGGCCCGATTGCGGCGATCCGCGGCTTCGACAAGCTCGAAGAGGCGATCGCCGAAGCGAACCGTCTGCCGTTCGGCCTCGCCGGCTATGCGTTCACGAAGTCGTTCAGCAACGTGCATCTGCTGTCGCAACAACTGGAAGTCGGCATGCTGTGGATCAACCAGCCTGCCACGCCTTCGCCGGAAATGCCGTTTGGCGGCGTGAAGGATTCGGGCTACGGTTCGGAAGGCGGCCCGGAAGCCATGGAAGCGTATCTGGTCACCAAGGCGGTTTCGGTGATGTCGGCTTAAGGCGGGTTTTTTAAGCCCCTTCGCTCACTGTGACGGGTCCGCGGGCGTTTGCCCGCGGACCTTTTTTATTGTGATCAACGACAACACCCTACGACTCATGCAACCCGTGCTGACTGGAAAGATCATCGAACTCAGGCCGCTTCAGCAGGAACACGGAGAGGCGCTGCTCGACGCCGCCGCGGACGGTGAACTCTGGAACATGAAGCTGACCGTGGTGCCGGGACCGGACATCATCGGCGGCTATGTCGCAACCGCGCTCGACGGACGTGCAGCCGGCACCGTGATGCCGTTCGTGATCGCAAGGCGCGATACGGGGGCGGTGAGGCTCGCCCCGCTCCCTCTCGTCAAACATAAAGCCACTTCCCGCTAATGCTCAAACGTGCGCATCCCGCTCACCAAGCGGCGGCTGCGCCTTCGCCGCCGCGAACTCCTCGCGCAATGCGTCGCGCGCGTGATGCCTGCGCACCCACAGCGCGGTGAGGATAGGCACGAGAATCGCCGTCACGAGACACGCCGTCGCGACCATCGCGGTGGCGGCCGGCACGAGCGGCTTGAAGCTCGGAATCATCTCGCCGATGATTGCCGGGTTCGCCACCGCGGCCCCCGCCGTCGACGAGGCCGCCAGCCCCGCCGCCCCGTTGCCGCCCGCGATCCAGCGGTCCGCGAGAATCAGCGGAATGCCCGTCACGACGATCACCGCGAGGCCGAGCACGATGCCCGGAATACCGCTCGTCACGATCACGTTCAGGTCGATGCCGTTGCCGAGCGCGAAGCCGAAGAACGGAATCAGCGGATGCACGCAGCGCCCGAAGAACTCGCGCAGCTCGCTATCGAGGTTGCCCAGCACGAACCCGACAAGAAACGGCAGCACCGCGCCGACGAAAAGCCGCGGCTCGAAGAACGCGACGCCGGCCGCGCCGAGAATGATCATGCTGACGAGCGGCCCCGATTCGACCGACATCAGCACGAACGCGCCCGCCTCTTCCCTGGTCCCGTATTGCTGCATCACCGCCGCGTAGAGCCCGCCGTTGGTCATGTCCATCGAGGTCGTGATCGCCAGCACCGAGAGGCCGGCGAAGAGCCCCGCCTTGATGCCGTCGACGGGAATGAAATGCGAGGCGATCAGCGTCGCGATCCACGCCACCACCATCTTGGTGACGAGCAGCGTGCCCGACTTGCGCAGCACGGTGCCGGTCGCCCGCAGGTCGATCGTCGCGCCCATGCAGAAGAACCACACCGCCAGAATCGGCACGGTGCCGCTGATCAATCCATTGGTGAACGAGCCGAAGTATTTCCCCGCGCCCGGCGCAAACGTGTGGACACAGGCGCCGAGCAGCAGCGGCACCAGCATCAGGCCGCCTGGAATGCGGTCGATGGCCTTCTTGAGCTTCATGCCTCCTCCATGGACTTTGCGTCCAGTTATCGGGTGGGTCACCCGGGGTAATGTCCCGTTCTTGCGCCGGGCTGCTCCCTTTCGGCGCAATATAACACTGCGAAAGGAACGCTGTTCCGATTCAGTTTGAATTTTTGATCATCGTTTACCCGAGAGGCGCTCGAAAGCCTTGCCTGTGCTGATGTGGCAGCGCAATATTTTTGGACCACTGTTCCGAAATACGAATTCTGCGTTAAAGTCGAGCCCGGACCGGCGCCTCGATACGGCATGGCAAGGCGTCCAAATCAGACCGGAGACAGCGCAATGGAAGTAAGACAGGCCATCAACAGCGAGTACGCGAAAACACTGGATACCGCGGGGCTGCGCAAACAGTTTCTCGTCGACCAGGTGTTCGAGCGCGACGCGCTGCGGCTCACGTATAGCCACATCGATCGCATCATCGTCGGCGGGGTGTGGCCGGCGACGCGCGCCGTTGAGGTGCCCGGCTCGCTCGGCCAGGCGATCGGCGTCGGCTATCTGCTGGAGCGCCGCGAACTCGGCGCGATCAACATCGGCGGCGACGGCTGGGTCGACGTGGACGGCACGTGCCATGCGGTGCGCAACGAAGAGGCGATTTACATCGGCAAGGGCGCGCAAGCCGTCGCGTTCGGCAGCGACGACGCCACACGTCCCGCGAAGTTCTACCTGAACTGCGCGCCCGCGCACGAGACGCATCCGACCCGCACGATCCCGCTCGCGCAGGCGTCGCCCCAAACGCTCGGCGAGCCGGCCACGAGCAACCGCCGCACGATCTACAAGTTCATCGTCCCCGAGGTGCTGCCCACCTGTCAGCTTTCGATGGGCATGACGAAGCTCGAACCCGGCAGCCTCTGGAACACCATGCCGTGCCACACGCACGAGCGCCGCATGGAGGTGTATTTCTATTTCAACGTCGCCGACGACGCGGCCGTCTTTCACATGATGGGCGAGCCGGACGAGACGCGGCACATCGTGGTGCACAACGAGCAGGCCGTGATCTCGCCGAGCTGGTCGATTCACTCGGGCGTCGGCACGCGCGCGTACACGTTCATCTGGGGCATGGTCGGCGAAAACCAGGTGTTCGGCGATATGGATCACGTCGCCGTCCGCGATCTGCGGTGATGAACATGATGCTTTTCATCCACGACAATCCGCGCACGACATGAGCTCGAAAACAGTGAATCCCTTCGATCTGACCGGCAAGGTCGCCATCGTCACCGGCAGCAATACGGGGCTCGGCGCGGGCATGGCCGTCGCGCTCGCGTCGGCCGGCTGCGACATCGTCGGCGTGAGCCGCGGCGGCGCCGGCGACACGCCCGCGCGCGTCGAAGCGGCGGGCCGCCGTTTCGCGGACGTGCGCGCCGATCTTGCGTCGATCGCGCCGGTCGAGGACATCGTGCGCGCGGCGGTCGAAGCATTCGGCCGCGTCGACGTGCTCGTGAACAACGCGGGCATCATCCGCCGCGAAGACGCGCTCGAGTTCAGCGAGGACGACTGGGACGCCGTCATGGACGTCAATCTGAAGAGCGTCTTCTTTCTTTCGCAAGCCGTCGCGCGGCAGTTCGTGAAGCAGCAAAGCGGCGGCAAGATCGTCAACATCGCGTCGATGCTGTCGTTTCAGGGCGGCATACGGGTCGCGTCCTACACGGCGTCGAAAAGCGGCGTGCTCGGTCTCACGCGGCTTCTCGCGAACGAGTGGGCCGCGCGCGGCGTCAATGTGAACGCGATCGCGCCGGGCTACATGGCGACCGCGAACACCGCTGCGCTGCGCGACGACGCCCAGCGCAGCGACGAGATTCTCGGCCGCATTCCGGCGGGCCGCTGGGGCACGCCGGACGATCTCGCGGGACCGGTCGTGTTCCTCGCGTCGTCCGCCTCGGACTACGTGCATGGCCATACGCTCGCGGTGGACGGCGGCTGGCTCGCGCGCTAGCTCGGCAGACGGCATTGGACGCGGTATGCTCCTGATGCGGCTGACGCAGTTGAGTGCGTTGACTGGTTGACGCCGGGCAGGAATCAACAGGGAATGACGGAAATGGCAGCAATGGGCAAACAGCGCAGGGACGACGCCGCCGCGCACGCGCAAGACGCGGAAAGCGCGGATTGTAGTGGCGTGGGCGGCATGGGCGGCGAATCGGCTTCGTCGATCGGCCGGGTATTCGCGATTCTCGGCGCGATCGGCGACAGCGGAGAAATCGGCATCAGCGAATTGTCGCAACGGCTCGGCATGTCGAAAACCACCGTGCACCGCGTGATCCAGACGCTGAAGGCGCTCGGCTACGTAACGCAGGAAATCGAAACCGAGCGCTACCGGCTGACCATTCGTCTGTTCGAACTCGGCGCGAAGGCGCTGGAGAGCGTCGATCTCGTGCGCGAAGCCGACGTCGAGATGCGCCGCATCGGTCAGGCCACGCGCGAGGCAGTCCACCTCGGCGCGTTCGACGAAGACGCGATCATCTATATCCACAAGATCGACGCCGACTACGGGCTGCGGATGCAGTCACGCATCGGCCGCCGTAATCCGTTGCACAGCACGGCGATCGGCAAGGTGCTGCTCGCATGGATGGACCCGGCCGACGCGCGCGAAGTGCTCTCGCACGTGGAATTTCGCAAGTCGACGCAAAAGACGCTCGGCTCCGCCGAAGCCGTGCTCAGCATCCTGCCGCGCGTGCGCGAGCAAGGTTACGGCGAGGACAACGAGGAACAGGAGGAAGGACTTCAGTGTCTCGCGGTGCCGGTGTTCGACCGCTTCGGCCGTGTGATCGCCGGCCTGTCGATTTCGTTTCCGACGATGCGTTGCGGCGCCGACACGAAATCGCACTACGTCGCGCTGCTTAGACAGTCGGGTCTCGCGATCTCGACGCGGCTCGGCTATCGCGAAGCGACCGCGCCCGAGCATGCGGCCGCTGAGCCGGGCTGAACAGGAAGCTCAGCGCACGGCAAGCATCGAGCGACGCGTCAAGCGGCGCATCGAGCACTCAAGGCAGCATGCGCTGTAAAACCCGATCCTTCAGAACAAAGCGATGAAAGAGCGCCCCGCCCACGTGTAGCACGATCAGCGCGAACAGCACCCACGCGAGATAGCCATGGATGTCGCCCATTTCATGAGCGACGGGCGAGCCAACCGGTGCGATCGCCGGATAAGGCAGCACGCCGGATAGCTTGACCGACCAGCCGCGCGACGACGCATTGGCCCAGCCCAGCACGGGCACCGCCACCAGCGCGAGATAGAGCAACCCGTGCGTGCCGCTCGATACGACGCGCAGGAAAGGCGAAACTTCCGCAGGCGCAGGTGAATGCGTGAGACGCCAGATGATTCTCAACGCCACCGCTGCGATCAGCGTTGCACCCACGCCGAGGTGCCATGCGATCAGGCCGTCCGGCCGCGTGCCCTTGTGTATGTCCGGCATGGTCCAGCCGATCACGAACTGGGCGGCGATCAGCAAGACCACCAGCCAGTGGAGAAACTTCGCCACGCCGTCATAACCCGCTGCGTAGGGGCGGAAACCAGCTTCGTCGGATTGCATCTTCATGAGCGTTTTTTGTGCGGTCGTATAGCTGTCGATTGGGGATGCATGGCCGCGTCGGCGTACAGGATCGCCGCGGGGTGCATGCGCCGGATATGCTACACGCCCAACCTTAAGAATTGCTGATGCCCTTCTACCGGTGCTCTGCTCGCGTGCGGTTGCCAGGCTCATCGGGAACACGGCGCAGGCGATCTCACGTTGTTGCGGGAGCGCAAGATCGCCCACCCAGTCTGCAACCGAATGTATCCGCTGCGCATAGCCGCGGCGATACGCGATGCCGTGCGCTTGCCGGTCGTTCATACGCCGGCCCCTGAGCGCGCCCGACAGCGCCGGATGCCGCGGCAGTCCTCTTTTCCATAACGCGCTCAACGGGTTGTCCGGCAACTGTTGATTGGCGTTTCGCCACGCCACGCGCCTCTCCAATGCCCTCTTTCCGAATTCCGCGCTTCGCCGCCACCGGATCGAATCGACACGTCCTGTTACACACGAACACATCGGTAATGCGACGGCTCAGTAGAGTTCGGATCAACAAGGAAAGGGAGCAACGTCATGAAACGAATTCTCGCGCTGGTCATATTGGCGGCAACGCTCGGAAGCGCATTGAGCGGTTGCATCGTGGTGCCGGCAGGCGGCGGCTATCACGACCATTACCGCTATCACGACCACGACCGTTATTGAGCGCAACCTCGCGCAATCCCGCACCCCGCAGTGCGATCTCAATCGTAAAACCCGAGAATAAAACATGAGTCATTCACAAAACCGCTGGCTGTCCATGGCAATCGTTGCAGGTCTGGGGATAGGCGCATCGTCGGTCGCGCTGGCGCACGTCGATGTCGGTGTGAACATCGGCATTCCGGGCGTCGCTTACGCGCCCGAGCCGGTCTATGCGCCGCCTCCGCCCGTGTATGCGCCGCCTCCGCCGGTGGTCGTCGTCAGCCCCGGCTGGTACGGCGAGCGCTATTACGACGGCCATCGCTATTGGGAGCGGCGCGAGTGGGAAGAACGTCACCATGGCGGACGCGAATGGCATGAAGCTCGCGGACCGCGCGGCGATTGGCACGACGGCGGGCGCGGCCACGACGGCGGCCCGCGTGGCGATTGGCATGGTGAGGGGCATGGTCATGGCGACGGCCGCGGTCACGGCGACCACTGATGCGCGGCGCCCGGCGTCACCGACGACGCCGGGCCGCGCACGCATGCACGTCACACACTTTTCAGGAGCGACGATTTGCTAATCAGCGATCCACGGCGTGTCACCGCGCAAGTCGACGGCGTGCTCATGTGCGCCGAATACAGTGAACAGACCGGCCAATTGTGTTTGCGTCAGGACGGCGCGCTGCTGCGCGAATGGTTTCCGCCTCACTCGTGGATGGCGATTGCATCCGCGGCGGGCGCGCGGCATTGGGGCACGCGGCCGACCGATGATGATCTGCTCGCGCTGTTGCGCAATGAGGTGACGTTGTTGCGTGGGCCTTAACGAGTGACAACGCTGTATTCGTCGTTCATGGCGTCATCTCCGGCGGCAACGGAGGGAGTGCGGGAACCGACCCGGCCTTGCCGACGATGAAAATGCGCTCGGGCATTTTGAAGCCGCGCAGGCCGGCGTTGACCATCTGCCACATCAGGCCGGCACGCCCGTTCAGGCCGTTGCCGGGCCACGTCGGGTGATGTCTATGGAACAAACCAGGACTCGATAGTCGTTTGTGATCCTTATCTTTCGAGGTAGAAAACGCCCTTGGTTGCCGGCGAACCTTTCGTCCGAGTTGGTGCCGTCTAAAGGACGAATCGTGCGGATATATTTTTCGCGTAGTTGCGGCCCGCGTCTCGGCAAAAGTCTTGCCAGGACGCGGGCGCCCTATTTCACGTCAACGCTTAACGCGCGTTATAAATCGGCGGCGAATACGAACTAACCGTCGTGTCACTGCCGTGACCGGCTTGCCACATGCCGTGGCTGCCCGAACCATATCCGCTGGTATCGGCCTGAGCCGCATTTTGCTGCCCGGAACTCTGCGCTTGCGTGGCCTGCGTGCCTTGCGAAACCGGCTGATTGGACGACTGCGCGAACGAAGCAACCGGCGCGGCAAGAACAACGGCAATAGCAACAGCTTGAATGAGCGATTTCATGTAACCACCTCCAGAGATTGTCTTTGTGCGCGCTGCTGATGTGGCTTTTGTTGCAGCGATAGACGTAGTGTAGGTGGCGACGCCTACGCGATAAATCCGCTAATCACGAATTCACTGTTGCTCCGCGCACGACAATGGAAAAGGCCCTGGTCAAGCGTTTTCGTGGCACGGAATCGGTGCGCCGGGGATATTCAATGGCCGGCGCCCTGTCCCGTTTGTTCTACACGACAGCGACACCCACATAGTTTTCCGCCATGGCCGTGGCCGCCGCGCGCGACGTCGTCACGTATTCGAGCTCAGCCACCTGAAGCTGCTGTTCGAACGGCGACGCGCCTTCGATCCGGTGCATCATGCTCGTCATCCAGTACGAGAAGTGCTCGGCGCGCCAGATGCGTTTGAGCGCGGTTTCGCTATAGCTGTCGAGCAGATCGGTGCGATTTTCCACGTAGAACGCGTTGAGCGCCCTGGTGAGCACGCGCACGTCGGCAACGGCGAGATTCATGCCCTTTGCGCCGGTGGGCGGCACGATATGCGCCGCGTCGCCGGCGAGAAAGAGCCGGCCATGCTGCATCGTGGCCGACACGAAACTGCGCATGCCGACAATGTTCTTCTGAAAGATTTTGCCGTCGACAATCTTCTGGCCGTCGTGCGAATCGACGCGTGCGTGCAATTCCGCCCAGATTCTGTCGTCGGACCAATTGTCGACGGAGTCTTTCGGATCGCACTGGAAATACATGCGCTGCACGTTCTGCGAGCGCGTGCTGATCAGCGCAAAACCGCGTTCGTGCCGCGCATAGACCAATTCATCCGATGAAGGCGGACCTTCGCAGAGGATACCGAACCATCCGAACGGGTAGATGCGTTCGAAGTCCTTGCGCAGCGCCTGCGGAATCGACGCGCGCGAGACGCCTTGCGAACCGTCGCAGCCGATCACGAAGTCGCATTGCAACTCGCACGCTTCGCCTTCATGGCGATAGCGGATCGATGGCGTGTCCGTATCGATGTCGTGCAGCGACGTCTCCAACACGCCGAAACGCAGCGCCCCGCCCGCGGCCATACGCGCCGCAACCAGGTCCTTGATGACTTCGTGCTGCGCGTAGACCGTGATCGAATGGCCGGTGAGTCCGGTCAGATCGATACGGCGCCGTTTGCCCTCGAAAGCGAGCTCGAAGCCGTGATGCAGCGCGCCCTCCGCTTTCATGCGCGCGCCGACGCCCGCTTCGGTCAGCAGGTCCATCGTGCCCTGTTCGAGCACACCGGCGCGGATGGTGGATTCGATCTGTTCGCGGGTGCGCGATTCGAGGACGACAGAGTCGATACCGCGCAAATGAAGCAGATGGGAAAGTAGCAGGCCTGCGGGCCCGGCACCGATGATGCCAACCTGGGTGCGCATGAGTTGTCTCCTGAATGCGGCGATTGATTTGCATCCAGTTTGACGATCATGTGCGGTATCGCGCAACGCGATATGACGGATACGTCGTATCCAGTTTTGAGATAACAGGTCTACGTGTGGGAGTAGTGCCGAGGCGCGCGAACGCGCTCTAACGCCTTACAGACGGGGCTTGCGGCCTATTCGGCCGGTCATCGCCCGGCCATGCGGCTTTATGCGATCCCAAGGTAAACCCCGACCATTCGGCGGCTCTGCTGCTACGCAAGAAACAAGCGGTACACGGCGTTTTGCGTCTCTTCCCAGTACGGATAACCGAGCGTCGCGAGAAAGCGTTCGAACTCGCTGTTCTCGCTGTCGGGCACCTGAATGCCGACGAGGATCGAACTGTAGTCCGCGCCCTGATTGCGATAGTGAAAGAGGCTGATATTCCAGTTCGGCGCCATCGACGACAGAAACTTCATCAGCGCGCCCGGCCGCTCCGGAAACTCGAAGCGGAACAGCCGCTCGTCATGCGCCAAAGGCGAGCGGCCGCCGACCATGTAGCGGATGTGCTGCTTCGAGAGCTCATCGAACGTCAGATCGACGGTGGCGAAGCCATGCGCTTCAAACGCGCCCGCGATCTGCGCGGACTCGCTGCGATTCCGGATCTGCACACCCACAAAAATATGGGCCGAGTTTGCATCCGCAATCCGGTAGTTGAACTCGGTGACGCTGCGCGTGCCGACCAGCTCGCAGAAGCGGCGGAAGCTGCCGCGCTCTTCAGGGATAGTCACGGCGAACACCGCTTCGCGCGCTTCACCCACTTCCGCCCGCTCGGCCACAAAGCGCATGCGGTCGAAATTCATGTTCGCGCCTGATGTGATCGCGATCAGCGTCTGGTTCTCGATGCCTTCGCGCTCGGCATACTGCTTCGCGCCTGCCACCGCGAGCGAGCCGGCGGGCTCCAGCACGCTGCGGGTGTCCTGGAACACGTCCTTGATCGCCGCGCACAGCGCATCGGTGTTCACGAGCAGCACGTCGTCGAGATATTCGCGGCACAGCCGGAAGGTTTCTTCACCCACCAGTTTTACGGCCGTGCCGTCCGAGAACAGGCCGACTTCATTTAACGTGACCCGTTCGCCGGCTTTCAGCGAGGCCGCCATCGCGCACGAATCATCGGTCTGCACGCCGATCACCCTGATCTCCGGGCGCACCGATTTCACATACGCCGCGACGCCCGCCGCGAGTCCGCCGCCGCCGATCGGCACGAAGATCGCGTGAATCGGCCCCTGATGCTGGCTGAGAATCTCCATCGCGACGGTGCCCTGGCCGGCGATCACATAGGGATCGTCGAACGGATGCACGAACGTCAGGCCGCGCTCTTCCTGCAACTGCACCGCATGGCCGTAGGCATCGCTATACGACTCGCCGAACTGCACCACTTCGACCGTCGGCCCGCCATGTGCGCGCACCGCATCGACCTTCACCTGCGGCGTGGTCACCGGCACCACGATGATCGCCTTCACGCCCATGCGTGCCGCCGACAGCGCCACGCCCTGCGCGTGATTGCCCGCCGACGCGGTAATCACCCCGCGTTCCAGCGCCTCGGCCGGAATGTGCGCCATCTTGTTGTATGCGCCGCGCACCTTGAATGAGAACACCGGCTGGTTGTCCTCGCGCTTCAGGTAGACCGGATTGCGCAGGCGTGCCGACAGATTCGGCGCGCGTTCGAGTTCGGTCTCGCGGGCCACGTCGTAGACGCGCGCGGTCAGGGTTTTCTTCAGGTAGTCGTGGGAGGCCATGCGGGTGGCGCGGTGCGCTTTATAAGACGGGAAAGGGTCAATGATAGCGCCAACGGTGTGCGCTCTGGCCTCCCCTTAACGGCCGAGGCCGTGCCCTCAAGCGCCGCCCGACCGTCCGGTCGGCAAATTGGCGGTAGGGATGAAGGCGCGCGATTCGTCACGAAAACGCGCCAGGCCCCGCCACAGCTCCGATTTCAGCCGTCAACGCGCGGCGGGATCATGCGGTAGAATTCCATTTTGGAATAAGGATCGGAAGATGCACTGGCAGCCTCGGATCGCCCATTTGATGCCCGTTCCGCGTGAGTCTTGCCCCGCGGCGGAGCGTCACGTCCGTCAGGCACGATCGTGTAGCTGTATCTGAGCGCCGTGAAGCGATCGATGTGGGGAAACCATCGGTTGCGCTTCGCTCCAATAGAAATTTTCCAGCATTGCGCCCCACGCGCACCGTCAGCCGACGCCTCTCCCATGAGCTCGCCCGGTTGACCCACCGAGTCGTCCGAACATGAACGCACCTCAAGTATTCGATCCGCACGGGGCCGCCGCCGCGGTGGCCGCCGATCCCGAAGCGCGTCTGCGCGAAATTCCCTATAACTACACGTCGTTTTCCGATCGCGAAATCGTCATCCGTCTGCTGGGCGACGACGCGTGGGCGGCGCTGGCCGAACTGCGCGCGGAACGCCGCACCGGCCGCTCGGCGCGAATGCTGTATGAAGTGCTCGGCGACATCTGGGTCGTGCGCCGCAATCCTTACCTGCAAGACGACCTGCTCGACAACCCGAAGCGCCGGGCGATGCTGATCGAAGCGCTGCACCACCGTCTCTCGGAGATCGAGAAGCGCCGCCGCGCCGATCTGGTCGCACATGGCGATGAAGCCGGCGTCGACCGGGCCGCTCGCGTCGAAACCCTGGTCGAGGCGGCGCGGCGCGCCGTCGACGATTTCGAAAGCGAATTCCAGAAGACCTTCGATCTGCGCCGCCGCACGACCAAGGTGCTCGGCCGCGTCACCGAAAAGGACAACATCAAGTTCGACGGTTTGTCCCGCGTCTCGCATGTGACGGACGCCACCGACTGGCGCGTCGAGTACCCGTTCGTCGTGCTCACGCCGGATACCGAGGCCGAGATCGCCGGCATGATCAAGGCGTGTTTCGAGCTCGGTCTGACCGTGATCCCGCGCGGAGGCGGCACGGGCTACACGGGCGGCGCGGTGCCGCTCACGCCGTTTTCGGCCGTCATCAACACGGAAAAGCTCGAGCAGCTCGGCGCGGTCGAGATGACCGAACTGCCGGGCGTCGAGCGCAAGGTGGCGACGATTTTCTCCGGCGCGGGCGTCGTCACGCGCCGCGTGACCGAAGCGGCCGAACAGGCCGGCTTTGTGTTCGCGGTCGATCCGACCTCGCTGGATGCGTCCTGCGTCGGCGGTAATGTCGCGATGAACGCTGGCGGCAAGAAGGCGGTGTTGTGGGGCACGGCGCTCGACAACCTCGCCTGGTGGCGCATGGTCGACCCGGAAGGGAACTGGCTCGAGGTCACGCGTCTGGACCACAACCTCGGCAAGATTCACGACATTGAAGTCGCGCGTTTCGAGCTGAAATGGTTCGACGGCAATTACGCGCCGGGCGAGAAGCTGCTGCGCACCGAGGCGCTCGACATCAAGGGCCGCGTATTCCGTAAGGAAGGCTTGGGCAAGGACGTCACCGACAAATTCCTCGCCGGCCTGCCGGGCGTGCAGAAGGAAGGCTGCGACGGGCTGATCACGTCCGCGCGCTGGGTGCTGCACAAGATGCCGGCGCACACGCGCACGGTCTGCCTCGAATTTTTCGGTCAGGCGCGCGACGCGATTCCGAGCATCGTCGAAATCAAGGACTACCTGTTCGAAACGTCGAAGCAGGGCGGCGCGATCCTTGCCGGCCTGGAACACCTCGATGAGCGCTATCTGCGCGCGGTCGGCTACGCCACCAAGAGCAAGCGCAACGCGTTTCCGAAGATGGTGCTGATCGGCGACATCGTCGGCGACGATGCCGACGCGGTCGCGCAAGCCACGTCGGAAGTCGTGCGCATGGCCAACGGCAAAAGCGGCGAAGGCTTCGTCGCGGTCAACGCCGAAGCGCGCAAGCGTTTCTGGCTCGACCGCAGCCGCACCGCCGCGATCGCCAAGCACACCAACGCGTTCAAGATCAACGAAGACGTGGTGATCCCGCTCGACCGCATGGGCGAGTACACGGACGGCATCGAACGCATCAACATCGAACTGTCGATCAAGAACAAGCTGCAGCTGGTCGACGCGCTGGAAGCGTTCTTCAAGGCCGGCAAGTTGCCGCTCGGCAAGAGCGACGACGCCAATGAAATCCCGAGCGCCGAACTGCTCGAAGATCGCGTGCAACAGGCGCTCGATCTGTTGAAGCGCGTGCGCACGCGCTGGGAATTCCTGCGCGACAAGCTCGATCTCTCTTTGCGTGAGGCGCAGCACTATCTGGTCGGCCTCGGTTACGAAGCGCTCGCCGAGAAGTTCGCCGATCGCGCCGACGCGCAGCCGGACGCCACCGTGTTCCACGTCACGCAAGACCGTACGATCCGCGTGTCGTGGAAGCAGGAAATCCGGGCTGAGCTGCGTCAGATCTTCAACGGCGGCGAGTTCAAGCCGATCCTCGACGAAGCCCAGGCGATCCACAAGCAGGTGCTGCGTGGCCGCGTGTTCGTCGCGCTGCACATGCACGCGGGCGACGGTAACGTCCACACGAACCTGCCGGTCAATTCCGACAACTACGAGATGCTGCAGGACGCCCACACGGCGGTCGCGCGCATCATGAAGCTGGCGCGTTCGCTCGACGGCGTGATTTCCGGCGAGCACGGTATCGGCATCACCAAGCTCGAATTCCTCACCGAAGACGAGATCGGCGAATTCCGCGCGTACAAGCAGCGCGTCGATCCGCATGGGCGCTTCAACGCCGGCAAGCTGCTCGAAGGCGCCGACCTGCGCAACGCCTACACGCCGAGCTTCGGCCTGATGGGCTACGAATCGCTGATCATGCAGCAGTCCGACATCGGCGCGATTTCCGAGTCGATCAAGGACTGCCTGCGTTGCGGCAAGTGCAAGCCGGTGTGCGCGACCCACGTGCCGCGCGCGAATCTGCTGTACAGCCCGCGCAACAAGATTCTCGCGACTTCGTTGCTGGTCGAGGCGTTCCTGTACGAAGAGCAGACGCGCCGCGGCGTGTCGATCAAGCATTGGGACGAGTTCAACGACGTCGCCGATCACTGCACCGTCTGTCATAAGTGCGTGACGCCGTGCCCGGTGAAGATCGACTTCGGCGACGTGACGATGAACATGCGCAACCTGCTGCGCAAGATGGGCAAGAAGAAGTTCAATCCGGGCAACGCGGCCGGCATGTTCTTCCTGAACGCCACCAATCCGCAGACCATCAACCTCGCGCGCACCGCGATGATGGGCGTCGGCTACAAGGCGCAGCGCCTCGGCAACGACCTGCTGAAGAAGTTC
>DASPZL010000326.1:0-17526 GCA_035636295.1 Paraburkholderia sp.
GCGATGTCGAGAACGAACTGAACAGCGCCAACGACAACCCGCTGATCGACCCGGACAACGAACGCGTGCTGCACGGCGGCAACTTCTACGGCGGCCATATCGCGTTCGCGATGGATTCGCTGAAAGTGGCGGTCGCCAATCTCGCCGATCTGATGGACCGGCAGCTCGCGCTGCTGGTCGATGTGAATTTCAACAACGGCCTGCCGCGCAATCTGTCGGGCGCCGCACCCGCGCGCGCCGCGATCAATCACGGTTTCAAGGCGGTGCAGATTTCATCGTCGGCATGGACCGCCGAAGCGTTGAAGAACACGATGCCCGCAAGCGTGTTTTCGCGTTCGACGGAAGCGCACAATCAGGACAAAGTGAGCATGGGCACGATCGCCGCGCGCGACTGTTTGCGCGTACTGGAGTTGACCGAGCAGGTCGCCGCCGCGCACACACTGGCGACGGTGCAGGCGGCGCGGCTGCGTTTGCGCATCGACGGCACGACGCCGGTCCCCGCGCCGCTGCAAGCGTTCATCGATCGCGTGACGGCGCAATCGCCGTTCGTCGATGAAGATCGCGCTTTGGAAAGCGACCTGCGCGCACTGACCGCGCGCATCGCCGCAGGTGAATTGCTGCATGACTATCGCGGAGGCGCGAACGCATGATTGCCTCCCGCAAAGTCCTCACGGCGAGTGCGATGGTCGAAGTGCCGTTTCACGATGTCGACGCAATGAACGTGTGCTGGCACGGCCACTACCTGAAGTACTTCGAGATTGGCCGCGCGGCGCTGTTGCGCGCGTTCGATTACGACTATCGTGAGATGCAGGCCTCCGGTTACCTGTGGCCGATCGTGGAGGCGCATCTGAAGTATGTGCGGCCGGCGACGTACGGCCAGCAGATCGAAGTCCGCACGGAACTGCTCGAACACGAAAACCGCCTGAAAATAGGCTATGAAATCGTCGATTTCGCATCCGGTACGCGACTGACGAAGGGCTACACGATCCAGGTCGCCGTCGATGCCGCGACGCAGGAGTTGCAGTTCGTGTCGCCGCCGGTCGTGTTCGAAAAGCTGGAGCGCGTATGGGGACGATGAATTTCCGCCGCGCGGCAGCGGGCCGCTTGATCGCATTAAGCATGGCGAGCGTGGCAAGCACGGCATGCGTGCTGAGCGTGTCGGCCGCAGTAAGCTGGCCGACCACGGCCCGCGCCGCGGAACCCACGTCCGCCGCCGGCAACCCCGCCCTGGTCTCGCAAATCGCCTCGCACCTCGCGCAAGCCAAGGGCGTTCGCGCGCAATTCACGCAAACGCAGACGCTTGCCGCGATGAAGCAGCCGCTCGTCAGCACCGGTTCGTTGCTGTTCGTCCGCGAGCGCGGCGTGATCTGGCAGATCGACACGCCGTACAAGGCCACCTATGTGATCACCGACGCCGGCGTGACCGAAGTCAACGCCAACGGCCAGCGCGTGACGGCCCACAGCGCGCAAGGCACGCGCGGCGTCGCGCAAGTCTCGAAGATGATGCGCGCGATGCTCGGCGGCGATCTGTCGGCGCTGTATTCGCAATTCGACGTGCAGGCCGAAGGCAGCGCCGCGCAATGGCGCATGCAGCTCACGCCGAACCAGCCGCAGATCGCGCAGTCGATCAAGGGCTTGCAGATGAATGGCGGCGACTATCTGCAAAGCTTGCGCATCACGCTCGCGAACGGCGATATCACGAAGCTCGACTTCGCGAAGAGTGCCGCCGTGACCGAACTCGCACCGGCTGAGCGCAGCCTGCTCGGAGCGCCGTGATGGACATGCTGCAACAGCGATCCGCGAAACAGGTGTGGGGCACGCGCGCCGCGTGGCTGCTGCTTGCGCTCGTCGCTTCGCTGTATTGCGGCTGGCGTTTCGCGGGACCGTCGCCGTTGCAGACCAATCTGCTCGCCTTGCTTCCCGCGACCGAAGCGGACCCCGTCGCCGAAAAAGCGGTCGATACGCTGGCGAGCGCCCTCGGCGATCGCACGGTTTTTCTCGTCACCAGTAACGACGACGCGCACGCGAAAGCGGCGGCGAAGCAACTCGGCGCGTCACTGCAAAAGAGCGGGGCGTTCGGTTCGGTGACGGCGGAATTGCCGCCGTTCGATCTGTCCCGGATCGCGGCTTTGTATATGCCGTACCGCTTTGGTTTGCTGACGCCGGCCGACCGCACCGCCCTCGCGACGAGCAACGCCTCAAGCGCCACGCTGCACGACGCCCCGAAGGAAGTCCCCTTGGGGGGCGCCCCGAAGGAAGTCCCCCGCCTCGAAGGAAGCCCCCTTGGGAGATTGGGGGATACGCTCGCCCAGCGCATCTACAGCCCATTGCGCGGCGGCTTGACCACGCCGCTCGCCGACGATCCGTTCGGCTGGCTCGAACACTGGCTCGGCGGCCTGCCGCTCGCCACGTCGAATCTCGAACTCGAAGACAACATGCTGGTCGCGCATCGCGGCGCCGCGACGAGCGTGCTGATCGTCGCGACGTTGCCGGGCTCCGCCTACGAATCGAAGACACAGCGCGCCGTGCTCGCCGCGCTCGCCGAGAGCGAAAGCACATTAAAGCAGGCGTTCCCCGACGTATCGGTCGCGAGAACCGGCGCGGTGTTTTACGCCGAATCGGCGCGCAGCGCTTCCGAACACGAAGTGCATCTGATCGGCGTCGCGTCGCTCTGCGGCATCGCGTTGTTGATGATGTGGGTGTTCCGCTCGCCTCGTCTGCTGCTGCTCGGTTTCGTATCGACGGCGCTCGGCATCGTCTGTGCGCTCGCCGTGACGATGCTGGTGTTCGGCAAGCTGCATCTGTTGACGCTCGTGTTCGGTGCAAGCCTGATCGGCGAAGCGGTCGATTACTCGATTCAGTACTTCGTCGTATATCTCGGCGCGCAGCGCGATTGGGATTCACGCCGCGGCGCGCGCGCGGTGCGTCCGGCGTTGACGGTCGCCTTGGCGACGAGTCTGCTCGGCTACGCGATCCTCACGTGGGTGCCGTTTCCCGCGCTCAAGCAGATCGCGTGCTTCGCGATCGTGGGGATTGCGACGGCGTTCGCCTCGGTGCTGTGGCTGCTGCCCGCGCTGTTCACGCGCGCGCCGAAGCGCAGTCCGAGGCGCCTGTTTGCCGGCGCGGCGCGCGTGCTGACGGTGTGGCATCGCACGATCGGCGGCAAGCGCGCGTGGTTCGTGGCAGCGCTGTTGCTGATCGTCGCGATTCCCGGCTGGCTGCGTCTGACGAGCGACGACGACATCCATCTGCTGATTCAGCGCGATCCGTCGCTTGTCGCACAGGAGGACAAGGTGCGCGCGGCGGTCGGCGTGGATAACAGCGCGCAGTTTTTCGTCGTGCGCGGCGAGACGCCGGAACTCGTGCTGCAACGTGCCGAAGCGTTGGGCGCGAAGCTGGATGCGTTGGACGGCACCGCGAACCAGATTGGCGGCTATCAATCGGTGACGCAATTCGTGCCGTCCGCGAAACAGCAGAGTGAAGACCACGCGTTGCTCGCGCGGCATGTATTCAACGATCCCGCAGCGTTACGCGCCACGCTGCTGCAAGCGGGCTTTAAAGACGAAGTCGCCGATGCGTGGCTCGCCGCATACGCAAAACCGCAACCTTTGCTCACGGTCGATAAATGGCTCGCCGCACCGTGGTCGCAACCGTACAAACATCTGTGGCTGGGCGAAGTCGATTC
The DNA here is from genome assembly GCA_035636295.1 of Paraburkholderia sp. Classification (GTDB taxonomy): domain Bacteria; phylum Pseudomonadota; class Gammaproteobacteria; order Burkholderiales; family Burkholderiaceae; genus Paraburkholderia. The sequence goes on from DASPZL010000326.1 coordinate 3,686, forward strand.
GAATACAAAAATCTATGCCGCGGTCGTGATTCCGCAAGGCGTCACGCCGCGCAACGAACCCGCGCTGATCGCCACCGCGCAGGCGGTGCCGGGCGTCGCTTTCGTCGACAAGGCGGCGAGTGTGTCGAAGCTGTTCGGCGCGTATCGCGTGGATAGCGGCTGGTGGCTCGGCGGCGCGCTGGCACTCGTGCTCGTCCTGCTGATCTTGCGATACGCCCCGAAGGAAGCCCCCTTGGGGGGCGCCCCGAAGCAAGTCCCCTTGGGGGACCGCGTGCGCGGCGGCATCGCCGTGACCTTGCCGGTGCTGCTCGCGGTAGGCGTCACTCTAGCGGTGTTCGGCTACCTGCGCGTGCCGCTCAATCTGTTCAACTGGCTCGCGCTGATGCTGGTACTCGGCGTCGGCGCAAACTATGCCGTGTTTCTGCGCGAAGGCTGCCTGCGCGCGGACGCGGATCTCGGCGCGGTGTGGACGGGCGTGCTGCTCTCGGCGGCCACCACGCTGTTGTCGTTCGGCATGCTCGGCATGAGCGCGATGCCGGCGCTGAAGAGCTTCGGCGCTACGCTCGCGCTCGGCATCGCGGTATCGGTGCTGCTCGCGCCGATCGGCATGCCATCGGAATCCAGGAGGGTCGCATGACGACGCCATCAGTTTATTTGCACGCGCTCGGCATGATCAACGCGCTCGGCGGCGACCTCGACAGTATCGCCCCGGCGCTTGCCGCCGCTCGCGCGCCCGGCATGGCGAACGCGCACACGGGCATCGGCGAGGCGTTCGTCGGCAGCGTGCTCGCGCCGCTGGATCTGGCGCCGCCCGCCGCGCTCGCCCGTTACGACTGCCGCAATAACCGCTTGCTGCTGGCCGCTCTCGCGCAGATCGCGTCCGCCATCGACGCGGCGCGCGTGCGTTACGGCGCGCATCGGATCGGCGTGGTGCTCGGCACCAGCACGTCGGGCATCGAAGCGGCCGAAGCCGCATTCGTCTATCAGGCGCAAGCGGGTGACCTGCCCGCGAACTTCAACTACCGTCAGATGGAAATCGGCACCGCCGCGCCGTTCGCCGCCGCCGTCCTCGACGTGCACGGGCCGGCGTTTACGATTTCGACCGCTTGCACGTCGAGCGCGAAGGCGTTTGCATCGGCGCGCCGGCTGCTGCAATTGCAACTGTGCGACGCGGTGGTGGTGGGCGGCGTCGATTCGCTGTGCGAGTTGACGGTGCAGGGTTTTGCGTCGCTCGAATCGACCAGCGGCGTGCGCACCAATCCGATGAGCCGCAACCGTTGCGGGATCAACGTGGGCGAAGGCGCGGCCGTGTTCCTGATGAGCCGCGACGAAGCGGCGGTGCGGCTCGCGGGCGTCGGCGAATCGAGCGACGCGCATCATATTTCGTCACCTGATCCAACCGGTGCGGGTGGCGAACTCGCGTTGCGCGAGGCGCTCGCCGATGCGGGCATCGCGCCGTCGGCGATCGGCTATGTGAATCTGCACGCCACCGCCACGCGTAAGAACGACGAGATGGAGGCGAATCTGATGGCGCGCGTATTTGCCGACGGCGTGGCGACGAGCGGCACCAAGCCGTTGACCGGTCACCAGCTCGGCGCGGCCGGCGCCACCGAGCTCGGCTTCGCGTGGCTGACGCTCGCACGCGATGATGTGCCGCTGCCGCGTCACCTATGGGATGGCGAGGCCGATCCCGCGCTGCCTGCGCTGGACCTCGTCGAGACCGAACGCTTTTTGCCGCGCGACGTTGGCGGGCAGTACGTGATGAGCAATTCGTTTGCATTTGGCGGCAGCAATGTCAGCCTGATTCTTGCACGGTGATGCGCGCCATGAACCCGACGCCAACCCTCCGGGAACTGGTCGAGCAACCGATCGAAGCGATCATCCCGCATCGCGGCACCATGCTGCTGCTCGACGCGGTGAGCAGCTTCAGCGAAGAGACGCTGAGCGCCCGAGCCACCGTGCGCACCGACGCGTGGTATGCCGACGCCGAGGGCGCGATGCCCGCATGGATCGGCATCGAACTGATGGCGCAGGCGATTGCCGCGCACGTCGCGTTGCTTGCCATGCGCGGCGGCGGCCGGGCGCGTCCGGGTGTGCTGCTCGGTTCGCGCAGCTACAAGGCGTTGCAAGCGTCGTTCGCGGGCGGCGCGCAATTGCTGATCCACGCCACCGAACTGCTGCGCAGCGAGGAAGGCCACGGTGCGTACGAATGCACGATCCATCATGGCGACGTGTGCTGTGCCGAGGCCGTGATCAAGGTCTTTCAACCGCCCGATTTTCGGTCATTCATCGAAGGGAGTTTCAGTTCATGAGCCGGCGTGTTCTCGTTACCGGCGCAAGCCGCGGCATTGGCCGCGCGATTGCGTATCAGTTGGCCGCCGACGGCTTCGCTGTCTCCGTGCATTGCCGCACGGGACGCACCGAAGCCGAAGCGGTCGCGACGGGCATCGCCGCGCAAGGCGGCACCGCGCGCGTGCTGCAATTCGACGTGCGCGAGCGCGCCGTGTGCCGCGAAGTGCTCGAAGCGGACGTGGCGGCGAACGGCCCGTATTACGGCATCGTGTGCAGCGCGGGCGTGACCCGCGACGCCGCATTCCCCGCGCTCACCGAAGAAGATTGGGACATCGTGATCGAAACCGGTCTCGACTCGTTCTACAACGTGGTCCATCCGTTGACCATGCCGATGGTGCGCGCGCGCAAGGGCGGGCGCATCGTCACGATCGCGTCGGTGTCCGGCGTGATGGGCAACCGCGGCCAGGTCAACTACAGCGCGGCGAAGGCCGGCTTGATCGGCGCGACCAAGGCGCTCGCCGTCGAACTGGCGACGCGCAACATCACTGTCAATTGCGTGGCGCCGGGTTTGATCGAAACCGGCATGCTCGACGAGATGCCGCTCGAACACGCATTGAAGACGGTGCCGATGAACCGCGTCGGCCAGCCTGCCGAAGTGGCGTCCGTGGTCAGCTTCCTGATGTCGGACGCGGCCTCGTACGTCACGCGCCAGGTGATCGGCGTCAACGGCGGGATGGTGTGATGAAGCGCGTCGTCATTACCGGCATGGGTGGCGTCTCCGCGTTCGGCGATAGCTGGGACGCCGTCGAAGCGCGCCTGAAAAGCGGCGTGAACGCGGTGCGGCGTATGCCCGAATGGGACTACTTCGAATCGCTGCACACGAGGCTCGCGTGTCCGCTGCCGGCGTTCACGGCGCCCGCGCACTATCCGCGCAAGAAGACCCGCTCGATGGGACCGGTGTCGATGTATTCGGTGCGCGCGAGCGAACTCGCGCTCACCGACGCGGGCCTCGCCGACGACGCCGGCATCAAGGACGGCCGCATGGGCGTCGCCTACGGTTCGTCGTCGGGCTCCGTGCAGCCGATTCGCGCCTTCGGCACGATGCTCGAAACCGGCTCGATGAGCGACGTCACGTCGAACAGCTACGTGCAGATGATGCCGCATACCACGGCGGTCAACGTGAGCCTGTTCTGGGATCTGAAAGGGCGGATCATTCCGACCTCGTGCGCGTGCGCATCGGGCAGCCAGGCGATCGGCTACGCGTATGAAGCGATCCAGGCCGGCAAACAGACGCTGATGCTGGCGGGCGGCGCGGAGGAACTGTCGGGCCCGGCGGTTGCCGTGTTCGACACGCTGTACGCGACCAGCACGCGCAACGACGAGCCGCATCTCACGCCGCGTCCTTTCGATGCCGCGCGCGACGGCCTCGTGGTCGGCGAAGGCGCGGCGACGCTCGTGCTCGAGGAATACGAACATGCGGTGGCGCGGGGCGCGCGGATTCACGCGGAGATCGTCGGCTTCGGCTGCAATTCGGACGGCGCGCACATGACCCAGCCGACCGCCGAAACCATGGCGCTCGCGATGCAACTCGCGCTCACCGACGCGCGCTTGCCGCCGGAAGCGATCGCCTACGTGAACGCGCACGGCACCTCGACGGATCGCGGCGACATCGCCGAAAGCCATGCAACCGCGCAGACCTTCGGCGAGCACATGCCGATCAGTTCGCTCAAGAGCTATGTCGGCCACACGCTCGGCGCGTGCGGCGCGCTCGAAGCGTGGTGGACCATCGAGATGATGAAGCGCAACTGGTATGCGCCGACCTTGAACCTGGAGAGCGTCGATCCGGCCTGCGCGCCGCTCGACTACATCGTCGGCGCGGGGCGCGAGATCGATGCCGAGCATGTGATGAGCAACAACTTCGCGTTCGGCGGCATTAATACGTCGCTGATTTTCAGGCGCGTTCGATGAGCGTGGCGGCACAACGCAAGCTGCAACGCGTGGTCGTGACCGGCATGGGCATCGTGTCGTGCCTCGGCAATACGCTCGACGAAGTGTCCGCCGCATTGCGCGCGGGCCGCTCGCGCATCGAGCGGATCGACGCGTGGCGTGAGCGCGGTTTCGCCTCGCAAGTGGCGGGCGTGGCCTCGGTCGCGTACGAGCCGCCGTTCGAGCGCAAACTCGAACGCTTCATGGGCGACACCGCGCGTTTTGCGTGCCACGCCGCGCGCAAGGCGATAGGCGACGCGGGCCTGGACTTCGCCGCGTTGCATTCGCCGCGCGCGGGCGCGGTGATCGGCTCGGGCGTCGGCACGATGGCGAGTTACGACGCGGCCATGGCGATCGCGCATGCGCGCGGCGTCGAGAAAGTGCCGCCGTACACGGTGCCGCACGCAATGAGCAGCACCGCGTCGGCGAATGTCGCGCAGGTGTTCGGGCTCGAAGGCGTCAGCTATTCGCCGTCGTCGGCGTGCACGACGTCGGCGCTCGCGATCGGTCAGGCGATGCAGCTGATTCAGAGCGGCCGTCAGCAGATCGTGCTGGCCGGCGGCAGCGAAGCGCTGCACGACAACATGACGCTGATGTTCGATGCAATGGGCGCGTTGTCACGGCACTTCAACGATACGCCGCAAGCGGCGTCGCGTCCTTACGACACGGCGCGCGACGGTTTCGTGATCGCGTCGGGCGGCGGCGTGCTGGTGCTCGAATCGCTGGATCACGCGTTGGCGCGTGGCGCGCGTATCCACGCGGAACTGACCGGCTACGGCGATTGCACGGACGGCGCGGGCATGGTCGCGCCGCGTGCGGCGGGGATCGCACGCGCAATGCGCGGTGCGCTCGACGAAGCGGGCAAGCGCCCGGACTACGTCAACACGCACGCACCGTCGACGCCGCTTGGCGATCTCGAGGAACTGCGCGCGTTGAACGAGGTATTCGGCGCTGCGTCCGGTCATGGCGTTCCGGCGTTTTCATCGACCAAGGGCATGACCGGGCATCCGCTCGGCGCGTGCGGCGCGCACGAGGCGATCTACACGCTGCTGATGATGCGTGACGGTTTCATCGCGGGCACGGCGGGCATCGAGACGCCGGAGCCTGGCGTCGAACGCATGCCGCTCGTGCGAACGACGCGCGATGCACGTATCGACACGGCGATGTCGGTGTCATTCGGGTTCGGCGGCAGTTGCGCGAGCCTGATGTTTGAAGCATGGCAGGGCGGTTGAAACGACCGCGTTTAAAAAATCGAGGGTGACAAAAATGAAAAAAACTTTGGTATGGGGTGTATTGGCGGCCGTGGTGCTCACGCAAGCAGGCTGCGCGACGCAGGTGAAGTCGCTGCCGCTCGCGGCGGCAGGCGGCGAATCGCGCGGCGGCGTGCCGGTGTACTTCGGGCAGCAGAACCACCCCGCGGTGAAGAGCCAACTCGGTGACGTGTCGTACTCGGTGCGGATCGCACGCAAGGTCTCGGGCCCGGATGACGCATGCCATGAGGCGCTTGCTGAAGCCGTGCAGAAGCTGCGCGCGGCGGCACGCGAGCGCAACGCGAATGCCGTGATCGACGTGTCGACGCGCTTTCATAGCACCGAAAGCAATTCGTCGGCCGAGTTCACGTGCGGGGTCAGTCCGAGCGCCGCCGCGATCGCGGTGAGCGGCCGTCTCGTCGTGCTGGAAGCGAACTGAGCCGAATCAAAAACAGAACTCACTTGAGCAACAACAACCACCAAGGAGCCTCAATGAAACGCCATCTGATGTGTGCCGCGCTGTTCGCTTCTTTCGCCATGCTGGGCACCGCGCCGGCTTTTGCCCGCGACTCGGTCGGCAACTATCCGGTCGATCAGGCGCTGCAAAGCGAGCCGGGCAAGGTCAGCGACGACATCGCGCTGTATTTCGCGGGTCAGCGGCACCCGGCCGTCGTGAAGACGATCGGCGAATTCGCCACCAACAAGAAGACCAACGCGTTCGGCAAGAGCGACGCGGCGGCTTGCCAGCACGTGTTTTTGTCGGCTGTGATCGAGTTGCAGGAACGCGCGCGCAAGGAAGGCGGCAACGCGGTGATTAACATCAAGAGTAACTACAAGAACGAAGTGCGTGAGAGCGCGACCGAGTTCACGTGCGGCGCGGGTGCGGTGATCGCAGGCGTCGCATTGAAGGGCGACGTGGTGACCTTGCGCAAATAAGCGCAGGTCGATGAAGGAAGGCGGTGGCGAGCCACCGCCTTATAAGACGTTCTAACGGTTTTTAACGGGGCTCCGCCGTGGGCTTTAGGGAACGCGTTAATCGGCCTTGACCGCCGCCACATTGACCAGCGTCTCGCGACGCTTGCCAGGCTGCGGACGGTACAGGCCAAGACGTTCGAGCAGGCCGAAATCTTTCGCACGGCTCCACCAGAGATAGGGCATTGAAACGTTGCGTTGGTCAAACGAAAAGCCGCCGCGGCGAATCATATCGAGGTAGCCTTCGGCGCTTTTTTGCACCTGCATCGGATGACGGAACAGCAGCCGGATCACCCACGACTTAATGTACGCGTCGGTGGATTCGGCGAACAGCAGAATGCCGCCCGGCTTCAGCACGCGGCGGAACTCGGCGAGCGCGCGGTCCTGCTCGACGAGATGGTGGAAGGTTTGATGGCAGAACACGATATCGGCGCTTGCGTCGGGCAACGGCAACTGAGCGCAGTCGCCGTGCAGCAGTTCGATATCGGCGAGCTTGTCGCGGCACGCATTGGCCGCATTGGCGGCGAGCGCCAGCGACGGCTCATGAAAGTCGATGCCGACGATGCGCCGCGGCTTGAACGCGTCGGCGAGCAGGCGAAACGATATGCCTTGCCCGCAACCGACGTCGACGATCACCGGCGCCGTGGGCAAGAGCGCATCGATCAGGCGTTTGAGGTCGTTGATCGCGACCCGCAAGACATGATGTTCCCACGTATGGGTACGCAGGAACCAGATCCCGAAGGCCGTTTCCGGCACGAAAGACACGCTGGATGTTTCGGATGGCGACACGCTGGGCTCCCCGGCGAGATATTGTTCTTACAGCCGACGCGCAATTGTAACGAGAAGTAAGGATGTAGCGTAATGCTGTTCGGGGCAAGTACATGATTGAGGTTAATTTGGATACACATTCGTCAAAGCGCACGACCGCAGACGTCGCCATCATCGGCGCCGGTCCGGCGGGCGCTGTCGCGGCGGCGCTTCTGCGCAAAGCGGGCCGCTCGGTGCTGGTGCTCGAGCGCCAGCACTTTCCGCGCTTCTCGATCGGCGAGAGCCTGCTGCCGCAAAGCATGGCCTACCTCGAAGAAGCCGGCATGCTGCAGGCGGTGGTCGAAGCCGGTTTCCAGTACAAGAACGGCGCGCATTTCGTCTACCGCGATCAGTCGTCGTCGTTCGACTTCCGCGACAAGCATTCGCCGGGATGGGGCACCACGTATCAGGTCGAACGCGCGGTGTTCGACGACATTCTGATTCGCTGCGCGGCGAGGCAAGGCGCCGACGTGCGCTTCGGCCACACGGTGCGCGCGATGCACACCGGCGCGACGCCGCTCGTCGATGTGGTCGATGAAGCCGATCACGCGTATCAGGTCGAAGCGCGTTTCGTGTTGGACGCGAGCGGCTTTGGCCGCGTGCTGCCGCGCTTGCTGAACCTCGAAGCGCCCACCGGGATGCCGACGCGCGCCGCGATCTTCACGCATGTGCGTGACGGCATTCCGGCCGGTGCGACCGACCGCAACAAGATCTGCGTCGCGACGCATCCTGAGCGCCGTGATGTTTGGTTCTGGATGATTCCCTTGGCGGGCGGCCGTTCGTCGGTAGGATGTGTGGCGGAGTCCAGCTTTCTGGATGTGTCGGAGGCGGAGCGCGAAGCCAAACTGCGCGCGTTGATCCAGCAGGAGCCGACATTTAACCGGTTGATCGGCAGCGCGCCGTTCCTGATGCCGGTGCGTCAGATCGGCGGCTACGCGGCGAACGTCGAGCGCTTGCATGGGCCGGGTTATGCGCTGCTCGGCAATGCGGGCGAGTTTCTCGACCCGGTGTTCTCCTCGGGCGTCACGATCGCGCTGCGCTCCGCGCATCTCGCGGTGCAGACCTTGAACCGCCAACTGGACGGCGAACCGGTCGACTGGTCCGCCGATTACGATGTGCCATTACGCAAGGGGATCGATACGTTCCGCGCGTTCGTGGAGCGCTGGTATACCGGCGAGTTGCAGGACATCATCTACTATCCGGATCAGACGCCGTCGATCCGGCGCATGATCAGCGCGGTGCTGGCGGGTTACGCATGGGACGAATCGAATCCGTATGTGGCCGATCCGGTGCGGCGCCTGAATGCGTTGCATGACGTGTGCACGCAGCGTTGATCGCGCTGCACGGCAGGGGAAAATGAAAACGGCGCTTCGGAAACGAAGCGCCGTTTTTTTACCTGCAAGCGATCCAGTTTCAGGCAGCGATCTTCGCCGCGCGCGGCGCAAGCTGACGCACGTCGTGCCGGCGATGCACGCGCTTGCCTGCTGCATACGTTTCGTAGACCGCGCGATCGTCGCCGAGCAGCGCGAATGCGAACAGCAGTTCTTCCAGCGACTCGGTGCGCGCCGTGCGGCGCGCGAGCAGCGGCGTTGCTTGCGGATCGAGCACCACGAAGTCGGCTTCCGACTTCGGCTTCAATGTGCCGACCTTGTCCGCCAGATCGAGCGCTTCGGCCGCGCCCGCGGTGGCGAGATAGAACATGCGCGTGGCCGTCAGATGGTGGCCGCCTAAACGCGCGACCTTGTGCGCTTCGTTCATTGTTTGCAGCATCGAGAACGACGTGCCGCCGCCGACGTCGGTAGCGAGCGCGATCGGCATGCCCGCTTCATCGGCCTTGTCGAAGTCGAACAGCCCACTGCCGAGGAACAGATTCGAGGTCGGGCAGTGCGAGGCGACCGTGCCGGTTTGCGCCATGCGCTTGCGATCTTCCTCGTCGAGGTGGATGCAATGGCCGTACACCGCGCGGCGGCGCAACAGGCCGTAGTGATCGTAGATGTCCAGATAGCTGCGGTGGCCTGGGAACAGATTGGCGACCCATTTCACTTCGTCGGTGTTTTCCGCGACGTGGCTTTGAATGAAGATGTCTTGATGCCGGCGCGCGAGCGTGCCGCACGCTTCGAGTTGCGCTTCGGTCGACGTGGGCGCGAAACGCGGCGTGAGCGCATACATCTGACGGCCGCGGTTATGCCAGCGGCCGATCAGTTCGGCGCTGTCGTCATAGCCCGATTGCGCGGTGTCGCGCAGAAACTCGGGACAGTTGCGGTCCATCAGCACCTTGCCCGCCACCATGCGCAGATTGCGCGCTTCGCTTTCGGTGAAGAGCGCATCCGCCGATTCCTTGTGAACCGTGCAGTACACGAGTGCGGTGGTCGTGCCGCAAGCCAGCAGTTCCTCGACGAAAAAGCCCGCCGTGTCGCGCGCATAAGCCGGATCGCTGAAGCGGCGCTCGGTCGGGAACGTGTACGTGTCGAGCCACGGCAACAGCCCCGGCGCGGGCGACGCAATCATGTCCGTCTGCGGAAAGTGGATGTGCGTATCGATGAAACCCGGCACGATCAGCTTGTCGCGCATCTCGAGCACTTGCGTGCCGGGCGCGAGTTGCGGCGCGAGCGCCGCATACGCGCCCGCCGCGACGACGTGGCCGTCTTCGACGATCAGCAAGCCGTCCTCGTTGAAGACCGCCGCGTTGGACGATCGCGCGGGATCGCCGTTGAAGGTCAGCAGTTGGGCGCGGAATGCTGATTGGGGCGCCGCCTTAGCCGCTTTAAGCGCTTGAGCCGATTGAGTCATGGGAAAACCGTCTCCGAATTTGTGAAAAGCTGGACTGCGCGGACGGCGGTTTCATCAGGCGCTGAAGAGAACCCATGCCGCCGCCTGCCTTGATCGGCGCCGTCAGTACGGGCCGTTTTGATGCCAGTGCGCGTCGAGCTTCGCGATCAGTTCGCTGCGTTGCTCGGGCGTGACGAACGACGCTTCGAAGCCGTTGCGGATGATCGTGTAGACCTCGGCATCGTTGAGCTTCAACGCGTCGATGGTGGCGAAATAGTTGGCGTTCACGTAGCCGCCGAAGTAGGCCGGATCGTCGGAATTCACGGTCACGGCGACGCCGCTATCGAGCAGGTCCTTCAGCGTGTGCCTGGTCAGGTCGTCGAACACGCAGAGCTTCAGGTTCGACAGCGGACATACGGTCAACGCCACGCGCGTGTCGGCGAGACGCGTGACGAGCGCCGGATCCTCGATGCTGCGCACGCCGTGATCGACCCGGTCCACTTTCAGCAGATCGAGCGCTTCGTAGATATACGAAGGCGGGCCTTCCTCGCCCGCATGCGCGACGAGCTTCAGGCCGAGCGCGCGTGCCTTCGCAAAGACGCGCTCGAACTTGGAAGGCGGATGGCCGCGCTCCGACGAGTCGAGGCCGACGCCGATCAGGCGATGCTTGTACTGCTCGAATAAAGGCCGCGCTTCCTCGAAGGTGGAGAGCGCGTCTTCCTCGGACAGATGGCGCAGGAAGCACAGAATCAGCTTGCTCGTCATGCCGCGCTTTTCCGCGTCGGCGAGCGCGCGTTCCATGCCGGCCACGACGGTCGCGATCGGCACGCCGCGTTCGGTGTGCGTCTGCGGGTCGAAGAAAATTTCGCTGTGAATCACGTTGTCGGCGAGACACCGCTCGACATACGCCGTGGTCATGTCGTAGAAGTCCTGCTCGTGCAGCAGCACGCTCGCGCCGGCGTAATAGATGTCGAGAAACGATTGCAGGTCGGTGAACGCATACGCCGCGCGCAATGCTTCGATCGAGTCATAGGCGAGCTTCACGCCGTTGCGTTCGGCGAGCGCGAAGATCAGCTCGGGTTCGAGCGAGCCTTCGATATGGATATGCAGCTCGGCCTTCGGTGCGCGAGCGGTTTTTTCAGCGAGCGATGCAGGGGTGGCGGTCGTTGTTTTCATGGTGGTTCAGGAGTTCGTTAGCGTTAGACCGTTTGCGTGGCGTGACGCGTGCTCGCGTTCGTCTCGACCGCCTGCAACAGCTGCGCGGCCGCCGAGATCGCGATGATCTCCGGCGACTTGTCGAGGATACCGTCGACGCCGAGCGGGCACTTCATCCGCGCGATCCGCGACGGGTCGATGCCGCGCGCGGCGAGCCGATGCTCGAACTGCTTGCGCTTGCTGTGCGAGCCGATCATGCCGAAGAACGCAAAGTCGCCGCGCCGCAAGATGCGCTCGGCCAAGTCGAGATCGCGTGCATGGTTGTGCGTCATCACGATGAAGTACGTGTTCGGTGTGGCTTGGTCGATGGCTTCGTCGGGGGCGTCGTTCGGATCGAGCTTCACGTTCGGCGCGTGCAACGATTCCGCGGAGGGAAACTGCGCGTCGCGCTCGTCGACCCAGCGCACGTTGCAAGGCAGCGTGGCCAGCACGCGAACCAGCGCGGCGCCCACGTGGCCGGCGCCGAACAGCACGACCGCGAAGTCGCCTGGCGCGATGGTTTCGGTGAGCAGCGCGCCGCTGTCGTCGAAACCGGCGCCGTCCCACAGCAAACAGTCGGCGGCATCGACACCCGGCTCGGGGTCGGACAGCATCACCGCATCCGGTGCGGGGCCGAATGATACGCTACGCACCGTCGAAAGACCGGCGGCCACGCGTTTCGCAAGCGACGTGATCCAGCCGAGGTCGCCGATGTCGAGGCGCTCGAACGCGAGGATCACGGCTCCGCCACAGCATTGACCGAGGCTCGGGCCGAGTGCGAAACGCTCGAGCCGGCGCATGTGCGGCGAACGCATGCCGTCGCGCAACACCTGGCGCGCGGTCTCGATGGCTTTCCATTCGAGGTGTCCGCCGCCGATCGTGTGTTTGGCCGAATCGCGCGTGACGATCATCTTGGTGCCGGCCCCGCGAGGCGCCGAACCTTCGACGCGCGCGACCGTCACCAGCACGGCGGCGTCGCCGTGCGCGAGCAGTTGTTGCAGGTCAGGTAGCCAGGCTTGCATCCGGCAGTTCTCCGTACGTGGCCGCTCGGGGTGTCCGTGCGGCCGGTTGAGTGTGGCGTGACGCGCTCGTGTCGCGCCGGGCCTTGCTATCGGCTATCAAGCTGTCGTGTCGGTTGTCGCCGGCTCGGTTCTGTGTTCGTTTGCAGCGAGCGCTTGCAATGCTTCCAGTGCGTCGAGAATCGCTTCAGGCGTAGCCGGCGCGCGCAGCGGCGGTGCGTTTTTCGCGCCCGGCACCGCGGCCGCAATCGCGTCGCGAATCGCGAGGAACACCGAGAACGGCAGCAGCAAAGGCGGCTCGCCGACGGCCTTGGAACGGAACACGGTTGGCTCGGCGTTCCGGTTCTGATAGAGCTGCACATGGAACGCGGCGGGCGTGTCGCTCACAGCGGGAATCTTGTAGGTCGACGGCGCGTGCGTCATCAGGCGGCCATCGCGGTTCCACCATAATTCTTCCGTGGTCAGCCAGCCCATGCCTTGAATGAAGCCGCCTTCCACCTGACCGATGTCGATCGCCGGGTTGATCGATTGGCCGGCGTCGTGCAGCATGTCGGCGCGTACCAGTTTCCATTCGCCGGTCAGTGTGTCGATCACGACCTCGGACACCGCCGCGCCGTACGCGAAATAATAAAACGGGTGACCGGTCAGCGTTTTCGCATCCCAATGCACTTTCGGCGTCGTGTAGAAACCGTCCGACCACAACTGCACGCGCGCCAGATACGCGGCGCCGACCAGTTGCTCGAACGGCATCGCACCGCCGTTCACCGACACTTCGCCGTGGGCGAATTGCACGGCGTCCGCGGAGCCGCCGAGTTGTTTGGCCGCGAGTTCCGCGAGCCTTGCGCGAATCGTCCGGGCGGCGGCTTCAGCGGCTTTGCCGTTCAGATCGCTGCCGGTGGATGCCGCGGTCGCTGAAGTATTCGCGACCTTCGACGTATCGGTTGCCGTCACGCGCACACGCGAAAGCGGCAAGCCGAATTCGTTCGCCACCACTTGCGCGACCTTTGTGTTGAGCCCTTGGCCCATCTCGGTGCCGCCGTGATTGACGAGCACCGAACCGTCTTTGTACACATGCACCAGTGCACCGGCCTGATTCAGAAACGGCACGTTGAACGAGATGCCGAACTTGACTGGCGAAAACGCGAGGCCGCGCTTGAGCACCGGACTCTTCGCGTTGAACGCGGCGATTGCTTCGCGGCGCGCGCGATAGTCGCTGGTTGCGAGCAGCTCGTCGGTGATCGGCGCGATGATGTTGTCTTCCACGCGTTGTCCGTACGGCGTCGTATCGCGTTCGCCGATGCCGTAGTAGTTGGCAATGCGCACGTCGAGCGGATCGCGGTTCAATTGACGCGCGATGCTGTCGAGCATCACTTCCATCACCAGCGCGCCTTGCGGTCCGCCGAAGCCGCGGAACGCGGTATTCGACTGCGTGTTGGTCTTGCAGCACAGCGCGACGATGTCGACGTCGGACAGGTAGTAGGCGTTGTCGAAGTGACAAACCGCACGCGTGGCGACCGCGCCGGACAAGTCCGCCGAATAGCCGGCTCGCAAC